>CAYUEE010000087.1:0-19024 GCA_964443615.1 uncultured bacterium | reverse complement strand
ATCTGTAGGAGGGATCTGTAGGAGGGATCTGTAGGAGGGATCTGTAGGAGGGATCCTTGATCAGGGGAAAGGGCCACTTGTTGAATAGAGTGCCCAAATTTTGAAATAACTGCGCGTAGACTCACCTGGAAGAACGTCCTCCCCCTCCTTCTTAAATTCCATAAGCCATGTTTGGCATTCAGCTTCAAGCCGTTACCTGTTTACTTCAACCCCTAAACTTTTCTACTGTCGTGCCTAATCACCCAGATATTGCCATTGACGACGCAGATGTTACCTTTGGGCCGAGGCACTCATCAGATGTTACACTCCATCGCCTTCATGATTCCCCCTGCTATTTAAGTCCTAAGGTCTGACAGGGATAGTGGGGACCATCTGGACTACTCTTCTAGACAGGTCGCCAGCTGACTTGGCACCGATGCCTCTCAAAGTCTCTAAATCTGGTAGGTATTACCTAAAGTAATCGATTACTCTAGTCAATACCTTTGCTGAGTCTATTGAGTTTGGTCTGCTATGGAAATCCGCCGTCGTTCTCCAGCGCCTCCGATCACCGTTGAGTCGCAGGTGTACCGAGTCAATATGCCCGATGCTCAACCTCGCAACATCCTGGAGGAAATCGTCTGGCATAAAGAAACCGAGGTCGAAAAGCTTCGGGAACAGCTCCCCCTATCCCGTCTAAAGCAGCAGGTGCAGACCCTCCCCCCACCCCGTGACTTCCTGGCAGCTCTCACCAGCTCACCCCATCCTGTATCCTTGATTGCCGAAGTCAAGAAGGCCTCTCCTAGTCGGGGAGTTCTCCGTGAAGAGTTCGATCCGGTGGCAATCGCCCAAGCTTACGAATCGGCTGGGGCCAGCTGCCTGTCGGTCCTCACGGATGCACAATTCTTCCAGGGCAGTGGAGACAGCCTTCGCAAAGTGAAGCAATCTGTCAGTCTCCCCGTGCTGTGCAAGGAATTTGTGCTTTACTCTTACCAAATCCTCTGGGCGCGGAGTTTGGGGGCAGATGCGATCCTCCTGATTGCGGCTCTACTCAGCGATGCTGATCTGACCTACTTCCTCAAACTGATCCATCAGCTAGGGATGACTGCCCTAGTCGAAGTCCACACCCTGGCTGAACTCGATCGGGTGCTGGCTATTCCCCACCTTACACTTCTCGGCATCAACAATCGTGACCTCACAACCTTCAACGTCGACCTAGACACCACTCAGCATTTGATTACTGCTCGCCGCCAAAGGATCAATGCCTTGGGTCTCACAGTTGTTAGTGAATCAGGGATCCATTCTGCCCACGATCTCACCATCGTCCATGACTGGGGTGTGCGCTCAGTTCTAGTCGGCGAAGCCCTTGTCAAAGCCCCGGACCCGGCGGCTGCAACCCGTGCTCTGTTAGGACAATCCTGAGGCTAGTCATCATGAAACAAGTCCCGTTACCTGCCCACATCCATTACGAACTCCTATTGCAAGTCCTCGAACGGCAAACCTTCGCATTCGTCGAGGCGCAAGATTACTCCTACCGGCAGCGGGTTCAAGAGCTTATCAACTCCCTGCGCAAGGCCTTTAGTCAGCAGCAGCAGATGGAAGAAAATTGGCGCTCCCGAGGCTACCTAATGGACTATCGGTGGAGCATAGAGGAAGACACCTGATGTTACCGACTCACTCCATAGCTTGAAGTCACGCTTGTCAGGCGAAGCACAGATTGCCTTGTCTCACATAAATAGCAATCACTCACTTACAAAGAAATATATTTCACTAAATCAAGCGCTACTATTTAGCAAGCTCCCTGGTAAGCGCAAGGATCCTGAGCTCATCCAGACTAGACTTGCGTCGCCTAGGAATAATCCCGTCGAGACTTTAGAGGCAGCGTTCCTCAGCATCTGCCTACCATCCCCGTAAATTCACTTGACTCAGTTGAAGCGATCGAATAGAGTTCATAGGGAAAAGGTGGCTGTTAGGAGTTATGTGCTATGGGCGACTTTCAGAAGCAGGATCAAGGTTTGACGAAGGCTACAGCAATTGCGTTGACTCTGATGACTGGGCTAGGTAGCTTTGGGGCTCTCCAGGCTGAATCCGCAAGTTTAACTGACTCAACTAGCTCATCAATTCGCACATCACTCTCTCAGGCCCCGCAGCTCTCTGTAGGGCAGAATGGGACTGTTTCTGCGGTGTCTTCATCGATGACAGCCCAACCGAGTGAGACCACTTTGAATATCCAGCTCACTTTAAACGAATCTGGCACGCTGATTGCGCAGCAGGAGTTCCCCACCTGTGAGGATCCTGAGGAACTATTTGTGCCTGTACGCGGTGAGTGTGTTCCTGTTCAACAGATTCCGCTAGAACTTCGGCTCCGGCTTGAGCAGCTTCAGGAGGATGGAGGCCGCCGCCCCTCTCGAGATGATGAGTTTGAAGGCGGTGGGTACGATCGCTAGCCTGTCTCATTGCTAGTAGCTTAAGTGTTCTCCAGCGTAGCTGTCCTTGGGCCTTAGTCCTCCTTTTCTGTCTGGGATGTGCCAGACTCTCGATGATAGGAGGTTGGGGTCGAGGGCAGCTTTGCTGATGGAGGGATGCATTGATGACGTTGAGACAAGCTGACCCTAACTTGGTTAATAGTGATTAGCGGCTGGCTCAGCCTATGGCTTGTAGAGGGGCAGGTTAGAGGGTACTATCGACCAGACGCTAGGTTTATAGGACAGTAGGCGAGTGGTTTCAAAGTTGTCGAAGTTACCCTGGCTCATCTATGCCATGGGAGGCGGGTGGGGACACCTAAACCGAGCCATAGCGATTGGACAGCTGGCGGCAAAGACTCGGCCTGTGACCATTCTCAGTAATAGCCCTTACGCTTCTATCATCCAGGCCAAAGTGGGGACAGGCTTGCTCGATATCCAAGCGATTCCACCTGAAACGACTGAGTCCTACGTTCGCACTGAATTGTTGAACCTGCTCACCGACTCCCCTTCAATCTTAATTGTTGATGCCTTGCCGCGAGGCCTCTGGGGAGAACTAGCGACTATCTTGCCACAGCTTCACAGTCTGCCCCGGATCCTGGTTCTTCAAGACATTCCTCTAGAGTATGTTTTGTCGCGTAATTTAGAAGATTTCGTGGCAAACTACTATGACTTGGTGGTTGTACCTGGGCGTGCTGAGGATCCGCCCTTCGAAGATCGGGTTGAGTTGGAGTGGACCGATCCGTGGCTGATTCGACACCCTGACGACCTACCCACTCGTGCAGGGGCTCGCCACCTTCTACGGATTGAACCCACCCACCTGCTCTCAATCGTGATCTGTGCATCGGGCAATCAGGATGAACTTGAAATCTATGGATATTTAGCTAAAGCCTTGTCTGAAATCTTGCCCTGGGTGGCGGTTCGTTGTTTAGCGGCAGCCTGTCCCAGTCAGTGCCCACCTCAGGTTTGGATCCCGTACTGGCCGGCGATGGACTGTTTGCCAGGTGCTGATATCGTCATTAGTGGTGCCGGGTACAACACCTTCTACGAATGCATGGCTCTCGGGATCCCATTAGTTGCCTTTCCTTGGGACCGTATCTACGATCGTCAGCGAGCGCGGGCTGAAAAAGCCAGTACTCTTAAACTAGGTGACGTTACTATTGTTACGGGTGTTCAAGATGCTATCAGCGCCGTCTGCAACCTGCTCAATCAGATGATGACTCACTCACCTGATCTTACGGTACCCGAGGTGTCCCAGCCTCGAGCTTATCTAAACGGAACGATTGAAGCCCTAAAGCTAATTGAAGAAAGCCTCGAACGTAAAGGTGAAAAAGTTATCCAGTCAGCTATCCGTCAAGATATTGATAAACTGCAAAATCGTTCAACATCGAGTTCTGTCATGGTCTAGCTCTATGCTTATCTAGTCTGTTATTGTCTAAATCTGAGTCCAACTCAATCCTTGAACATGCTTCTCTGGTTAAACAATTCTACAAAACAGGATCCGTATCATTACCATTACAATGTACAACGCTGCGTGACTTATGAAAGATATCTCGTTCCAGCTCGGTGATCAGGTGGTGAAAGGGCAGCTAGGATCCCGTATTACTAAACGCGATTTGTACGGTTACGCCAAAACGATTGCCGAAAAAGGTGGTCAGCCTCTGGTTAAAGGTTATCTCAGTGCTGATGGTCAGATGTTTTGGCGGCAAGAGCTCGCGTCCATGCGCTTTGATCCAGAGGGATCTCCAGTTGAGGATCCTGTTACAGAGCTTGATGGTGGTGTGGCTGAACTCCAACCGAGTTCCTTTGATGTTGCGTCTACACTAACGCCTGTTCCCCTCACACGGCTGGCGGGATTTAATGTGATCGATGTGTACCCGTTGGAGGGGCTAGCGCTCTCTGATGGGTTATATGAAACGCAGTTCTCGTATCGGAAAAGCTACATCCCTAAAGAAGCCCTACTCCTAGTACACGAGGGGACAGCTTACCTGTTCGCAGGAGTTACAAAGAAAACCACGCTTGTGGGGTTAACGGTAGCCTATGACTTTTTTGATGCTGATGCGGAGCCAGAGGATGAAGATGATGACACACTCGATTTCGCCATGATCTAGTTAACTACCGTACCCATAGGATCCTTACGATGATTCCCTCTGTCACCAAGCTGATTCATCTTGATTATGACGGCAAAACAGCTCGTCTCTCCCTCCAACCATTACCGGATGCTAACCCCAAGCCTTCCATTCGGCGACGAACGTCAAAGGGAGATGTAACGCTGTCTCGGGTTGTGACTGGGATCAATCCTCGACTGCAATCGACTGACTTGACGTCAACTCAACTCATTGAAATGGATCCTGAGTTGGATCTGAACCGAGCCGGTCATGTGGTCCAACCGGAGATTTTCTCTACTACTTACTTTGAATCTGATGTTGAGGATCCGGTACCAGTATCAGATTTCAATTTCATTGATGTTATTGTAGATCCGTCAGGGCAAGAGAAAGAGCGCCGGCCCCATCTCACCCGTCAGTCCAATCTTAATGACTTAATGCCGGTCAAAATAGGTAAACGGTTGTCTCTAGCCACAGCATTCACCTCTTACATCTTCAAGTTAACCTACCAAATTGTTCACGAAGATGGCCTAACGATGGATTTTCTGTTCAACATTGCATCTGAGCTTCACACAAATCAAAAGGTTGCTGTGGTTGGCACAGGATCCAAGGGGAATCAACCTCTGGTTATTCGTGACAAAGGTAGTCCCTACCGGGGCTTTTTGTATGGTGAAATTGATACCACCAGCGATGAACGGCGTTATAAGTTACTGCTGCTGCTGAGCGACCAGGAGCTAAGGCGACCATCAGTGGATTGAAGACTCACGTCTGATGACTCACATCTGATGAAAGGATCCTGGAGACGAGGGCTCCTGGTTCCCTTGATGGTGAAGACCGAGCAGACGAAAGATTTGCTGTTCAACTTGAGCCCGACTGGATGAATTCCGACGGGACTCACGGCGATGAACTTGCAGAAGGCTTTCCAGCCGATTCGCCTGCTCAGTTACTTCAGCCTCCGTAGAGTAGAGCGTTGACAGAATGTAGCTAATGTCGAACTGATCTCGCAGATTGATCAGAGATAAAGGAATTAAGAGTTTATCCTGTCGCCGGATAATCTGTTGCAGCTGATAACTGGCTGAGGGGGAAATGGTGTATTTGGAACCTGACGGGCTAGAAGCAACAATCTCACTCTTGCGCATGGGTACAACATTTTGGGATCCATTGGCTTTCATTTGGTCCTGGAGTGACTCAATCTGTTCTGTTTGCCGCTCGATCTGATCCTGAGCATCTAACAATTTTTCTTGTTGCTTCAACAGCATTGCTTCATACTTCTTCTCTAACCGAGTTGCCGCCTTTAACTCAGTCTGAAGTTCAGTAATGTGAGACCGTAGCTTTTGTTCACCCTCATCCTGTTGAGATTGATACTTCAGCTTCTCATTCTGACGCCACAGTTCGGATTCGAGCTGATTGATGCGAGCTTGGTAATCTTCACACATGCGATCTTTAATCGAACACAGTTCTGACTTTTGCTGTAACTGCTCTTCTAAGAAACGGATCCGTTCTGCATATTGAGTCTGATATTGACTAATTTGGTGTTCAACTTGTTCGTAGTAATCAGCAAACTCTTCTTCCTTCTGGCTGAGCTGCAACTCGAGTGACTCGACTTTAACCATCAATAAACTATGTTCAGACGCCCGCCGCTCTGGCTTTCTATCATCTAACCAATCTACAGCTTGGGGTTCAATCAGCGGAGTGGCTTCTGAGGGTGCTGGGCGTTGGCGAACAACTGGCACCACTGGAGTTGGCGGTTTGGTGGGCTGAGGGTCCTGGCCGGAGGCTTGGCGTTTTCGCAATAACTTCTGCAAATGTTCACGGATCTGGTTAGTCTGGGTTAAACGGGCTTGCAACACATCCCAGGCGCGTTTCTGACCCATTTGGTGGAAATAACTTTGCTCTTTCAGAACCCAATCTAGGATTTCGGGGCTCAGTAATTGCTTACGAACAAGAGTCTCTCCCAACGGTTGGTGCCACTTCTTCTGAAGAACCAGAGCGTCTTCCATCTGCTGAAAATTAATGAAACCATAGAGGACCAACAACTCACCTAGTTGTAAGCTCTCACAGTCTACAAATAGATAAAGTTTACTGGGAGGCACTAGGTTATCACGCAAACAGAGTTCCCCAAACCGGAGATCGGACTCTGCCTGATCCTGGAGGATCCGGGACACTTGGGCTTGGTCTAGATGTCCAGCTTGCAAGAGTTGTTGGCCTAATGGCAATCGAGACCAACTACTTGTTCTTGATATCGGAGACGAGGAGATAGACATAGGGCAGAGCAAGTGCTGGTTGACATAAACAGAAATTTTAACGAACTTGGGCAAGGAGTTTGAACACAACTAACTGAAACACAACTAACATAGATAACTGATCTTCTCGCTCGACCAGAGTAGTCTGTACCGCAATCAGCTATCTGACATTATTGGCGGAGGGGGGGTCGTAGGATCCTGATAGTGCTGAGAGAGTTGATAGTCCAGAACTGCCTTTATTTCATCATCGTGAGGGTTAAGCCAATAGGCGGTCCGCAAGTGAGAAACACTCTTCTTTACATTTCCCAGGCTTGCCAGAGCTTTACCCAACTTGTAATGAGCTGAGGTCAAACTCCCATTCAACATAAGTGCAGCTTCATAGTAATTCGAGGCTTGAACCAGCTCGCGCCGTAATCGTCGGATCTCCCCCATCCCATAGAGTGCTTCCGGCACACTCCCATCCTGCTCCAGAACCTGCTCAAATTGTTGTGAGGCCGCTTCCAACTGGGATAGAGGCAGAAATTTACGGCCGGTCTCAGTCGTCTTTTTTTGAAGTAGATGAATCAGCCCAATTCCAGCACTGGCGGCAATAAAATCAGAATCAACCTCAAGAGCTACCTTATATTTGTTTAAAGCAGTACTATAGTCACCAGAGGCTGCATGCATGAACCCCAGGCCGTAGTGTACTTTGACACATTTCGGATCCCGCGCTAGAGCCGCGACGAATTTAATACCAGCCTCCACCAACTTACCCGCTTGCACCAGAGCAATCCCCAAGTCAGCAAACCACAAAGCAGGTGCAGCAGGATCCAAGATTGCTTGGTTGAACGACTCAATGGCAGAGTGCAAGTCACCTAAGACATACTGGGCCATCCCTTGGATATAGTATTGAGTTCGGTCAAATGGATCTGAGTCAAGGACTTGCTGACACTCCTGCAGCTGCCGCTGGCACCGCTGTCGTCGAGCGACTCCAACTTCTGTGGCTAACCGCACCTCTAAGGACACATCGGCTCTCCCGGATGACAAGAACTCAGTCGGAGACGGTGGATACGAAACGGCCATCATAGCTGCAGATGATAAGAACGGCTCAAACTTACCCTAACAGACCCACCTGTGATTTCGATCAGCTGAAACGCGTACCGCACAATGTTTGTTGCCCATAACGCTTGTCGTGCTCCTCCAGGGCCTGATCCAGCGCGAGGACTGAGAGAGCCTAGAGCTACAAAAAAAGGATCCCACAAGAGGATCCTGATATCTACCCTGTTTAAGAGTTTGTTTCAAGAGCGTGTTAGATCAGCCCCGCAGTTGAGGGCAACGATTGGGGTGACTATTGAGGGCTATTGGATCCTTCAACATTGGCACCGGCGGGAACAGGCTTGAAACTTGGCACCACCACCTCACGATTCTGCTTGGTCAAACGACCGTAGAGATCCTGAGTGTTGGGAAAGTTCGCGGCTGGTAAGGTGGGGAAACGACGATAAGGGACAACATCCTCATTGAACACATCTCGGTACTCCTGCGTATTCAACAGTGACCGAATGAAAGCCTTGAGACCTTGGGTCGCCAGGATCAAGTTGTACTTGCGAATCTCAGCCTGGTTCAAGGGAGCCCGACCTAAGAAGTGCTTTGTGCCCAGTTCAATCACCTTAGTGTTGGGATAGGGAGTGTAGAACTCTTGGCGATACAGCGCAGAGCAACCCAGCAATTCCATGAACGCTTTTACTGTGATCTCACCATTGCACAAGCGACTTTCAGCACTACTGAGTTCGGCACCGAGACCATAGCTATCCATATCCCGCTCGAACACCTGACGATAGGCAGCCCGGACCAAGTTCTTGACCTGGGTGCTGTTAGCCAAGCTAGTGAGTTTAAAGATAGGAGTCTCTTCCCGACGACGTGGCACACCCTGCTGCACCCGACGGTTCATTTCCTCCTCACCTGTGGGCTTGTCTTCAGGGAGACCTAGCTGCACGAAGCGAGGCCGCTCATCGTCCGTTACGACTGGCGTAATCGACATATCGGTGGATCCCGGACGCATCCGCCGTAGTGCTAAACCACCAGGAGTAAGGTAACGCTCGTAGGGAACCGTGTCCTCACCGAAAGCAGTCTCATACTCAGGGCTGTCAATGATGGTATCCACCACAGCATAGAACCCTTGCTTGGCTGCCAAGTCAAACAAGGGATTGATTTCCTGTCGACCATAGGTAGGACGACCTAATAAGCGTCGGTGAATGTACTCAATGGCTTTGCAGACATAGAGGGTGGACCAGTACTTATTCCGGAATAAATCGGACTTGGTTAGGATCCGAATAAACTCTCGTACTGAAATCTCGCCATTTTCCAACTTGATTTCGGCAGTCTTGAGGCGCTGACCCTCGAAAGGCATGTAGCCATAAATCTGCTGGTAGCAGGCCCGAATCACCGCCTGGGTAGACATTTCGGATCCTGTGATGCCAGACAGGTTCCCGATCGACTTACCACGAATGTTAGTTGTTTGGGTTAGCTTAAAGATCTTAGCCCCCAGTGAGCTCGGCTTGGGACCAACACCCGGTGTTGTCCGCTCATTTTCCAGAGCAAACCCGCGACGGATTAGGATCCGTTTCACATCCTTATTAATGAATGCAGGGCTGCTACTGGGGTTACGAGTCTCTTTCGCAAAGATCGCCCCAAATTGGATCTCGAGAGCATCGTTGCCGGATCCGTACGCATGCTGGTCTGGCAGAGGCTGCTCGTAAGAGGCGAATAAGGTAATGAATTGAGGAACTTTGCGTTGAGGAGCAGCATAGTTATAGAGGTCAAACTTAGCACCCCAATTAGCGCTAGTTTGAGCTTCAACACCGAGCTTACGCACATAGGGAACCGTCTCTTCGCCATAGTAGTCGCCGTATTCACGACTATCCACAAGGGCATCCACCAAGGCCGGCAAACCACCGTTGGAGATGATGGAGAAGTAGGTTTGTACCTCTTCCCGGGTTTCAGGAGCACGACCCAGGAAATGGCGGAAGGCTAACTCCACCACGCGACTGTTGATAAAGGGCTCGTAGAACTGTTTCCGGTAGAGCTCAGATTTACCCAAGCCACGGATGAATTCCTTCATCGACAGTTCACCGTTTCTGACCTTAGAGTCGAGGTAGGACACAGTTTGGCCGTAAGCTCGCCGGATATCGCGTTCGAACACTTGACGATAAGCAGCTTTGATCACATCCTCTTTTTCGGTGTAGGAGAGACCCGGCTTCATAGCAAATACGGGCACCTTCTCGGCAGAGGCATTGTAGATCTGGGGCAGCTCTAAACCCTGGAGTTTGGATCCTTCGGTACTCGCGTTCCGCTGGCGAATCTTGTTAGAAGGGGCGGGGGCTAAGAACTCGCTCAGTAGCACATTGAAGTACTGGTTGATAATCTCAACAGCTTCCTCATCTTTACGGAAGTAGCCGACGGCCGCTCGCTGCATCTCTTGAATCGCCACAATGGTGGCGTCAGTAGAGCAGGCATTTTCGATGATTTCCCGTAACCCACGCGTGTTGATCGCAATAATATTGGGATCCCCAGCCGCCATGGCATATGTGGTATAGCGTAAAAACCAATCCATATCTCGCAACGACTTCTGCATGTTGGCAGCGCCGTAGCGAGTGATGTTGATGGGTCGAAAATTCGGGGGCGGGGCTGTGCCAGCGGCACTAAAGATATTGCGAATCGCTTCCACGAAACCGCCAGTGGACTCAACGTAGAAGGTTGTGCCTAGCTTGTAACCCTCTGACACATCCGACTCAACTTCCGGACGCTCTAGGTAGGCCATGGGAGCTCCGCCAGTAAAGATGCGGTTAGCCGCACGACTGACAATAATTTCCGAATAGGCCGTGATCGTTTCTGCAATCAGCAACCGCTTCTGGCCTGTAGTGAAAAACTCATCTATCCGATCTAGCTCAGTCCGAGACAGGTATCGATCCTGCTGCTCAGCCTGAGAAATCGTAGATACAGGCACAGTCTGGTAGAGCCGAGGATTGGAGACAACTGTACCACCCGATGTTTTGATACCCATCGATCTCTATAACTCCATTCTTTTCTCAAAACGGCATAAAACCAGGCCTTAATAAACCAGGTATTGACATTAGGACGATGGCCCTATGACGAAGGCCACTGCCCCAAACCCCATGCAAGAAAACCACATGATGTAAAACAGATAGTGACCACTCCCAGTATCATTGCCCTAGAGCAGCACGGCACTAGCGTCAGGATCCCTGGGATCCGCAGTCAAGCCTAGAATACTAGTGGGCTACACCCTCTGTGAGAAGTTTGTTGCAAGTTGTAACACAGCCGTGGCAGTGCTCAGTAAGGCTAGCCCACGATAGAGTGCGGTTAAGCTGCCCCTTCAAGGAGGGTTATCAAGCTGGGTCCTGAGCTTAGATCTAGCCACTTATCATTGATGAAATAATTAGATGGCAAACTCGTAGAACTAGTGGATACAAGGCGGTCAAGCTAGGGAAGAGTGACTCAGATATTAAGTGTCATCGCTAAGTGTAACTGGATCGATACAGTGTCTGAGTACGGCCTGAAGGTTAGGGATAAAGATTAGCGATAGCTGAGGGAGGCTGCGGGAATAGCCACCTCATGAAATATAGGGCGAAAGATGGCTCGAACATTAGGGCCGAAGTAGATTTCATCGCCGGTTTGGAGCAAATGGCTGCGAACTTGAGTGCTATTCACAAAGACACCATTGGCACTCAAACTGTGAGCATTGCGATCACCATCGAAGAGGCAGTAGGTATAACTATCTGTAATCGGATCCGGTACACGAACAAGATAGGCATGATGACGAGAGAGATAGCGATCTGGAATGTGGATGGAGTTATCAATGGATCGTCCAATGGTTTCAACCACCTCCTGGAGATCGATAAACCGGCTACCCTCTTGCGTTTGCATAATCAAGACAAATCGGATCAAGCGGTTGACATCAGCAGCGAGGAAAGCGGGTAGTCTATGGGAGGGCTGGAGAGGCTCAGTGGCCATGTGACGGGCCTGATCGTCACCGAAAGGGAGTGGGGTAGTGTAAGTATCACAGTTGTAGGCAACTGATTCCCGATGAAAACGAGAGTGAGGCAGGAAGGGGTTAGATATCATCGTGGTTCCAGGGGTAGCGAGTTGATGGATGATGGACTCGACACTATAGCCAGGGATGAGCAGAGAATCTGCAGAAGTTAATGCAGGAGGCTAGGGCAGTCCTGACCTCTTTGCCTAATTTAAGATCAATGCCCTTGGTTTTAAAGGTGTTCCAGTCAAACGTAAAGCTATTTTCGACACCTTTCGTCAAATTTCCTCAAATATACGTAGGTGCTCAGTTCAAAAGGATCCTAATTTTCGCGGAGACATCCCTTGAAACAGGGCCAAAGGCCGTTAGGATCCTTGGTATACAGGGCTCACAGCCTGTCATGCTGTCACCATCTGCAAACAGTCAGGGGAGGGGGACGGCTCTAATACACAGATGCCTATCATCACTGACCGGAGGAGTCTCTCCATGACAGGTTCCGGATCTTACGAGCCACTATTTCTGGATTACGTCTCCAACCCAAAGTGTAGTATCGAGAGTGAGCACCGGTGAGACAAGGATCCTGAGCTAGGGTTAGGTGCTGACGGTTCAACTTTAAGTCTGCGGCTAGGTCAAGCCATTCGTAGTGAGTTGCTACTTTGATGGCTTGGTCCAATAGGTTAAAGGTTAAAGTGCATCTTACCGTGGCGCAGTAAAGTGGAGCTAAGTCCAAACTGTCTTCCAGTTCATTGGCTACCCTAATGCGCAACACCTGACGGTCCAGAGCAGTCGGATCCTGCTGACCAGAAAGCCAATTCTCTACACAAGGACTGGTCAACATCAGAGTTTGGTAGCGATGGATCAACTCTTCTGCCTCGGATCCAACCTGCTGCCGGACCACCTGTCGTTGTAGTGATGGGACAACGAGTAAGCTCAACAGACCCTGCTCATACACCGCGTGCAACAGCCCAGCCACAATTTCAGGCCGGGACGCTTGCTGGTGGACGAGAATCCCTGCTGTCCCCACCAAATGAGCAAGAAATGGGTTGCCAGAACACCGATAGTGAGCCCCCAGCAGATGCTGGCCCATCGTGTAGGCCACAGCCACAGCCTCAAGATCCTCTCGTGTGTAACCGTTAGCCTTGAGAAGACTGTAGAGCTGCATAATGGTCTGAGGGTACTTGTACATGATCCTGTAGCCGAGGTCAGTGAAACGTTGAACTCAAGTCTTGGTCAGTAGGTTTTGGAGGTTGTGTGTTATCTGTAACGGCTTAACAGGTCTCCGTTAAGATCCTAGGTAACTTGAATTATTGAGCTGATATCAGCTTGAAGAATCAGCTTGAAGAATCAACTTGAAACCACTCAGACTGCTGAGAGTGAGAGGATGGACGGTGTCTATCTAGCTGATAATGAACAGGCGTCACAAATCCAGCAACGGCTGACTTCAATAGGCCGATGGTGAAGCTCATGTGATGAGGATTGCGCTTATCAGAGCGAGTGACCAGATCCCCGAGGGCCTTTACGACAACTTTCAATGAGCGCATGGGTCGGTGAGCTCGGTAGTAGTAGAGCAGGGATTGGTCGATCAGGGCTTGCTGCTGAGGATCCGACAACTGCATGGTGTCCCACTTCTGCCGGAACAAGGAGTAAGCACTGAGGCGAGTTTGAGTGACTTGGTGAGGATGCTCACGTTTCCAGTAGAGCTTATCGGGCAAGTAGTGAACCGCAGACAATAACGCCATTTGACAGAAGATATCAGTATCCTCGTGGCTATGGTAGGGATAGCTGGTAAATTGGGGATCCCAAAGCTGTGTCTGTTTCAACGTACTCTGGCGGAACATCGCAAAGGGACCTTGACCCGTGGCACAGAAAAAACAGACGAAAGGGGTTTCGTACTCTGCGGGTTGTAATGGACGAGGCCACCCCCATTGACTAGGGATCCATCGACTCCGATGGCCGGGACCTAGGTCTTCACTAGTCGGACCCAACCGTTGGAATTGACAGGCGATTAATCCTACATTCGGGTGTTCGTTCAGATAGGCACTCATCGTGGACAGAGCATGGGGCTCCAATAGGTCATCGCTATCGAGCGCAAAGAAATACTTCGAGTTGGGATGAGCTCGTTGACAGCCCACATTGCGAGCTGCGCCGCCACCGCCCTCGTTACTCCGATGGATAACTTGGATGCGAGGATCCTCAGCGGCTAGAGCCTCTGCCACAGCCCCTGTCTGATCAGTGCTACCGTTATTGACAATAAAGCACTCCCAATCAGCCATGTCTTGCTGACGAACGCTAGCGACAGTTTCCGCTAAATAGTCGGCTGCATTGAAGGCGGGGATACAGACGGTCACGGATGGCAGCACTGACATATTGACTCCAACGCTAACAAATACAACGAATTGAGGCTTGAGATCCGGTATTCCACTCAGTCCGTGAAATCTTGAGTATCCTAGCATACCTACGGAGGATCCTAGGCTTTAAAGCTCTCAGACTTCCGCATCCACACGGTTGGCATGTTCTCGGATCCAATCTGTTTTATCTCTCCGCTTATCCCCCCAACTTTTTTCAGCTGTAGGACTCCATCTCAGGAGTTGACAGATCGTCAGGATCCGCAGACTATCAGGTGTGATTCGTGTATCTGAGGACGTTGTGACTAGCCCTTCCGTGAATCCAGAGATCAATCCAGGGACGGGGACATCCAAGCGATCCCCAGCCCTATCTCAGGGACCAGCCCTCTCGCAGCACACTCTAGATGCATTAATCACGACCTGTCACCAACAGTTAGACCAGGATCCAAACGATGTCACAGCCATGCGGGAATTGGCCCAGGCTCTTAGTCTCAGCACACGATGGGAGGAAGCCGCAAAATGGTATCGTCTTGTGCTAGAGCAGGATCCGACCGCAATTGAGAGCCACATAGGGTTGGGCAGAGCCTTGGGATCCCTACAACGGTGGCGCGAAGCGGTGGGGGTGTATCAACAGGCTGTGAGCTTACAACCTCAGTCGATAGAGGGACAGCTGTTATTAGGTGAAGCCCTAACCAAGGCAGGACAACTAACGATGGCGGCGACAACCCTACAACGACTAGTGCAGGTGGCTCCCCAGCAGGCATCGGCCCATCTTGCGCTGGCACGGGTCCTAGCAGAGCAACAGAAACCTCAAGCCACGGCAGAATACTGCAAAGCCTTAGAACTCGATTCAACTTTAGTGGATGCGTATGCTGAGCTTGCCGCCGTTTTTGAAGCCCAAGGGAATACAGAAGGTGCGGAAACCTGCCGCCGCAAAGCCATCAAGCTAGGCTATCCCAGAGAGTCCCTCTACACAGCAGCCCCTCGCTCTTGGTCTTCAGACGGATCCTTGCGGTCTTCAGACGGATCCTTGCGGTCTTCAGACGGATCCTTGCGGTCTTCCAAGCGCTCTCCTAGTGCCTCTGCTAATCGTCCTTCAAGTTCAACCACACCTGCCCCCCACTCAACCTCAACCCCTTCCCCCTCTACCCCTGCTGTTTCTATATCCCGCCCTGCCCCACCGGCTTGGATCCCATCACCATCGCCCGTGCCGACTCATTGGACAGTACCGGATCCATCAGTAAAAACAGCTACACCTGACCCCTGTACAGCAGCACAAGTCCCTACTCAAACACCCTCGCCACTCCCTTCTCCGGCTCCGGCCCAACCGCCTACTCAACCACCGGCTCAACTCCCTTCTCCCTCCCTGGATGTGCAGTCCCTCTCTTCTCTGTTGACGGATCCTGATCTACTCAAACGGCCCTCGTCTAGCGCCCCATCCCCCACGGATCCAACGCACTTGCGCAAACTGGCGGAGGCCGCCATTGATCAGGATCCAGAGCAAGCGATTCAGTACTATCAGCAACTGGCTAGCAGTGAGGCCGCGACATCCTGGGATTTGCATAATTTTGGAGAACTTCTCACCCATCAGGGGAGTTACAAAGAAGCCATTGGCATCTTACAGCGGGCGATTCAATTGAACCCTAGCTTTGCCTGGTCCTACCATCATTTAGGAGCCGCCTTAGCAGCGTTAAACTTTTTTGAGGAATCGACTCAAGCCTATCTGCGGGCCATTGAACTGGATCCAACTGCCTTGTGGACCTATACCCAACTGGCTGAAGTGTATTTGGGTCAGGGGAAAACAGCAGAAGCTATCGCGTGTTCTCAACAGATGCTCAAGCTGGATCCGTCTCATTTACCGGCCTACTATATTGCGATTCAAACCCAGCCCCGTAATTACGACCTGTACTTGAGTCTGGGGGATTTGTTGGCTAAACGGCAGGAGTACAACAAGGCCATCATCATCTATCAAATCGGCCTCGATATCGAACCGAATTCCGCTCCTTTGCATCGACAATTAGGGCTAACGCTCCAAGCCATGAACCGGATCCCGGAGGCTGAGGCTTGTTTCCGGCAAGCAAACCAATTACAAGGATCCGTTTAATCGTTTAATGGTGTGCAATCTATTTCATATCATTTACTTTGGCAGTATGCAGGTATACAGGGGCTTGAGGTGCCACTCAATGACTGAACTCCCCAATGACTGAACGCCTAACGTTGCCAAGATTGTGTCAATACCCAAGCTCGTAAAACCTCCGCGACGGTCCAGGCTTGCGCAATACATCCACGTGGCACCATTGGCGGATCCCCATCAAAAATCTCACTGAGACTGCCCACACCGTGAGTCTTCAAATGCAACTGCATCGGATCCAATAACCTCTGAGCTTGACCAGGATCCGAATATACCTTCAAATACGCTTGCACATAGGATCCGATTAACCATCCCCATACCGTGCCCTGGTGATACGCACCATCCCGATGCCAACGATCGCCGATGTAAAGGCCTTCATAATGAGGATCCTGAGGCGATAAGGACCGCAGACCGTGGGAGGTGTAGAGCCATTGACTGCACTGATCCACGATGGAGCGCTCTTGGTCAGGAGGGAGGAGAGAGGGCCAGGATCCGGTGAACAATGACAGGGCAAAAAGTTGATTGGGACGGAGGGTCAGATCATCTCCGGCAGGACCATCGAGCACGTCGTAGCAGTAGCTGGATTGAGGATGCCAAAACCGTTGAAATCCTTGTCGGGCCAAGTTTAATAATGTTTGATACTGCTCGAGGGCGTGTCCCAATCGGTGGGCGAACAGAACCATGATGTGTAGGGCCTTAATCCACAAAGCTGCAATCTCAACAGGCTTGCCAATGCGAGGCGTAATGACCCAGTTATCGACTTTGGCATCCATCCAAGTGAGTTGGACTCCAGGTTCTCCAGCGTAAATGAGCCCATCCGACGGATCCACATGAATCGAAAAGCGGGTGCCGTTCACATGCCAGTCGATAATCTCAGCCAGGCTGGGGTAGAGCTCTTGAACTAAGGTGTGATCTTGAGTGGCAGTGTCGTAGGCGTGGATGGCTTCAAAGTACCAGAGGGTGGCATCGACGGTATTGTACTCCGGATCCTCACCGACATCAGGGATACGGTTGGGCAACATCCCTCGATCGATGTAGGCGGCAAATGTTTTCAAAATGGATCGAGCAATCTCCGGGCGACCTGTACAGAGCGTTAATCCCGGTAAGCTGATCATCGTGTCGCGGCCCCAGTCGGCAAACCAGTGATAGCCTGCAATGATTGATTTCCCAGACGGATCCTGCGGGAGAGGGCGATTGACGATGAATTGATCTGCTGCGAGCACTAGGTGTTGAATCCATGCTGGGCCAGGAGATGGTGCCACAGCGGTCCAGCGATTGAGGAGATCCTGGTCATGGGTTTGCTGGGCTGTGAGGGCCACGGATCCAACTAGAGGCGTGTCGGGATCCGTTGTGGCAACCACTGTGATCGACTCTCCGACGGCAAGCGTGACTGTCAGGGACCCGGCATTGAGATGGTTATCTCGGGATCCTTGGCCTCGAGCTTGTTCAACGGCTAAGTCATAGTTGTAATACCAGGTTTGAGCAGGCACCCAATCGTGAGGGCCAGTTGGATCCTTAAGTATTGGATCCTTCAGTGTTGGATCCTTAAATATCGGATCCATAACTGATGGATCTTTAAATAAGTAGACGGGGATGGCGTCCGGGTGGGCTTGAATGTGGAGGCCGTGCGGGATGGCTTGACTCTGAAACAGGTGTTCTGTTGTCGTCGTTGTGCTGTGCATATCCCGGTTGTTGACGAAGGCTTGCAGGGTGAGGGTGACAGGCTGGGAGCCTCGGAGCAAGCTGTAGCGAATATATGTTGTATTATGGCCCTGTCTCATCCAGAGTTGTTTTTGCACAAGTCCGTCAGCGACAGCATAAAACCAGGTGGGGAGGCTGCCTTGCAGTTCAAATCGCTCAAGATGTTTGAAGCCTTGTGGATCCGTGATGTCGTGGGGCCATCGATTCGCGGATAGGGGGTAGGTAATGCCGTTGATGACCGCGATTTCTTCCAGCTTGGTGACGAGTAGGGTCCGGTGGGTGGGTGGATCGAGGGCGGCGATCAGGATCCCGTGATAGCGGCGAGTTAGGATCCCAGCTACGGTGCCTGAGGCGAAGCCCCCGATACCGTTCGTGACGATCCATTCCCGTGCCATCGACTCAGAGAGGGACCCACAGATATCGCGGCCAAGTTGGATGATGGTCATAGTATTAACAGGAGCCTATACTCGCTTCAAGATGGAATTCCAGTTCTTGGCCCCGTTGTAGCCGAATAGATCCTGATAATGGGTGTCGACCAGGTACTCATCGTCATGATCCTTAAGCCATGTCTTCAAATTGTCCAGCTTGCGGGATCCTTGTTCCATTTCATCCTGTTCATCCCAGGATTGGTCTCCCCAGAAGTTCCAGATGGAGGGGTTGGTGTCTTCAACAATGAAGTAGTCACCAGACTGGAGGCCGTTGTCGTGGAAGTACTGACAGATATTGATGGTATTAATGTGCACATCATCAATCACGAGCCAGGGATGGGGTAGAGTGGCGAGCAAACTGGGGGGCAAGGCTTGGTCTAAATGATTGCAATCCCCTTGAATAAAGTGGAGGCGCGGATCCGATTTGGCTTTGTCATCCAGCAGGGATACATCAATATCAATGCCGTAGACCAAGGGGGTAACGCCGAAGAGGTTTAAATTATCGGCCATCCACAAAGCACTACCGCCGTTCAAGGCTCCGAGTTCAATGATGGTCTGAGGCTTGAGTTCAAATAACAGCATGGGATAGGTGGCAATTTCGCTGATG
>CAYUEE010000086.1:0-19050 GCA_964443615.1 uncultured bacterium | reverse complement strand
TGATGATGGAATGTTCAACATTACCCACTTGACCGAGGGTAGCGTAGCAATTCCTGCGAACCATACGAACTTCACCGGAGGGTAACTTAATCGACACATACTTTCCCTCCTTGGCTGTCACTTGTGCTGCTGCTCCAGCTGCTCGCACCATCTGTCCCCCGCGCCCAGGGACAAGCTCAACATTGTGAACAAGGCTACCTAACGGAATATTTTCAAGAGGTAGAGCGTTGCCGATTTCAATTGGTGCATCAGGCCCAGAAACAATCTTGGTTCCCACCTCTAAGTTGCGTGGGTGCAAGATATACCGCTTCTCACCATCCTCGTATTGCACCAAGGAGATCCGAGCGTTGCGGAATGGATCATACTCAACAGTTTTGACCTCAGCGGGAATACCCACCTTCTCACGTCGAAAATCGATGATACGGTAAAGCTTCTTGTGCCCACCGCCCCGGTGTCTGCACGTTACAACGCCTCGGTTATTACGCCCTTTTTTTCGATGAACGTAAACAGTCAATGACTTCTCGGGTTCCGAGGTTGTAATCTCCTGGAAATCAGACACCGTCATTTGACGGGAGCTAGGGGTGTAGGGGCGGAAGGAACGGATACCCATTGTCAATTACCGAATAACAACTGATTCAGATCAAAGTCTCTATACATCAGGGAACAGTTCAATAGAATCCCCATCTGCTAAGGTCACAATAGCTCGCTTGTAGCTTGGCCTGAAACCAACACTGCGACCCAGCCGGCGACGCTTACGAGGTGGGTTCTGCGTGTTGACAGCGGTTACGCGAACACCAAACATCTCCTCAACAGCCTGACGAATGAGAGGCTTTGTCGCTTTGGGCATAACATCGAACACGTACTTGCCTTCATTGATGAGCGCTGTTGCTTTCTCAGTAATGATGGGACGAATTAGAATGTCGGCCAGGATCCGTTGACTCTCCGTCATCATGCCTCTCCTTCCTCAAGGGTGTCGCTATCACTAGCAGGGGATTCATCAGTTGGGTTACTAGCTATACTTTCAGGTGTGTCTGACTCTACAGACTCGGAAACATCAGGATCCGACTTAGCTAATTCTGGTTCTGCTGACTCTGCTGGCACTAAGTCAACAAAGACAGGAGCAGCAACTGACTCATCTTCGGGTTTCGGCTCCACAGGACGTGTTTCAAACCCTGCCTTACTTCCTTCAAATTGGCGCTTAGTTAGATCTAAGGCATCTTGAGTCATGACAATGACATCAGCATGAAGGAGGTCATAGACATTCAAATCATTAACAGTGAGCAGCTTTACCTGAGCTAGATTGCGAGATGCTCGCTCGACCCGCTCAGTCCTTTCTGAAACAACTAGCAAAACCTTCTGCTCAGGTCGAACACCCCAACGAGCCAGAGCCTGAGCCACCTCCCTTGTTTTGGGGATAGCTAACTGATCCTCGAAGCCTTCAACAATAATGAGGTCATCCGCTCGGTCCTGCAAAGCAGTTCGCAAGGCCAACCGACGCTCCTTACGATTCATACTCAAGTTGTACTCGCGCTTGCGCGGACCAAAAATAATTCCCCCTTTGGGTAACAAGGGTGAACGAGTTGAACCAGCTCGAGCTCGACCTGTTCCTTTCTGACGCCACGGCTTACGTCCACCACCTCTCACTTCAGAGCGGGTTTTAGTGTGGGCATTACCCTGGCGGGCATTAGTCATCTGCCGGCGCAAGGCCATATAGACAACATGAGATGACGATTCTGGGCGAGCCACTGATAACTCCAGTTCAGCTTCACCAACAGATTCCCCCAGCCAATTCTTAACAGTACAGCGTGCCATCGCGTTGATCCTTACTTAGAAAAAGAGCCTAGTCGGACGAGCTAAGACTTCACAGGGTTCCAGACCACTTTAGTGGGCCGGATTTCCAGCAGCCCACCCTCAACCCCAGGAACGGATCCCTTAACTAGGATGAGGTTACGGTCCGGGTAAATTCGGACAACCGAAAGTTTGCGGGTTGTAACTCGCTTATTGCCGTATTGACCTGACATCCGAGTGCCTGGAAAAACACGTCCGGGAGTTGTCCCAGCCCCAATAGATCCCGGTTCACGGTGATTTTTGGAGCCATGAGACATTGGGCCGCGACCGAAATTATGACGTTTCTGGTATCCTGCTGTCCCTCGACCGATGCTAGTTCCTGAGACATCAACCAGCTGGCCAATTTCGAACACATCAACTGTCACTTCCTGACCCAACTGGAAGTCACCAGGCGTATCAACCTTGAACTCTCGCAGATGCCGCAAGGCTTCCTCAATACCAGCCCTAGACACGTGGCCCCGCTGAGGTTTAGTGACTCTCTTAGGCAATACAGCATCATAGCCAAGTTGAACAGCGACGTACCCGTCTGTCTCAGGGGTTTTAATCTGAGTCACTTTACATGGACCCGCCTCCAACACAGTCACTGGGACTGCCAGACCTTCATCCGTGAAGATCTGGGTCATTCCCACCTTTTTGCCAAGCAGACCGAGTTCCACTTCAACCTCCGAAAGAAACTAGGTGTAGACATCAGGCCCACACAGAATCAACTACCTTTCACATGGCTCACAGAGAGCGGTTGGTACGGGAGTCAGAACCAGTTCGGAATAACATCTCCCGAGTGGACAACTACCCTAAACAACACAAGACTCTGGTAAAAGACCTGTACGTCTGTGTGACGTATCAAGCCAAACTTATCGAGCTACCACCTCTTCAAAAGGGCGTCCTTCAACATCCTTCAGCAGGAGAGAGGAAGCAGTGGTCCCAACAACTACGACAGACCCACAATACTGTTGCAATCCCACGGACTTGAAGACGGATAGATCCAACCCTCAGTATCCTTGACAGCGATTGGCTCAGATGAGCTTTGCACAACAGTCATATATCATAGTGACCCAGGCCAGGTTTTGTCCAGACTAAATTTGATTTAAATCGGACACTGCCTTGACGGTGTGCTGGCGAATCCCGTTCAGCGGCAGATTACAGATGTTTGGAGGGATCCTATGAAGCTGACAACGAAAGGCTATTACAGCATCAAGGCACTTCTGGATCTAGCCATGCTAAGTCCCCATCAACCCACTTCCGTACGAGCTATTGCAGCCCGTCAACAGTTACCCGCACCCTACTTGGAAAAGTTATTGATTGATATGCGTCATGCTGGGTTGGTCCGCTCACAGCGGGGAGCACAGGGGGGGTATCGACTATCAAAGCGACCTCGCTTCATTACCTTGGCTGAGATTCTAATGGCCGTGGGTGAGTCACTAGACCCTCCCGATTTTTCCGAGCAATTCACAGGGGACATTCCTGCTGAAGATTGGGTTACTCGAGCCGTGTGGCAGCGTATTTCCCAACGAGTGCGGCAAGTATTGCAGGAAACGACACTAGAAGATCTCTACTTTGATGCCCGCAGTTGGCAAGCAGCTCAAACTGAAGACACTGGCTTCATCGTGTAAGCAGATCGACATCTACCATGCCTGTACCTACACCCATTTTGCCCGCCACTGTGGCCCCTGAGGTCTTGTTCGCCGCTCTGATTCTGGACTATCTCGTAGCGGATCCTTGGAGTTGGTATCACCCTGTGCAAGCCATGGGATCCGTAATCCAGTTCTTGACTCGACTTAGTTTAACTTACACCACAACTCCCTTACAGCGATGGCTAGCAGGGGGGGGGATGACCGGAATCCTGGTTTTAGGCAGCGCCGGATACGCATGGGGACTTGTGCAGTGGGCCGAATCCATTCATCCTCTTGTTGGGTTCTGGACACACAGTGTGCTGCTCGCCAGCTGCCTGGGTGCCCGCAGCCTACATTTTGCCGCCTGGGACGTTCTAGAGCCCTTAGAAAAGGGGGATCTTGAGGCTGCTCGCGGGGCTCTCCGTCATTACGTGGGACGAGATACTGAGCAACTTGATGAGACAGAGATCTGTCGAGCTCTGATAGAGACAGTGGCAGAGAATACTCCGGATGGGGGCACCGGCCCCCTGTTCTACGGCGTGATCGGAGGAGCTCCATTAGCATTCGCCTACAAAGCGGCAAGCACCTTAGATTCAATGGTGGGATATCGTCGGGATCCGTACACCCATTTAGGAACAGTTGCAGCTCGGCTAGAAGACGCCTTAACCTGGTTACCTTGTCGGTTGACAGTCCTAACGTTAGCGTGGTGGAGCTCCAATTCTTGGTCTTTCTGGCAGTCGTGTGGCCGGGATGCACGACAGGATTCAAGTCCCAATTCGGGCTGGAGTGAAGCAGCGTATGCCTACTGGTTAGGCGTGCAGTTAGGGGGAACAAATGTCTATCAAGGAATCCCCACAGAGAAACCCAGGCTGGGTGTTCCTACGTATCCTCTGACGCCAAGGGTTGTTCGGCAGAGCCTACGGATCCTACGGTTGGTGATGATAAGTTGGATCGCTGTTACTGGTCTGGTGCTAGGGATAGTGGGCTGGCTTTACTAAGAGGTGTATTTTTCCAGGAGGCTAGCACTTTTGAGCTGCCACTGGAGACCCATAAATGCCCAGTTGAGAAATTCTTCGATTTCATCCTTGGAAAACTGCATGGCGTCACCAAGCCGAAAGATAAATACCTCCTCAGTATCGAGGAGAACATTATTGATAACCGCCATCGCCGCTGCATCTCGCAGAATCAAGGCACCAACAGCATTATGCAAGGGTGGCACACTGGCCATATCCAAAGAAGCCTGCTCTAGGATGTGGCGAGCCTCAGCGTCCTCGACACCCATGTGAGTTGCAATATTCATGTAGAAGTCAATTTCATCTTGGTCGAGAGCGTCATCAGACTTGGCAGATGCAACTAGAGCAGACAGGTACAGTTTCTGTTGGTCTGGAGTCAGATCAGCGTAGGTGATCATGATAAATGCCCCTCAACGTCCCCCTTACTGTGCCACATTGCTTCGGTACTGCCCGATCTTTTTCCGGCTGTAACCTTTACATGCTGGGAATTTGAGTCGCTATCTCAGAGTTAAGCTGATCTGAGCTGGCCAGATCCTCGAGGTGAGGGACCAGAAAAAGTGGGCGGGACAATTGCATGTCTAGATTTCTGGATTGAGGGTTCCCGAATTCATCTATTCGGTATACACTTGTAAGTCTGTGAGAGTAAGTAAGGCCTCGGGCTGCCCCGTGGACAATCCAGCTTGAGCCAGGTCAACCGTCTAGGTCAACCGTAGTTGTAACGAGTGGACTTGTTAAGTAGCAGTGTTAGGATCCTAGGAGCATTTTTATGCTGAAGTTGCGGCTGAAGAGATTTGGAAAAAAGCGGGAACCCAGTTATCGGATTATTGCGATTGAGAGCAAAAGCCGACGGGAGGCTCGACCTTTGGAGGAGCTCGGGTTCTACAATCCCCGGACCAAAGAGACAGTGTTGAAAACAGCTAGTCTACTCAAGTGGTTGCGTTACGGAGCGACTCCAACGGACACATTGGGATCCATTTTGCGCAAGGCGGGCATTTTTGACATGTTGGCAGCGGGTAAGGCTCCTGGTGATGAGACGGAAACGCTGCGGATCCCTGCTATTGCGAAAATTGGGGCCCTTATTGAAGAGGAACCTGTGCCTGAGACAGAGGTTGCCGCTGATAGGGAGGCCAAAGATGAAGAAGGAGAGGGATCCTCTGACTCTGACTCCTCAGATACCTCTGTAACAGAAGCTCTTAGTGGGGAAGCGTCTACTGGTGAGACTGCTAGCAGTGAAGTCCCTGCCACTACGGAGACTGCACCTGAAGTTTCAGCAAGCTCAGAATCCGAACCCCCTAAGGGTAACGATGATATTGCTTCAGAGACTCCGGTAGCGGCAACTCCAGCAGAGTAGAGCTACTTGCGACTGACTTAATCGGGTAATTATGCATATTTAGACTCTAAGGATCCTATGGCTGATTACACCTTGCTTGTACGCCTGTTCATGGAGCCGTTGCTGGGTGATCCAAGAAGTCTCCAGATTGATTGCGAGTTGACATGTGGCGGTAAGCGAATTTGGCTACGAGTAGCATTTGATAATGAGGATCGAGGCCGTGTGTATGGTCGAGGCGGACGCACGATTCAAGCGATCAAACAAGTGTTGGGCATGGCTGCACAGCTAGCGGGTCAGCGGCTTCACCTTGACGTCTATGATCCGAATGCTTACGTGCCTCGGCGAGAATACTAGGCCATAGCCCTAAGGTGGAGCTGCCGCTGTCGAAGGGCATTACTAAGGCGAGTAACCTAGGTGGGTCATCACAGCCTAGTGCCAAACTAAGGATCGAGCCCGGCAATCTGGACAAGTGTAACTTGAAAAGCCTCTGACTCCGACCGACCCCGTTTGAGATCGACTTCCAGATTCAGTAGAGCAACCAGGGTCTGATGCAAGAAAGGTGCTGATAGGTCTCGAACTTCTTTTTGTAAAAAGTAGACTCGGTTCGGGTTGCTAATGTCGGCCGCTTGAGCAATTATTTTAGGATCCTTTTCTCCTTGATTGAGCATGATCCGGATCCATAGCCAAGTACGAAATTGGCCGACGAGAACAGCTAGAATCTTCAAGGCTGGTTCGTTGTTGCTAAGCAGATGCGTCAGGATATCAAGAGCCCGGTCGACATGACGCTGCCTCAAGGCTTGAGCAAGTTGGAAACTATTGAATGCTGTAGCTGGGACGAGTTGCTGCACCATCTCGGCTGAAATCGTTTGAGCAGGATCCGAGATCAGCAATGATAATTTTTCCAACTCAGTGAAGAGTTTACGAGAATCATTGCCTACGGCCTCAGCCAAGAGTTCAGAGGCTGCTGTTGTCAGGGTTAGATTGAAGTCAGCCGCTTGGGATTTCACCTGCTTCAGAATTTTATCGGTATCCCAGGTGGGTAGACGATTGAACTCTTCCACCTTAGCGATTTGCTTAAGTAACTTGGTCGATTTTAAGCGCCCATCTAATTTGTGAGCAGTTGTGAGTAATAGATGTGTGGTGTCAGGCACCTGAGGTAAGGTTCGTTGTAGTTCTGCCCAGACTGGATCTGGACATTGCTGACACAGCTTTGTTTCTTCTAACCAAACTAGTCGGGATCCTGGGCCCATTGGAGGCGTCATCGATTGGTTCAAGCCTGCAATGGTTGATTCAGCTGGAAAGCGATCGTAATTGAAAGCAGCCCAGGCAGGATCCACAACGAGATCACGTAACCGTTGAACGGCTTTTTCGAGACGGTAGCTATCGTCACCCCAGTATAGATAGATGGGCATACTGGATCTATTTCCAACCAATTAAACGTTACCACGCATATTACACACGATGATACCTCATCTACGACACAATGCCGGACTCACGACGGGTTAGGATCCGTTCAGCAATGATCAGGTCTAGTGGTGTGGTTAACTTCAAGTTTGTTTCTTCACCGGGCACAATGCGCACAGGAATATTGAGCCGTTCAAACAAGGAGGCATCATCAGTGACTTCCCAGCCTTGTTCAGCTGCTTGAGTATGCGCCTGGAATAGACGAGTTAGCTCAAATCCTTGAGGCGTTTGAGCCGCCCAGAGTAATTTACGTTCTGGGGTAGATTGAATATCGAGTTGATGGGGATCCTGAGCTGCAGGTCGAGTAATCTTAATGGTATCTTTCACAGGAATTGCCGCAATCAGTCCATCAACAGTTCGAAGTTGGGCACTACAGCGATCAAATAGTTCAGGTGTCGCCAGACAGCGAGCCCCATCATGAATTAAAACATAGTCTACGGATCCTTTGGCAGTTAAATGTTTCAACCCTTGAAAGACGGATCCTTGACGAGTCTCATCACCTGCAATGAGTTCAACAGGTTTAGCGATCGGATAGAGGGATAGGATCCGTTCAAAATCGGGGAAGTCAGTGGGTTGGCCGAGGAGCCCGATCCAATCAATTGAGATAGCTTGGGAGGCCGCCTGTAAAGTCCACGCAAGCATGGGACGATTGTGCAAGGGCAGAAGAAGCTTATTCTGAGAGGAGCCCATTCGTTTGCCACTACCGGCAGCTGGAATTAACAGGTGCATGGTCGTCCTCTGGGTAGATGTCCTCTGTGTAAGTGTCCTCTGCGTGGTTAGCCTGAGTGGTGGCTTGTACGTGGTTGGACTAGCGTGAGCTAAGCCCCCAAAAGTGAGGGCTGACTATTGCTAGCCTAGCGGTTAACGGTTGGCAAGGCCATCCATTCGCTGAGCTAGCGTAAAATCGAGGTCAGTAATCCCATTGGCATCATGGGTGATAAGGCTTACTGATACAGTACTGTAGACGTTTGACCATTCTGGATGGTGGCCCATCGTTTCAGCAACCAAGGCAGCGCTGGACATCCAGCCAAAGGCTTCGACGAAGGACTCAAATTGGAATTGCTTAGTTAGCTTGCCGTTGGTGAGGGACCAGTTCGAGAGCTGAGTTAGCTTGGACTGAATTTCGGTGTCACTGAGTTTGGTTGGGGTAGCCATAGATGACTCCTGATGATCGTCTCTTTCATTAAACCCCTGAAATTAAACCCCTGAAAGTGTTAAGGCTGAACTACTGTACCTCAAGTCCGCAGAGCTCAGATTGAAGCTGCTCCCCCCCCAAAGGAAATTCCCTACCGTTAACAAGCAACCAATACCCTAAAATCGCAGGGTACATCATCGAGTTTTCTCATGGATCCCGATACTCTTACGCTGTCCCCCTGTCAGACACTGCAAGGATCCTTGATGATCCCAGGGGATAAATCGATCTCTCATCGGGCCTTGATGTTGGGATCCTTGGCTAAGGGCAACACAGTTATTCGAGGTTTGTTAGTCGGCGAGGATCCTTGGAGTACAGCGGCGTGTTTTCGGGCCATGGGAGCTACGATTTCTGAGCTCAATCCAACAGAAGTCCATGTGCAAGGGATAGGGTTGGGTCAATTGCAGGAACCGCCAGACGTGCTAGATGCGGGCAATTCCGGGACAACATTACGATTGATGTTAGGGATCCTAGCCTCCCATCCTGATCGCTTTTTTGCGGTAACCGGCGATGGATCCCTACGATCCCGGCCGATGCAACGAGTCGTGGATCCCTTGCGGCAAATGGGGGCTCAGATTTGGGGGCGAGGCACAGGCCGTCTAGCACCCTTGGCAATTCAGGGGCAGCAGCTACACGGGATCCATTACCACTCACCCGTGGCCTCCGCCCAAGTCAAGTCTTGTGTTCTGTTGGCGGGTCTATCCGCGACCGGAATAACCACTGTGACAGAACCGGCCTTATCGCGAGATCACTCTGAACGGATGTTAAAGGCTTTTGGAGCTCAGATTGAAACGAATCCTACAACCCGGACAGTACACATTCAAGGCGGCGCAACGTTGACAGGGCAGGCGGTAACTGTTCCAGGGGACATCAGTTCAGCTGCGTTTTGGTTAGTAGCCGGTTCAATCGTGCCTGAGGCAAATCTACTGATTCAAAATGTGGGCTTAAACCCAACCCGAACCGGGATTCTAGACGTGCTGAAGGAGATGGGGGCAAACATTACAATTGAAAATCAACGTGAGATTGCAGGTGAACCCTTAGGAGACTTACGGGTGCAATCAGCACACTTGAAAGGAGTGACCATCGGCGGTCAGGTGATCCCTCGCTTAATCGATGAAATTCCGGTCCTAGCAGTTGCAGCGACGTTTGCCTCAGGGCTCACTAAGATTCAAGAGGCTGAAGAGCTTCGTGTCAAAGAAAGTGACCGCCTAGCTGCTATTGCCAAGGAATTAACAAAGATGGGAGCCCATGTCACCGAATTTCCGGATGGGCTTGAGATTCAAGGAGGAGCTCCCCTGGTGGGAACGGCAGTAGAAAGCTACGATGACCACCGCATTGCGATGAGCCTAGCTATCGCCAGTCTTCAAGCTCAAGGATCCACCCACATCAAGGGTGCCAACTGTGTCACTATTTCCTATCCCACCTTCTACTCGTCTCTTGAACACGTTACTCAGGGTAGATAGCACCAGGGTTCGACAGGGCTCCTACTTGAAGGCCCCAACTTGCCCTTCTAGTAGAGCAACTGTGAGCTGATCAAGGGCATTCAAATCGTCCTCAGTCCAAGTGCTTCGGGCTAACAGCTCATTGATGGTGCGCTCTTGAATAGGAGTCAGTACAGACGATTGGAGAGCTGAACACGCGATATCTTGAATACTCATGATGACGTTTCTCTAGCGACAATTTCATCATGCCTGGAATTCAAGCGAGTGGCGTGGTGGAGATCACTGAACTTAAGGGAGAGTCCGTTTAAGGCTGGTTGTAGGAATTAACGAAAGTTACTGAGTGGCCATTGCTGGGGTCCGGGTATGCCAGTCTGTGGCTTGTTCATAAGCGTAGGCGGCTCGGAGAACGGTGCTCTCCTGCAGAATATTCCCGACCATTTGGAGGCCGATGGGTAGACCCTCTTTCGAAAAACCGCAGGTTAGGCTCAACCCCGGCAACCCTGCTAGGTTGACAGGAATCGTCATCAAATCAGACAAATACATACTGAGAGGATCCTCACGATCCCCTGTTTTGAAGGCTGTTGAGGGTGCTGTTGGGCTCACGAGAATATCCGCTTTTTCAAAGGCAGCGGCAAAGTCCTGCTTAATGAGTGTACGAACCTTTTGGGCTTTGAGATAGTAGGCATCGTAATAACCCGATGACAACGCATAAGTCCCAATCATGATCCGGCGTTTGACTTCAGGTCCGAACCCGTGATCCCGAGTCTTGGCATACATGGGAATCAGAGAGTCTTCTTTTTCCCGCAAGCCATACTTAACCCCGTCGTATCGAGCCAGGTTCGCTGACGCTTCAGACGGAGCAATAATATAATAGGTGGCTAATCCGTATTTGAATGAAGGACATTCTACTTCAACAATCTCTGCACCTAGATCCTTGAGAGTTTGAATCGCAGTTTGAACCGTTACGGCTACCTCTGCCCCACAGCCTTCACTGAATAAATTGGTAATGACACCAACCCGATACCCCTTGAGATCAGGCACGAGCGCTGCACTATAGTCTGGGATTTCCACCGTCAGGCTGGTTGAATCCATTGGATCATGTCCGACAATCCCCTGCAGCACCGCCGCCACGTCCGCCACCGTTCGACCAAAAGGACCAATCTGATCAAGGGAGGAGGCGAACGCCACTAATCCATACCGTGACACTAGGCCATAAGTTGGCTTCATCCCCACCACGCCACAAAATGACGCGGGCTGACGAATGGATCCCCCTGTATCTGACCCCAAAGAGACAACGGCTTGACCAGCAGCAACGGCGGCGGCTGAGCCCCCAGAGGATCCTCCAGGTACCCGTTCTAGATCCCAGGGATTGGCGGTGATGTGAAAGGCTGAGTTTTCAGTGGAACTCCCCATCGCAAATTCATCGAGGTTTGCTTTCCCCACCATCACCATGCCAGCGTCTTTCAATCGGGCGGTCACTGTTGACTCATAGGGCGGTTTGTACTGAGCTAGGATTTTGGACCCACAAGTGGTCAGGATCCCGGTGGTACACATATTATCTTTGATAGCAATTGGGATCCCCGCGAGAGGACTGAGAGTTTCACCCGCAGCAAGTCGTTCATCCACCGCTTGGGCCTGGGCTAGAGCACTATCAGGGGTCACCGTAATGAAGCTGCGGAGGCTGGGCTCTAACTGGTGCAGACGATCGAGATACTCTTGCGCAATCTCAGTAGCCGAGCGCTCCCGATTGACGAGTTGCGTGTGCAGGGTACGGATAACAGACATGCCGACTCTCAGCGGATAAATAAATAGGATCGATAGGAGGATATCCTAGCGTAGTTTGCGGACGGATGAGCGGGCCGGTGGTGAGCCGAAGGATGATGGATTGGGACCTTGGTTGCGGTTGATGAGTAAGGATCCTCTGCCTCAGGCGCTCCCCAGAATCAGTAACGCCAGTAGGGATCCTGCATTCCAGAAGCTGTGCAATAGCATCGGAGCCAAGAGATTTCGGCTATGGCTATAAACAATGCCCAGGACAATGCCTAGGGCTGTTAAAGGGAGAAGATCTGAAAAATTTAGGTGAGCTACCGCAAAGAGAATCCCACTTAAACCAATGGCGCCCCAAGTAGGGAGATATTTTGTCAAAGACGTGAGGAAAAAACCACGAAATAAAACTTCTTCAAAAACAGGTGCACACACTGACACCACAACAAAAAACACAATGCGAGGCCCCCATCCCTGACTGTCTAGGATGAGCGGCAGTAGAGGGTTCCCGCCACCACCTTGCGATAACAGCCATTGCGAGACAGCAGCGGCTACCAGCACCAAAGGCATGGCGGCAAAATAACCAGCCAATCCCCAAGCCGGCCACGGATCCAGCCACTTCACCCGAAATAGATCACTAGGCAGCGGTCGACAGTCTTTCACGGCTCCGATGATCAACAGAATGCCGAGAGCTGCTCCAGAGGTGTAGGTCACAAATAACTCAACCGCCTGTTGCCAGTAACTCAGTTGATCGGAAGGGATCCGTAATGCCGCCACATAGATTCGAGGCACTAACCAGCCTAAGAAGAGAAACCCGGCAAACCATCCTGTCAACACTGCTTGAACTTCAAATCCTGTCCAGGGAATGGTCCAGACGGATCCTACCCATCCTCGTTTTGAGCGAACAGTCCAGACAATCCAACTCACCAGCAACGTGACTCCTAACCCAATTCCGATCACTGGGATCCCACCCACGATACTCAGCCGAATCAAGGCAGATACGGCAAGGCGTTCTTGCTCTTGAGTTAGGGCATTGAGCGCATCCGTTCGTTGTTGAAGTGTAAAGAGTCGCTGCAGCGTAACCGCCTCAAACCAGCCATCGAGTTCCGATCGCAGTCGAGTTTCTGCCTCAGGCAGGATCCGACGCGGCATTCCCCACAATCCTTCAATCACATCCGTTGCTGCCCGCAGGTTAGTTGTCTCCACCCCATCCCAATAGACCGCAGCCTCATCCACGGCATCCTGATAGGCCAGGAGAAGACCAGTACGGAGATTCAGACCGTCGAGTTCATGCCGAAGGGTATCGTAAGTCTTGATCGTCTCAGAGCTCACCTCATCCAAACTCTCTAGCTCACGGCTTGCTACCGTTGACGGATCCGCCTGCTCCAACTGGGTGTCCAAGATCGATTGCACCCGACTAAGTTGTTTTTGGAGGTCTGTAGTGGCTTGCTGATAGCGTTTAGCTGCCGTCTCAAAGATATCTGTACCCAGTAACCCTTGAGCTAAAGACTGATACTCAGGATCATCCAGACTACGAGCGGCTTGGAGGGATAGGTTGGTTTGGAGTAAGTCCAATTGCGTCTGGGGAGGAGGTTGAAACCAGCTTGTCAACAGAATGAAACCCGCTGCAATAGCGGCAAGGAGCGTAAAAATGTTGAGCAGGATCTGTTGAGGGCTAGCAGAAGATTGGGTCATTGCAGCAAAGAGGATAGGAACTGCCTCAATTCTGCCTAAATCTGCTCCCTTTGCCGAGGTATTTTTGGCCACCTGGCCTGTGCCTGAGTATTGCTGGTTCCTAAAGGTATTCCAGCATTATTCAAGGCCGAGTAATTTTGACAAAACAGTCTGTTCTCTATCCTTTCAGCTGTTCAGTTACCTCTAATTTCAGTAGCCGTTTCACTCGATTTTGAATGCCCATGATCCGGTCATAAGCATCAATCAGATCGAAGAGGTTCCGTATATCTTTGATTGTTTGGCGTGTGTAAGGGGGATCTAACTTAGGAATGAGGTCATCATCTAAAGCTTGACACTCTCGTTCAAAGGCAGCTTGAACTTTAGCTTTGCGAACGAAAAAAGGCATTGCCATGTAGCGGCGACGATCCACACCTAGCCAATAGTTGATTAGAGCATCAAGCGTCGCACCTGGTGTCTCCAACGGATTCTGGGGTGGGATCACCAAGGTGCCAAGGGAGCAATCACCAGCAAACCCATTAACGTAAAGATAGTTTTCGAGCTGCACGCTGACATGCGAGTACTCGGCGACATCATCACTACGGTCATCAGAGTACTGAGGTGAGGAGTCAGTCATAAACCAAGATCATAAACAACGCTCTATCACCCCCTATGGTAGCGGACACCGAGACTTGCATCGGCAGGAGGATCCTAATGTCTTCCAAATTACGATCTAGGAGTTGCCGCTAGCACACCCAAGGCTCTGTTATGTTTCTTGACAATGAGTGATGAGACAGCTGCTTATGTTAAACTCTGTTGCAATGCTGAGTCTGAAACCTGTTGTACCGCTATCGAGGATAACTCATGATTGATCTGCTAATGGTGTTCGCATCCCTGCCCGAGGGTTATGAACTGTTTGACCCGTTGGTGGACTTGCTCCCTGTCATTCCTGTCCTATTCTTCTTGTTGGCGTTCGTTTGGCAGGCAGCAGCAGGCTTCAAATAAATGGTGGACGAAGGTTTGCCTCTGTGTCAGACCCTTAATTCATGACTGATTGGAAGCTGGGAGATAGTTCCAGCTTTCGTCATTATTGAATAGCTCATCTAGATCTACCTCTCTTCTGCCAGACTGCTACTGAGGTTATGCTGGCTTATAGAACATGTACAATCTCTTCAATTACAGCCAGTAGGTCAATTACAGCCAGTAGGTCAATTGAAGCTGGTAGATCAATTAAAGCTGGTAGAGAAAACGGATGAGTCCGTTGCACACCTGGTTTAAAAACACTAAGTTTAAGGTTTCAACTCGATCTGAGAGCAAGTGATAGTGGGGATTCCGCAAGTTGGCTGTATCCGTCATCATGATCGCAGGGTAGCCAAAATCCCAAAATGGAGCATGGTCACTGCGTCGCACCTCTGGGACCAGTTTCCCCCGCTGGCCTGCAGGTAACCATTCGCACTTCGCCCCACTTCGAAGCATCGCTCCCCGGATCCGCATCATGTCCCACAGCGTCGGCCAGTTACCGATTAATGCAATGAAGTCCCCTTCCGAGGGATACCACCGTTCCAGACCGGCTGGATAGCGTTGAGATCCCGCTCGGAGATCTGTGTATCCTAACATCTCCAACGAGATCATCAGTCGCAGGGGTTGCCCAGCTTGACGTAGGGCTGCCGCATAGGCTTGACTTCCTAATAAGCCATGTTCTTCCAAGTCAAATGCCACTAGTTCTAACGGAAACTTCAAGGGCTCCTGGGCAAACACCCGGGCCAGTTCTAACAAAACGGCTACCCCAGTTGCATTGTCATCCGCGCCGGGAGATCCGGGTACGGCATCATAATGAGCTCCAATCAAAATCGGTGGGTTTGGACGAGATCCCGGTAGGGTCAGTTTCAAGTTATAGTGGCGTTCTCCCTCTACTTCAAAGGCATGACAAGTAGAGGATCCGTACTGGTTTAACTGCGTTTCAATATAGGCCTGTACCTGCTGATGTCCCAAGGGTGACCAATACGGATTCCGTTCCAACGCCAAGGCGTGCAGATGGTCAGCGAGGCGATCGGATGTGGTGCTAGGTGAAATCAATGCCAAACCTGGGTATACAGTTGATGAGCCGTATCCAAGGTAAAGTATTCAAACGGGTCCACAGCACCGGATAGAATGCGACAGGGATCACCAGGATCACCTAAATGATTCAAGACCACTGCCGCCCCTGAAAAATCTTGATGTTGCGTGTAGTCTGTTACTGTAATCACTGTGGGCACTCCAGCTGTCACCGATGAGATCACACCATTGTAGGAATCTTCAAAAGCAAGACACTCTTTCGCACTCAGTTTCATCTCATGCAAAGTATAGTAGTAGATGTCGGCAGCAGGCTTTTTGGCAGGGACGATATCGCCAGCGGCAATGACTTCAAACCACAATGGACCTCCAGCAGGTAAGGTGCTATCCAATAGCGCTGTGACGTTCTGAGGAGTTGTCGTGGTCACAATTGCTAATCGTATCCCATCTGTTCTAGCTTCATCCAGGATCCGTCGAATACCGGGACGTAGAGGGATCTGACCTTCCGACAGCAGTTGTGTGTAGAACTTGGTCTTCGCCTTATGAAGCCCGGCAATAAACTCATCCAAGTTACTGGGCTGGTCAAAGGGAGGGTTGTAGGTCTTGATGTAGTGACGGATCCGTTCCTTGCCACCAGCGACGGCGAGGAGTTTGCCGTAGAGCTCGATTGTCCAATCCCATGGGAGGCCCGCTTCTTGAAAGGCGAGGTTAAAGGCAACTCGATGGCCATCCCGCTCAGTATCAGCAAGAGTCCCATCAACATCGAATAAGAGGGCGCGTAGGTTGGACATGGCTCGGATTACCAGAGACAACAGGATAGGTGGCTCAATTCACTTGTCAGACTACCATGAAGCGGATCCCTTTTTTCTCATTTGGTTGTGGAGATGGGCCTCCACTTGGCTGTGATAGGATCCTACTATTTCAAACTGAATGGTTAACCACTTAAGTGATAGAGCGAGCCTCAATAAAGATGCGTTTGATGTCCTCATGAGACTCCCGAATAGAGGCTTCAATCCGACGAATCGCGGCCTCTATTTGATCCGAGGATAAGTCGTCCTTAAATTCGATATTTAGAGCTAAGAGAATGTCACTAGGTCCCAGATGCAGCGTAATGGGTGATTCCATTTTGACAACAGCTTCATCATCTACAACAATACTTTTGATACTACTTCTAACCTCAGGTAAGGCACTTTCTCCAGTTAATAATCCTTTCGTTTCAGCCACTAAGACAATAGCCACAATCGTGAGGATCACACCAATGATGATAGATGCTAACCCGTCATATATCCCATTCCTTGTCCATTCACTTAAGGATACGCCAAGCAGAGCCACTGCAATGCCCAATAGGGCTGCAGTATCCTCAAAGATGACAACAAAACTAGCCGGATCCTTACTTCGACGCAGGGCTTGCCAGAAGTTGATCTCGCCTTGGGGGCGTTCTTTATTAAACTCGCGAATAGAAATGTAAAGAGCTGTACTTTCAAATAGTGCGGCCATCCCTAGAACCCCATAACTGACTATGGGGCTGGAAGATTCAACGGGGTGCTGAAATGCGTTAAAGCCTTCATAGATGGAAACGCCTCCGCCTAACGCAAAGATAAGAACAGCCACCATCAGGGACCAGAAATAAATTTCTTGACTATGCCCTAACGGATGATCTTCATCAGGATCCTTCTGACTTTGTTTGAGACCATACAGCAGTAAAACCTCATTCACAGAGTCGACCACAGAATGAATACCCTCGGATAACATTGCTGAGCTGCCACTAATTGCAGCCCCGACAAATTTGGCGATACCAATGGCGATATTAGCAGCCATTGCGGCATAGATTGAGCGAGTGGATCCGTCTGACATATCAGACCTAACGATGAGGAATCTTAATAGCCTTTATCTTCTCATAGATTACTCTAGACGGCTATGGGAGAACTCATCTAGGAACTGTTTAATGAGCTGGATCTGTTCTGCTGTCGGGTAGGTGGAGGGATGGACCTGTTTCAACCACTGCAAGGCTTCAATAACAGTCAGATTGCGATAACAGCAAAGATAGCCAATACATACTAACGGAGAACGTTGAATACCAAGTAGACAATGCACATAGATCGACTGCCCTTGGCGCACACACTCGTGCACACTCGCAACCGCTTGGGTAAAGTCAGTCAAACTCATCGGTTCAGCATACCGGCTATCTGCTAACACAACCCGCCGACAGTCAAAGGCCTGCATAATCTCGGGCGGCAAGGATCCTTCTTGTTCAGAACAGAGTGAGAGGATCACTTGAAAGGGAGCGGCTTCAAGCTCAGGGAGATGCTGAAGGGCAGGTAGTCTTCCCACTGCCAACCTCCCAGGAAGGACCCAGTGATATTTCAAAGGATCCGGGTGCGCCTGGCCACGGGATCCGAACAGACGGCTTAGCACAGTGATATTGGAGTTATGAAATAGTGCTTATACCTTATCATGGTCGAGGCTGAAGATCGCAGGGCGGTCAGGATTGAATCACTAGCCTGCTAGGCTAAACAGACTAAGGACTATTGGTAGAGAGAGACTAGGACTTTCGGTAGGTCAAAATCCAGCTTTGCGACGAGGACATAGACGCGAGAAGTCGGTACACTGATGGCTATTCAACGGTTGGACAAATGGTCAGATTTATCATTGACACCTGTCTCGGATCCTTGATCCAAGTAGAGATCGAAGACTTGAGAGAGCACCAGTTGCAATGTTGTGTCCTGGCAAATGGATGAGTGGCGAGGAGAGTGATTCTGCTTCAAAGCGCATCGAGTCTTACTCGGAAGAGTCTATTCAGGTCTCAGGGGCCTCGGTACATTTGAAGCTCGCTACTTCGTTTTCAGTACTCCTCATCTTACAGGTCCCCTTACAAGGATCCGGCCTCGTCCAGTCACGGCATCTTGCATATGACCCGAATACTGATTAACCGTTGAGTTGAATATAAGTCTTGAACTGAACGAGAAGTCATCTTATGTCAGCCCTAGTCCCGTTATATGCGGCAGAGCAGCCCCTGTATGAGTTCATTCAACATCATCAGCTGCTATCACCTCAACAATTAAACGTTGCTCTCAAGGTTCAACATCGCACATTAGGTCCCCTTGACCTGATTTTATGGCAACTGGGATTTCTTTCTAGCCAAGAGCTCACATGGTTATGGCAGTTGCGGCACCAATCGGATTTGCAATCGGTCAGTTCGGTTTAGCACTCAAGTGTTCAGTCCTCAAGCAGTCTGTCCCCAGCCGTACTGGCTCATCAAGGGATTCTGAGAACTGTTCAGGAAGTTCTTATCCTCTGCTTACAGGATCCTGGGTTGGTGCTACTCAGAGAACGATAAGGTAGTGTCCAGTAGCTCAACAAGCTGGCCCCAGTTGCAACGCGAATCTGTCCATACAGGAGAATTAGATGACCTTTGACCTATCCTGGCTCTCCCCTGATCATCTGGAGCAGTGGCAGCAGGCTGTGCAGCAGTATGGCTATGGTGTAGTGTTTTTGGGGATCCTAGTAGAAAACATGGGAGTGCCGCTGCCTGGAGAGACGATTACGCTAACCGCAGGATTCTTGGCAGGGCATGGGCAACTGAGTTACTGGGGCGTTTGGCTGGCGGCGGTTGGTGGGGCCATAGTGGGGGATAGCTTTGGGTACTGGGTCGGATTGAGGGGTG
>CAYUEE010000085.1:0-19139 GCA_964443615.1 uncultured bacterium | reverse complement strand
GATGGTTTGAGCTATTTTCAATTAATGATTCTTATTGCGCTGACCAATTACACTAGAGGTTCTGGCACCGTAAATTCTAAGTTATAAGAATTGAGTCGGCGGGCCATCGTTTCATGGGCCATTTCTAGCAGTCGCTTGCGGAGAGAGAGGGAGTCATTTCCGGATCCTGTAATAAAAAAGTTAACAATGGCTCGGGTGTTTTCTTTATTTTCAGGTGTCGAGAATTGGATCCGAGTACTAGTTTTATCGATTCCTGAGAAAGCATGACTACTTTCCTCAATCACTTGTTTAACCAGTGCCTTTTCTGTGTCTCGTAGCTTTTCTGTAAAGTCAAGGCACAGCATTGCCATTACCTTTTTGCCTCGTGTGATGTTCTCAATCGGCTTACCTGCCATCTCAGAATTAGGAACAATTAAAATTGTGTTTTTTGCCACTGTCCGGATCCGAGTTGACCGAATCCCGATAGATTCCACACGACCATAAATATCTTCACGATAGGGATTAAAGTTGACCCGAATATATTCTCCTGGAGAGTAGGGACGGTCTAGGTACAGCTCAATGGTCCCAATTAAGCGACTGAGGGCTTGCTGTGCGGCAAAACCTACTGCGACACCACCGATACTAATACTGGCTGAAATAGCCACTAGATTGACATCTAAGCCTTCTGAAAAGAAAAAGGCAACGGCTAACACAATGACAACAATATTGGTAATCGTCTCAAAGACGAGAATCACATCATTAACTTCACCACTCAGCTGCCGAAACATCTGAATTGCAGAGAGTTGAATCACTCGACGGGCAATCCGAGATGTGAGCCAAGCCACACTAATGGAGAGAGCAAGATAGATGAAAAAGCGAAGAAATTCATATAACCCTTCATAATTATCAAGGAGATCTAGCCAGCGAGTGATAAAAAATAGGGTTCCGGAAACGACTAAGGATCCTTCCACAGGCTTCACGTACTTGTCATACATGGCCTGATCATCGATATCGATATATCGAGTTATATAGAAGAGTAATCGGATCACACGAGGCAATGTTTGTCCAATCAATGGAGATAGAATAGCACCGACAAAAAATAGTCCTAACCGTACCATCAATTCAATAATGGTTTGACGGGTTTCCGGACTAACCACTAGTGTTTCTAACTCCCCCATTACCAGATCCTCACATTGTCATTGGTTGGGTGACATCCACAATCTTCTGTTCAAACTCGAAAATCAAGCCATACTCTTGTAGTCGATCCACTATGCTGGCTCGGGCGAGCGATAATAATGTTCGTCTGAACTCCATTGAGGTTTCAGCGGATCCTAGGAGAAAGAAGATAATTTGTGCCTTAATATGGTTGACATCTTCAAGCTGTTGAAATGAAACTTGGGTGAACTGATGCTCAATCCCCACAATTGTGCTGGTACACTCCAGAATGAGTTGATGGATCAGTGATTTTTCTTCATCTGATATCAGGGTCAATACAGTTAAATCAACAATTAACAACACCCGTCGAGCTCGTGTCAGATTTTCAATATTAATTTGAGCCAAATGACTGTTCGGAGCCACAACCAATGTATTTTTCCCAGATAAACGGATCTTTGTCGAACGCCAGCCCAATGATTCCACCCGGCCTAGGGTCCCCTCAGGTAGATGAATGTAGTCATCAACATTAAATGGACGATCAATATAGAGCACAACACTCCATAAAATTTGCTCAAGGATCTTTTGGGAGGCAAAAGCCACAGCCACCCCACCAATACCCAAGCTAGCAATCAAACCAATCAGGTTCACTTGATGAGTCTGAGCAAAGATAAAAATCACGATGAGTATCGTCGTTACGATCGATAGATACTTTGCTAAGAGTAACAGCTCAGTGCTAATCTTACTCCGATCTTCTAGTGCAGTTTCCGGTAAATATTGGTCAAATAATACACGTGAAATGGCTGCACCCAGTCCACTAATTCCAACCGCAATCACGAGTCCGATTGGTATTTCGAGCATTCTGATCCACGGAGGTTTAGGTAGGATTAAAAGTAAGCTATCTAAACTTACCAATACAGCTAACCACAGGATCCAGGGTTGCAAAGGGGCCAGGATCCGTTGATAAACCTCTTGAAGTTCAGTCGACGATTGTTGATCGAGCCAGCCGGCCACCCGTTGTGGAATCTCTAAAGAGGCAATGCCAGCGACAACCACGGCAAATAGGGATATGACAAGCCCTAATAGACCCACCATCCCCGGATCGATGACTCCAGGTATCTCAACGTTAAGGATCCGGACAAGCAGGGCAGTCATCATCGGCTCCAGGCTTAATGCAGTTAACACCTTATAATAAGCCTCTCCTGCTGGTGCATCTGATGGATCAGGTCCTAAGACTCAGAGGGATCCGTCTCAAAGTGAGCTAACAATGCTTGCCATCCCCTCCATTGGCCAATCAGCTGAGCTAAGGCTTCATAGCCCAGGGATCCTGGATGGGATCCATCTCCCGCTGCAACTTCGTTCATCCACGTGGAGATTTGACTCAGTGGGGTGTAGGTGTCAAGAAACGGGATGTCTAACGTTTGGCAGAGGGATTCTAAATGGATGGATAACTGCTGCGTTCGGGCATTGTGCTCAGGATCCTGTATAGGTGGAGGGCCAACAAATAGGACTTGATAAGCCGCTCGGGCTAGGGTCAACATTGTCTGGGTCAGTTGGACCGAATCAGAGATAGACACGCGTAGCCCGTCTCCTTGGAGCGCCACATCGTTGACCCCAAAGGCAAAAACAACACCATCTTTGGGGCTCGTCAGCCGGATGGTCACCTCTGAGCGCCACCGCCGTTCAATCTCTCGGCTGGTCTGGCCTCGAATCCCAAGATTGTAGGCTGTGATCCCCGTCCCGCATGACAGAGCCTGCTGACACAATCGACCCACCCACCCGAGATAAGCAGGATCCCCAGTCCCGGCTACAAATGAGTCACCAATGAAACAGATCCGCGGCCTTTGTTTAAGCATATTAAGTACCCACCCACTTTGAGCTGGGGAATTCCTAATCCGTTAGATGTCCAAAGCCGCTAGATCAAGTCGGGTGGCATAAGTTTCAATAAACTCTCGTCGAGGCGCCACGGCATCACCCATCAGAATCGTGAAAATCCGGTCTGCTTCCACGGCATCTTCAATCGTGATTCGTTTGAGTAGACGAGTCTCCGGGTTCATCGTTGTTTCCCATAATTGAACCGGCATCATCTCCCCCAGACCCTTAAAGCGTTGGATATTGACCTTTGTATTAGGGTTAACAGACGCAATAACTCCATCTTTCTCAGCATCATTGTAGCAATAACGAACATTATTACGACCCCACTCCAACTTGTATAGCGGCGGGCAGGCAATGTAAACATAGCCTTCTTCGAGCAGCGCTTTCTGGTAACGGTAAAAGAATGTCAGCAATAAGGTCCGAATGTGGCTTCCATCGACATCAGCATCTGTCATTAAAATAATGCGGTGGTACCGGAGTTGAGCCGCATCGAAATCATCCCCTTTGACTCCCAACCCTAATGCCGTGATCATGGCTTGGATTTCAGCATTTTTGTAGATCTTAGTTGGATCCGCTTTCTCAATGTTCAGGATCTTTCCCCGCAAAGGCAGAATCGCTTGAAACTGTCGATCCCGCCCTTGTTTAGCACTGCCACCCGCGCTATCGCCTTCAACCAGATAGACCTCAGACTCAGCCGGATCCCGAGAGCTACAATCGGCTAATTTCCCAGGCAGAGTTGAGGATTCTAGTGCAGATTTGCGGCGAACTAAGTCTCGAGCGCGTCGAGCGGCTTCTGCCGCATTGAATGATTGGATCGCCTTGTCAATGATGCCCTTGGCCACGTTCGGATTGAACTCGAGGTATTCCGTGAGAGCTTCTGAGAGAATCGTCTGGACAATCCCCCGCACCTCAGTGTTACCTAGCTTTGTTTTTGTCTGCCCTTCAAATTCAGGATCCGGCACCTTCACCGAGACAATGGCCGTCAATCCTTCCCGCACGTTCTCTCCCGCTAGGTTATTGCTAGAATCTTTCAAACGATTCAACTTTCGCCCAACACTATTCAGCGTCAAAGTCAAGGATGCTTTCAGACCCTCCAGGTGAGTTCCTCCCTCTTCCGTGCGAATGTTGTTGGCAAACCCGATCAACGTATCCGTGTAGGCATCAACGCACCATTGCAGCGCTACCTCAATCTGAACACCATCCCGTTCTCCCTGAGCATAGATGATGTCTGGGTGGATAGGAGTCTTTTCCTTATTGATAAAGAGGACATACTCCTTAATGCCCCCTTCGTAATAGTAGGTCTCCTGCCGGAGCGGGTCTTGACGAGCATCGGCAAAACTAATCTTGACCCCTGCATTCAAGTAGGCCAGTTCTCGGAATCGTCCGGCCAAGCGTGCGTAGTCAAACTCAGTGCCTGTTGTAAAAATGTCTTCATCGGGAAGGAAAGTAACCTGGGTCCCTTGCCGCTTTTCACCCTGCCCCTGGTCTTCTGTCTCCAGTGGCCCGATAATCGCCCCTCGTTCAAAACGTTGCCGATTAACACGACCCTCACGCCATACGATGACTTCTAGCCACTGAGATAACGCATTCACGACGGACACTCCGACCCCGTGGAGTCCCCCTGACACCTTGTAGCCCCCACCTCCGAACTTTCCCCCGGCATGCAAGATAGTCAGAACAGTGATCAGCGCTGACTTACCCGTTTTAGGGTGAATATCCACTGGGATCCCGCGACCATTGTCGAGTACCGTCACGGATCCGTTGGGATTTAAGGTGATCAAAATATCATCACAGTAGCCAGCGAGAGCCTCATCCACCGAGTTATCCACAACTTCGTAGACCAGGTGATGTAAGCCTTTGGGACCCGTCGAGCCGATGTACATGCCAGGACGTTTACGGACCGCTTCTAGTCCTTCTAAGACCTGAATCTGTTCGGCCCCATATTGCTCGGTCATCTGACACTCCAATCTACAGACACTAGTTGAACGGATCCCACCGGAGTAAGGCCATGAGCCTGGATAAATACGGTGACACCAAAAATCTCCCCAATAATAGCACGTATGGCTAGAACAGCCATTAAACTGCTTCTGAGGGAAGATTTATGTCTAGATCGAGATGCTCTAGAAGGATCCTACTCTTAGTAATTAGGTGATTAGGTGGTGATTAAACTGACGCTAGAGGAGTACCGGACCGAGGACTCTACTGGTAAGCTCTGCTAGTAAGACAGGATCCTAGAACGTTCCTCAGCTAAGTAAAGCGCCAGGAAAACGGATCCTGTCTTATAGTCAAGCGGCTGGCACTTTTTAAAACCGTTCAATTTCCCGGAGTGTCACTCCGAAGGTCTGGTCGCCGATCGTGATGCCATCTTGAGCCTGACCCTTTACCGTCACAGTGTCGCCCATGGCGGGTGAGCCCAACTGCGTCAGAATCCACAGGGAGCCGCTGTCATCTTGAACTTCGTAGGCTCCTCTACCTAAGACTGAGAACTGGTTGATCACCTCGCCTCGAATCATTACCTCTTGATAGTCAGCCGGTGCTGCTTCCACTTTTTGAATTTCAGTGACACCGATACCAAACCGGGCCAAAGGCTTGCAGCTAGGTAGGACCAGAAGTCCTAGACCAAGGGAGATCCCAAGCAGTAATGAGGACGCTTTGGCGGTCATCCGCGTATCCGTCGTCCCCAAGCGAGAAGGCATATATACCATTATGACTACCACGAACACTATGGTTCTACCTTAGCCCAAACCTGAGAGGCTGGCCGGAGGCGTTATAGTGAAGCCATATTCGATAAATCGTAGGAGCGTCAGATGTTCCGTGTGTTGATCCCCTTAGCCCATGGTTTTGAAGAAATTGAAGCGATTACAACCATTGATATTCTCCGACGGGCTGAGGTGGATGTGGTAGTGGCTGGCGTTGAAGGTGAGGCCCTGACCGGCAGTCATCAAATTTCAGTTCAAGCTGATACAACGTTGGAAACCTTACTAGCAGCAGCTAACTCAGCTAACTTGGTCTCCCAGTTCGATGCACTAGTCCTGACAGGGGGACCTGGGACCCAAACGCTGCAAACGGATCCTAGAATTTCTAGCCTGGTTGATCTCTTTGCCCAACAGGAACGCTGGATGGCGGCTATCTGTGCTGCTCCGATGGTTTTAGCAAAAGCAGGCATCCTTGCTGAACGGTCTGCGACTAGTTTTTACAGTCCCGATGCTGTGCACGAGGCGATTAACGGCATTGAACCGATCAATTTAGAGGTGGGTCCGATTGCTGAGTACAAAACAGACCGAGTGGTGGTTGACGGTAAGGTCATCACCAGTCGGGGCGCAGGGACAGCCGTTGACTTTGCTCTACAATTGGTGGCGGCATTTGTTGATGTCCCGACGGCTCGCACAGTAGCTGCGGCTATTCACAGTGATTGGGTTCCAATGCAGGGCGATCTGGCCTAGGCTATGGCAGGAGACTACAAACAACGAGTCGCGAGCTATTTTGATCAGCAACACGCTACCTACGACCAAGGATCCCTGCATACCCAATTGGCTGAACACCTAGTTGAGTACGCTCATATTCAACCGCATCAACGGATCCTAGATATTGCAACTGGTACAGGACTTGTGGCCCTGAAAGCGGCTGAAGTGTGCCCCGATGGATCCATTGTCGGTATTGATATTTCAACGAGATTACTGGCAGTGGCTGAGCGTAAACGTCAGGAAAGGGGCTACTCCCACGTTCATTTTCAGATGATGGATGCGGAGTCACTCACTTTTGCGCCACGATCCTTCGATCAAATCCTTTGTTGTTCAGCTCTACCCTATTTCACCAATATCCCCCAAACGTTACGGCACTGGCGCTTAGCTCTGAAGCCGAGAGGTCAATTGGGATTGTGTGTATTCAGCCAAACGGCATTTACCCTAGGAAACCTATTGCAGCAGACAGCGGAGCGATATGGAATCCATTTAAATTTTAATCAGGCCACTGGAACAGTAGATATGTGCTATAAGTTGCTAGCAGAGGCAGGTTATAAGACTATCTCCATTGTAGAAGAGCAGCTAGGATCCTACTTAACCCCCAGTGAGATTGAGTACACAACGAGCCATTTACTTATGACAAATCCGTTGTGTGAACCCTTATCACAGCTGCCTCCTGCGCAGCTCACGGCCTTACACTCAGAGTATTCAACTTGCTTGAAGTCTAACTTAACCACAGCTGGTTTATGGAATGATATGACAACATTTTTTGTGATGGGTCAGTACTGACGCTCAGGATCTGAGTAGGGATATGGCAATCAGACTTTAATTGTGAGACTACACAAGCTTCCTCATAATGGCGCAACGGATCCGACTAGCCTCTGATCGCTCCGAGCAGTACAAAGGGTCCCCAGTGCTACACAGTGATCGCTCCGGGCAGTAGAGAGGATCCCGTGTAGTGCAGATGGATCCGCAGTAGCGATAGTGATCGAGGTGTGGGAAGAGGTGGGCTGGAGTGTCTCACGTTTCAAGTCTTGCTGTAGATTGAGCAAACTGTGCCGTAAGCTCCCACACGTGCATCCATAGGCAGTCATCGTCACAATTGAACCATTGGATCCCGTCAACCCGGCGAAACCAAGTCATTTGGCGTTTGGCAAAGCGGCGCGTGTTTTGGACAATAAGAGGTATCACGTCCTCCCAGGCCAGCTCATGATTCAGGTAGCGGCTAATTTCGGCGTACCCCAATGTACTTAGGAGAGGGAGGCCAGGTCCGTAGTGAGCTCGCAGTGCCTTCACTTCTTCAAGCCAACCTAGAGCTATCATTTGAAGTGAACGCTGGGCAATCCGCTCCCGCAGACGATCCATCATGCACCAGAGGCCTATAGTAATGATGTCATAGGCGGGTAAGGCCTGAGTTTGGAGGCTTGAAGCAGGTTGCCCCGTAGTATAAAAGACCTCCAGAGCACGGATCGTTCGAACTTCATCGTGATGATGGATCCGTTGACAGGCCTGAGGATCGACCTGTTGCAGGAAAGCATATCGTAGGGATTGGGAGAGCTCGGTTAAATCCTGACGTAGGTGTGGTTGGGGTGGAACAGATGGGATCCCTAATCCTGACGTGATTGATTGAATGTAGAGACCAGTCCCCCCAACTAGAACCGGAATTTGATTCTGGGCATGGGCTGTGTTGATTAAAGCTTGAGCCTGCTGTTGATAATCTGCAACTGTGAATCGTTCTCTAGGATCCGCGATATCAATAAGATGATGAGGCCAACGGGCTTGATCTGCCCTAGAGGGTTTTGCCGTACCGATATTGAAATCACGATAGACCTGGCGGGAGTCAGCATTGAGTAGGGGTGAACCTAATCTTTCCGCCATTGCCAGAGCCAACGCAGATTTACCGGTCGCTGTCGGTCCGCAGATCACGATCAGTTTTGCACGGTGGGGCATGGTACAGATGGATCCGGGTGAGATGGGGTAGGATAGCCACCAAGTATACTGAGCGCCTCTCAACCGTGCTAGCCCCCTCGATGTTTCAAATCATCATCGCTCTGGTCAGGCCACAGTGTCTGTTCAATTCGGCGGGTATCAAGGAGCCCCCAATTGCCTCGCCAACGCCTGGGTCTCCTTGGACAGCTCGAACCCTTCACGGCCTGGCTGGTCCCATCTGGGCCTATTCTGTTTGGGCCTATCCTGTTTGGGCCTGTCCCGTTTGGATCGGTAGTGTCTGGGCCTGCGCCGTCTGGGTTGGAGTGGTGAGCGGGATCCTGCTTCTGGCGTCCCCTTCACCGGGCTGGGCGGAGCCATTGGTCTTGAAGCAAGGTAGCCTTCAGACGTTACCGTTACTCCAAACGCGAGCCCAGTCCCCCTTCAGCTTCTCTGAGCACTTCTATCTGGGCATGTTAGAGGAGCGCTTTCTCGCCTATGCTATCGACAACAACTGGCAAACTATCTCTACCCAATCTGATCAATGGTGGGTACGGTGGCAGTTGCTACCAGGAGGAGAGGCGATCTACACCACAGGATCTGCTCTCCCCATCTACGCACGTGGATTTATCGTGCAAGCGTATTTTGAACGAGGTCGGTTGGTGGGACTGAATCTGATTCGCGATCCAGAAGAGCCTGGTTTTACGATTGACCATTTAAGTCTCCTTATTAGAGGATGGTTTCCCGATAACCGGATCCTGATGCGCTACCAGGTGCTACCTGAGGATCCCTCGGCTCAAGTGATTTCCGCTTACCTAGGCGTCATCCCACCTGGGTTCATTGGCGATATTGCTCGTAACCAAATTCCCTTTTGCCCAGCCTTGCTCACACCCAATGCATCCGTGCCTCTAGCTGTACCCTCGCTGGAATTACCACCCCAGTGCGCCGATGACCTCACCTCCCCAACCATGCTGTCCGATACCATGTCAAACTAGGGAGCATATGACTAGGCGCTCAAGCTAATGATCCAGATCCTCTTCCTCGGCTGAGTAGATCCGCCGGCTGAGTAGACCCGCGTTCAGGATCCGCAACTAACGCCTCAATCAATTAGTGAACCAGTGAGGACACGACACGTTATGGGCAAGCAGCGTACGTTTTCTGGTATTCAACCCTCAGGGGAACTTCATCTCGGCAACTACTTGGGCGCAATTCGCACGTGGGTGGAGGAGCAAGACCATTACGAAAACTACTACTGCATTGTCGACCAACACGCCATCACAGTGCCTCAGGATCCGGCTCTCCTAGCGGAACGAACACTGCAGGTCTTTGCCCTCTACCTGGCCAGTGGCTTGAGTTTGGACCATTGTGTCATCTTCGTACAGTCCCATGTTCCAGCCCATACTGAACTAGCCTGGCTGTTCGACACCATCACGCCGATGAACTGGTGTGAACGGATGATTCAGTACAAGGAAAAGAAAGAAAAAGTTGGGGAAGACGCTAGCGTTGGTCTGTTCAGTTACCCTGTCTTACAAGCAGCTGACATTCTCCTGTACCAGCCCAAGTTTGTGCCTGTGGGTGAAGATCAACGTCAACACATTGAACTCTGCCGAGATATTGCCCGTCGCTTCAATGATCAATTTGGAGAAACATTCATCATCCCTGAAGCCATCATTCGGAAAGAAGGGGCTCGCGTGATGAGTCTCACCGATGGCACCAAAAAAATGTCGAAATCGGATCCATCACCCCTGAGTCGAATTAATTTATTGGATCCACCAGAAGAGATTCAAAAGAAGATTAAAAAGTGCAAAACGGATCCTGTGCGTGGATTAACCTTTGGGGATCCTGAGCGTCCCGAAGCCACCAATTTACTCACGCTCTATCACTTAATGAGTGGGAAGTCTAAGGATGATGTTGCTGCCGAATGCGCTGACATGGGGTGGGGTCAGTTCAAACCACTGTTGACTGAAGCTACCCTTGAAGCGCTTAAGCCTATTCAAGATCGTTATCACGCGTTGCGGCAGGATCCGGGAACTCTCACACACCTCGTTCGGGAGAATGCAGCCAAGGCAGGAGAGCTTGCTTACCAGACTCTCAGCAAAGTGCGGTCCGCCATGGGCTTTTTGCCTCATTGACTCAAAAAATACTGAAATATGTTTGCATTCGGACAGTTTGCGTCGAGTCAATGAGATGATAAAATTGTGTTTGTTAATGTCAGCGTTGTTTATATGATCTTTCGATCTGTAGCTTCACTGGCTTGCTAGAGTGACAAGATGGTGAGATCAAGCTCAAGCGCAGAGGTCTGCTGTGGCAGTGGTCCAGAAGACGGAACTGGCGAAGTCTTGCCTAATAACCCACATCCACACATGGGGATTTGACGTTCTAATGCCTTCCACACGACCTCTCGCGACTGTTCAAGCCAATTCTCACACAGGGCTTCAGCATGGTGGAGGACAGCACTCCGATGGAGCCCAGGACAGTGGAACCCAGGATCCATCTAGGCTAGACATCATTGACCTTGAAGGTATCAATGCTCAGATGGACCAATCCAGCGCCACCGAGTTAGTCACATGGGCATCTGAGCTCATGGGTGATGGTCTAGTCTTGAGCACCAGCTTTGGAATCCAGTCTGCCGTCATGCTGCATCTGGTTACGCAGGTCATGCCGACGATTCCGGTTATCTGGGTTGATACAGGCTATTTACCTGCCGAAACCTATCAATTTGCAGATGAGCTTGCGGCTCGACTACAGCTGAATCTGCACGTTTACCAATCCCTTATCAGTCCAGCCCGAATGGAAGCTCTCTATGGCACGTTATGGGAACACGATGATGTAGAGTCTCTGAACCGCTATGACTTCATTCGTAAGGTGGAGCCTATGCAACGAGCTCTCAAGGAGCTGAATGCAACAGCCTGGTTAACAGGGTTACGCCGTGACCAAACACAACATCGACAGACCTTGCAGCGAGTGAATGAGCAACACGGTATTTACAAAATTCTGCCGATTCTGCACTGGACGGCAAAAGATGTTTACTATTATTTGAAAGAGTATGATTTACCCTATCATCCTCTGTTTGATCAGGGGTATGTAACAGTTGGAGACTGGCATTCTAGCCGCCCTCTAATGTCTTCAGATGACCATGAGCGTGACACACGGTTTCATGGCATCAAGCAGGAGTGTGGTTTGCACTTACCCCTCACCGCTGAACAAGAGCAGAGCCTAGGATCCAGCGCGCTCTGAAGGCCCAGTCAGTTATTCTAACTAGCTGTTAATGGGGCTGGGTTCCAGCTTGAGATGACACCAGGACTACCCATTAATTGAAATCGTAGTGAGCTCCCTGCTATTTCACAGCCACTTCACAACCCATCGGCGATCATCTGTCACATAGGCTGATAGGCTTACAGAAAATGTCGCAAGGGGGACAGGATCCTGATGTCAGAGATTGTGAGTGCGTTCTCACAGCTAGTGGACGTATTGTTTGGCCAAAAAAGTTTTGTAATTATTTTAATCGCACTGGCTGGTTTGGGAACCTATTTAATAGGTCGATTGATCCCGGATATGATCGGGGGAGTGGCTGGCCTGTTCACCTCAACTGAGGGTGAAGCAGAAGGCTATAAAAGTATTTTTGCTCCGTACCGAAACTTACTGGGTATTGTGACAGCTCTGGCGATTGTCGAGCTATCCATTTTTTTGACTCCTCGGACAGGCTGGCTAGAGACAGGAGAACTCATTTCAAGTTTAGTATTAGCAGTAGCGGCAAGTTGGCTAGCGTCTCGTTTGTTCAAACAGTTTTTTGATGTTTATCTTCTAGATGTCGCCTTCCGCAGTGGTCGAAAGCTCAATAGTGAGTACCTGGTTGTTGGTAAGATTCTGGCTAATGTTGTCATTATCCTATTGGCCGTTGTCCTGTTTGCTCAAACCCATAACTTTAATATTATCGGTCTTTTTGCCAGTTTAGGTATTGGTGGTATTGCTGTAGCGTTTGCCGCCCAAAAGACACTGGAGCAGCTACTAGGGGGCATTGTCTTATTGATTGATAAGCCCTTTATGATCGATGACTACATTGGGCTTTCGGATGGAACCTTTGGGCGAGTTGAATCTATCGGATTGCGTTCCACTCGGATCCGAACATCGGGCAAGGGAACCCTGGTAGTGATCCCCAATAGCTTTTTATCTCAAGCTCATGTCGAAAACTTCTCGGGTGCGAAGAAGGTGATGTCGATTCTGTATCTCAATTGCTATCGCAGCATTTTGGATGAGGAGCGAGCCTTGATTCGCCAGGTGATTCATGAGTCAACCGACGAGATCTTCGGATTGGATCCTCGCAGTACGGACATCTCATTCCGGGAGCTTGGGGATCCTGAGAATAGAGATGGCAAGACTCAGGTGCAATGTACATTTTTTATCCTCAGTTCTGGTAGTGCAACGGTGGAGCTTCGGCGGCAGCTTCTAGATATTGCCAGCCAGAGTCTGACGGAACGGTTGAAGGAGTTCAACATCAGCTTCAGTATTGAGGAGCCTACCATTTATGTTGATTCCTCCGTCACTGTTTAAAGTTCGTTGGTGAGCTAAGCCTACTGCTATTGAAACCTTAAGGAGAGAACCATGTCAGAGTTTTTTGAGTCGGCATGGAGGGCACTAGAAAGCTTTTTCCAGATTGATGTAGTTCAGTCAGAAGGCCCCCGCATTGCTACGTTTGCTTTCTTTGTTTTTTTATCGTTGCTTATTGGGCGATTGACTCCCAAGCTAGCTAACGCTGCAGTTGATCGGTTTTTCCCAAAGTCAGTTGCTGGCATTTACGAGAATGTGATTCAACCTCTAGAGGACCTGTTTCGCTTATCTGGAACATTGCTACTGTTGTCTCTAACCTTGAATTGGTTGAATCCCTATGAGGCTTTGTATGGCTTCTTGCGACCATTCGCCGATCTCGCCGTTATTCTGAGTTTGGCTTGGCTGGCTTCACGTGTGGCCAAACAAGTAGTGCGGGCCTACGGGATCGACTTTTTGCGCCGGATGGGGCTGGAAGTTGATGACCTCCTGCTCGTCTTTGAGACAGCGGCAAACATAGTTATCATTTTCATCGCCCTGCTTGCCTTTGCCCAGAGTCAAGAGTTTAATTTAGTCGGTCTATTGGCTAGTTTTGGACTTGGTGGTGTTGCTGTTGCTTTTGCCGCACAGAAGATTCTGGAGCAGCTATTGAGTACGATCGTAATTTATCTAGACCGACCCTTTGTCCAGGGTGACTATATTCGCTTGTCGGACAATCAGTTAGGTCGGATTGAGTCTATTGGGTTACGCTCAACTAAGATCCGAACGGCAGCTAAAAGTACAGTTCTCGTGGTGCCAAACTCTAATTTGGTGAGTTCTGAGATTGAGAACTTATCAATGGCAAAGAAGGTTATGGTCATGCTCTATTTCGACTTTGAACGAGGATTGGATAGCCAAGATGAAGCGTTAGTTCAACAGGTTATTGTGGAAGGAACTGAGTCTGTCTTCGGTATTGACCCAGGCAGTACTGATATTTCCTTCTTGGAGCCAGAGAATGGTCGATCTCCGTCAAGGGCTAGAGTCAGCTTCTTCATCTTGGGCTCTCGAGATAACTCCATTGAACTTCGGAAGCAGTTGCTTAATCTGGCTAACGAAAACATCTCTAAAAAGCTGGCAGACTATGGTATTAAGTTCAACATTCATGAGCCCACTATATATGTCGATGCGCCCGTTACCGTTTAATCTAGTTCAGCTCATCTCAGTTAGGTTCACCATTCAGTGGCTCTGGCGATTGCTCTAGCAATTTGAATAGACCAGACTAAAACTAGCTACATTAATCTGGTCTCCACTCTCAACCCACTCTCAACCCGGATCCTTCCAGTCTATGATTCTGGTCTGCTCCAGGTACTATCTGGCTTTGAGGTCATGACGGGTATGGATCCGTTTTTCACATTTATTAACATGCGTTTGTATGGCTGATACTCCGTTACGATCTCGTCGAACACACCTGAGAACTTCCTTAAGCTCTGTATTTGGGGTCACGCTTTCGCCTAGACTACCGGTAACCTAGCACTTGATAGTCGGTCTTTAGAGTTTTGGGAAGGGGCACTCACCTATGGCATCTGCTGAGCTATGGCAACGGTATCAGGACTGGCTGTACTACCATGCCTCGCTGGATATCTTCGTTGATGTGAGCCGGATCCGTTTCACTCCTGAGCTAGTGGAGAGCCTACGCCCTGGCTTCCAGAGGGCTTTCGCGGATATGAAGGCGCTAGAGAATGGTGCTATTGCTAATCCTGATGAGCATCGTCAAGTGGGTCACTATTGGTTACGCTCCCCCCAGTTAGCGCCACGGACAGAGGTGGGTGAGGCTATTGAGTCAGCCATTCACAAAATTGAATCTTTTGCCAAAGATGTCCATACCGGATCCCTGGTATCTTCAACGGGATCCCGTTTTGAACACTTAATCTGGATCGGGATTGGCGGGTCAGCTCTGGGTCCCCAGTTTGCCGCAGATGCCCTAGCACCTGACCAGCCTCCTATTCAAATTCACTTCATTGATAATACGGATCCCGATGGCGTGGATCGAGTTTTGTTACCCTTGAAAAACCAGCTCAGTTCAACATTAGTGGCGATAGCGTCGAAATCGGGTGGGACTCCGGAACCCAATAACGGCTTACATGAAGTTCGGCATGTGTTTGATCAGGCTAGGGTCCCGTTCCCTAAGCATGCAATTGCAGTCACCGGCGCCGGGAGCAAACTCGACCATCTGAGCCAGTCAGAGGGATGGTTAGGATCCTTCCCAATTTTCGATTGGGTCGGGGGGCGAACGTCTGAACTCTCCTCTGTCGGGCTGTTGCCAGCGGCTTTACAAGGTATTGACATTCGTCAATTGCTAGCGGGAGCAGCAGAGATGGACGTTGCGACACGCGTGGAAGATATCCAAACAAACCCGTCTGCGTTGCTCGCCCTTGCCTGGTACGCGGAAGGAGAAGGACACGGGCTAAAAGACATGGTGATCCTACCCTACAAGGATCGCTTACTTCTCCTCAGTCGCTATCTCCAACAGCTGGTGATGGAGTCCCTCGGTAAGGCTCATGACCTAGATGGCAATATCGTCAACCAAGGTATCGCCGTTTATGGCAATAAAGGATCTACGGATCAACATGCGTACGTTCAACAACTGCGGGATGGGATTAATAATTTCTTCGTGACCTTTATTGAAGTTTTGCAAGATCGTGACGGATCCTCGCCTGAGCTAGAACCCCATGTCTCCATCGGTGACTTCCTCAGCGGCTTTATGCAAGGCACCCGACAAGCATTGTATGACAATCAGCGAGACTCGATAACAGTGACAATCCCGACTGTTTCACCCCGCCACATTGGTGCATTGATTGCTCTCTATGAAAGGGCTGTGGGCTTCTATGCGTCTTTGATCAACATTAATGCCTACCACCAGCCTGGGGTAGAAGCAGGGAAAAAGGCAGCAGGTGCTGTATTAGATTTGCAGAAAGCCATGATTAACTGTGTGCAGTTGGAAGCTGAATCCTTATCGCTGCCAGAGTTAGCTGACCGGATAAAGGCTGGGGATCAAGTGGAGATTGTCTATAAGATCGCACGTCACTTGCACGCCAACGGCCGGTATTTGCAATTGGTAGGTGATCTCGGGAACCCAGGTGCGTTACGGGTAACCCGACGCTGCTAGTACCATGCCTCGACTCCCTAGGCTAACGTACGATCGCGGTACCTTAATCCTGCATCCACCCCCCCGAGGTAAGGCCTGGATCCATTACGCGACTTGGGATGATCGCATTGAGCGGTTTCGGATCCCGGCGATAGCCTACGCTGAGTTAACTCAAAGCCTGGAAACGGACGGATCCCGATTTGACGATCAAGCCGTTGGATTTGAACCGTTGGACATGACGGCAGCGATTCAGTGGGATCCGTATCAGCACCAACAGGAATCGTTGCAAGCGTGGCAGGACGCTAACGGTCGTGGTGTGGTGGTTCTACCCACAGCGGCAGGAAAGACTTATCTCGCTCAGTTAGCGATGCAATCAACAGCCCGGAGTACGTTGGTGGTGGTGCCCACATTAGACTTGATGCACCAGTGGTATACGCATTTGAAATCAGCTTTTCCGCAGTTAGAGGTGGGATTGTTGGGGGGAGGATCCCGAGATCGGTCGGCTGTGTTAGTGGCGACTTATGATAGTGCGGCAATCCACGCAGAGAGTATTGGAAATCGGTACGGATTGATTGTATTTGACGAGTGTCATCATTTGCCCAGTGATTTCAATCGAGTGACGGCAGAGTATGCTATCGCACCTTATCGGCTGGGATTAACGGCTACACCGGATCGAGCCGATGGTCGACACGAAGATTTGCATACTTTAATTGGTCCGATTGTTTACAGTAAAACAGCTACTGAATTATCAGGGTTGGCGTTGGCTCCCTATGACCTTGTGCAAATCAAGGTAGAGCTCTCTGAACATGAACAGGTCCGCTATCAAGCATTGATGGCCAAGCGCAATACTTTTCTGCAAAGTGCCCAGATTTCGTTGGCAGGATTGAAGGGATGGCAGCGATTTGTGCAGGTCAGTGCCCGGTCAGATGAAGGTCGCCAGGCGATGCTTGCGCACCATGAAGCGAAAGCTATTGCTCTGGGCACGGACAGTAAGCTACGGGTTACAGAGGAATTGCTCGCTCGTCATTATCCTGACAAAACTCTAATTTTCACAAATGATAACGCCACGGTTTACCGCCTATCTCAAGAGTTTCTGATCCCCGCAATCACGCACCAGACTCCTGTTAAAGAACGACACTACATTCTGACTCAATGTCGCCAAGGATCCTACGTAACCCTAGTGGTGGCCAACGTTCTCGATGAGGGGGTGGATGTGCCGGATGCTCGGATAGCTATTGTTCTAGCCGGTACGGGTTCGACACGTCAGTTTATTCAGCGGTTGGGACGGATCCTGCGCCGAGGCCCCTCTCCTGATAAGCGAGCAATTCTCTACGAAGTGATTACAGCTAATACAGTAGAAGAAGGCACCTCCAGACGGCGGCGGGCGGAGCAGCACCCCACTCGGTCGGCTCGGGCCGCAGAATCAGGAGGATCCTGGAATCTCTTTTAGGATCCAGCCCAAAAACTTGCCAAACGATATCACCGCCGCTTATCATGGCAAATGCGTCAGTAATCCTCGGTAGCTCAGCGGTAGAGCGGTCGACTGTTAATCGATTGGTCGCAAGTTCGAATCTTGCCCGGGGAGTCTTAAAATTACCTCCAGCTAGATGTTGAATGCATGTGGATGTTGAATGCACTTAGATGTTGAATGCACTTAGATGTTGAATGCACTTAGATGTTGAATGCATGTATTCGACTCTACCCAACGACGAGAAGGATCCTCACTCTCAACAGTACGATAAACTCGGGGTGTCTCAGGCTGATGCCCACTGAGGAGGATAGAAAGTCTGTGGTTTTAGCAACCGATACCTCAACCTTCTACGCTCAGCTGCCATTTCTTGAGCAGTTGCGGGATATTGCTGATGCTGACCACTTTCACGATGTTCCAACGGATTGGTATTTTGCCTTCACTGATATCATCGGATCCACCCGTGCAATTCAACAAGGCCGCTATCAGGATGTCAATCTCATTGCAGCCTGCTCAATTACTGTTGTCCTAAATGCAACTCGGCCCTATGCCATTCCCTTTATCTTTGGTGGCGATGGGGCTTCACTGTTGATTCCTCCTCATTTAGTTGACCCCACCCGGAAGTCTTTACAAGGAATCCAATGGCTAGCAGCTACTCAATTTAAGCTCAACTTGCGGGCGGCGCTGGTGCCTCTCAGGATCCTGCAGGATACACCTCATACAATCCGGATCGCGAAGTTGCAGATGTCGCCTAACTTTGCTCAAGCGGTGTTCTCTGGTGGGGGGCTGAAATATCTTGAAGAGTTACTCAAGTCATCGGCAGGCGTGCCCTATCAACTCACTGCGTATAACTGGCCTGATGTTGATTACTCGGGATTAGAATGCCGGTGGCAGGATATTCCCAGCCCGGGGGGTGAGGTGGTGAGTCTGCTAGTGCAAGTAGCCGAAACGGATCCGTGGACTCTATGTGGTGAGGTGATTGAACAGATTGAATCCATTTATGGACCTCGACCTCAGCGGCATCCCTGCAGTCCTGAGCAGTTAAAGCTCCATCTCACTCTGACTCACCTGGAAAAAGAAGTGCGCGTGAAAGGGGCAGGTCAGAATCCTTGGAAGCGTTGGCTGGGAAGGGTTTGGATCCTGGTTACCACAGTCCTGGCAGCGGGGATGATGCGGTTCAAGTTGAAGACTCCAGACGGAGATTGGGGAACCTATCGAGAGCAGGTGGTGGCAGCGACGGATATTGAAAAGTTTGATGATGCCTTACGGATGGTTTTGAAGGGAACACCTCAACAACGGCAAGCTCTCACCGACTACTTGGAGACACGCTATCAAGAAAACCGACTTGTTTACGGATCCCATGTGTCTAATCGGGCGTTGATGACCTGTCTTGTCTTTGAACGGTTCGGTCAACAGGTTCATTTTGTGGATGGAGCAGATGGCGGCTATGCGCTGGCAGCGATGGCTTTGAAAGTACGGGTTCGAGCTCAAGCCCATTGTATTTCAACTGACCTAGTACCTCCCAACGATTGACCTGTGCCTCCCAGCCATTGACCTGTGCCTCCCAACGATTGACTGGGTGCCTCTCAGCGATTGACTTATGCCTCCC
>CAYUEE010000084.1:0-19341 GCA_964443615.1 uncultured bacterium | reverse complement strand
GCTGTTGGGAGCGGATCCGGAGTTGATGGAGTGGGATCCGGAGTGCGAATGGGGCCAGTGACGGGGACTGGTTGGCGGTCCGGTGTGACTACAGGTTCAGGGGGAATGGGGGAGTCTGATCCGGTTTGCCCTGGTGCCTCTACGGTAAACTTCAGACTAATTGAGCGACCTAAGACCTCCTCAAGCACTGGCTGGATCGCAGACTCTTTTTCCCGAGCCATCTTGGCAAAGCCTTCTGTTGGAAAAGAGAACACAATTTCATTAGCAGATTCCTGGGCTAGCTTACTCACACGGATCCGTCCTTTTGGTACAGGAGGTAGCTTTTGGATGAAGGTATCCCAATGATCTGACAAACGTTTTAGGACTGATGTAGGGGAAGATGGAGGCACAGAGATAGTAGAGACGATGGCAGGAGCTGGAGTGGGAGACACTGGAGAGGCCTCCTGATGAGTTTGAGGTGTCGGCACTAAAGGAGGGCTTACTGGGGTTGATGTTGGAGGCAATACAGGTTGTGGTGCGGGTCTACTAGAAATGGGTTGGACTGGCAGTGGAGTGGGCTGAAGGGTAGAGCTAGTGGGCTGGGATCCGTTTTGAGGTTGAGGGGCCTCAATTGAAGTGAGTAAAGGAAGTAGGTCAAGTAGGGTGATTTCGAGCCAGAGACGGGGTTGATTGCTTTGCCGAATCTGAGGCTCAGCCTGACGGATATGAGTTTGAACGGCGAGGATCCTGGTCGTGGAGTAGTGAGGTGCTCGTTGTTGAAGTGCGTCCCATGTTGATTGAGTCAGAGCTACTAGGTCCCGGCGTTGAGGGGCTGACTTTGCTAACAGGAGGTCACGATAGAAACTCGCTAGGTTTTGTAACAGACTCAGGGGTTCTTTCCCATGATCGAGGAGCTGACGAGTTAGAGTGAGGACCTGCTCAGGATCTTGCCTCTGCAGAGCATCAATCAACTGCAAAAGCTGCCGCTCCGGTACAGCCCCTACCAGATCCCACACCTCGTCAATCCTGATTTCGCTATCTAGGAGACTCAACTGGTCTAACAAGCTCTCTGCATCTCGTAACCCCCCCTGCGACAGCTGCGCAATCAGTTCAATCGCCTCCGGCTGAATCAGGATCCGTTCCTGCTGAGCGATAGTACTAAGGTGATGGGTCATATCCTCCAGGGGGATTCGGCGATAATCAAACCGCTGGCAGCGTGAGATGACTGTAGGCAGGACCCGTTGAGGATCCGTTGTTGCAAGGATAAAGACTACATGTTCAGGCGGCTCTTCTAACGTTTTCAGTAGAGCATTGAAAGCTGCTGTAGACAGCATGTGAACTTCATCAAGCACATATACTTTATAACGGCTATTCACAGGCGCAAACTGAGCTCGTTCAATCAGTTCTCGAATGTTATCCACCCCAGTATTGCTAGCCGCATCAATTTCAATGACATCTAGGGAGGATCCTGTTGTAATGGCAACACACTGTTCACAGACGTTACATGGATCTGCTGTGGGGCCTTGGATACAATTGAGAGACTTTGCTAGGATCCGAGCAGATGAAGTTTTTCCAGTCCCTCGGGGGCCACAAAAAAGATAGGCGGGGGCAATTCGACCTAATCGAATCGCATTGGCCAATGTTTTGACAACAGCACCCTGTCCCACAACATCGGCAAACCGTTGAGGCCGATACTTCAAATGTAGAGGGTCGTAAGCCATGTCAGTGAGGGGGGCTAAGGAAGATGATAGAACTCTTATTCAAACTGACACGTTTGGCTCTAGTTGGCAAAGGATCTAGCCCAGTGATGCAGTCTAACGTCTCAACATCCAATACCTCAACATCTAGCTAGTCGTGCCGACCTAACCTGGGCAACTGTGGCAATCGTAATGTCCAACGGGGCGGATCTAAATCCTCCAGAGGCTGTTTTTGATGTAGCTTACAGTTCAACTCGTGCATATCTACTCGTAGCTGATAATTCTCTGCTTGGATCTGTTCAATTCGCTCTCGTACAGGTTCCAGTCGTTCCATAAACTTGCGTCGATATAGCTCAGGCAATTCTAGTAAAGCCTGTTCCAGCATGTCCTTCTCATGATGCAAGTGTTCAATCTCAGCTTCATGATTTTGAATCTGGCGTTGAAATTTCTCCTCTCGTAGCAATAAAAGATCGACTTGTCCCTGTAACCAACGCACTTGCTGCGGACTCGCTACGGACTCAGTTGAACTACCAACCTCTCCGTTCCCGCCAAGATTCGCGTGAGGGACGTGATCAAATCTCGATACATCAAATTCAGGGATCCTATCTACGTTCAATGAGGGTTCAACTGTTAACTCTGACATCACACTCTGGGGCTCAGAACTCTCTACCCCGTCAGACTCGGTTATGGGTAATACAGGTAACTCTGGCTCAACTGGCTTAAAACGATTGGTCAGCCAGGGCCGTAACTGAGTTATCACCTCCTGGACAACATGGTGTACTAATTCTTCGACATCCGTGGAGTCTCCTAAACCTCGGTAGATATCAGTCGGCGGGTCTAGCTCTGCAGTAGGCCAATCTGAGGTAGACGGATCCGGTGCGTCATGAACTCGATAAGACAAGGATCCTGGCTCTTTAAACTCCGACAGATCAGCCCACTCCAAAGTCCGAGATCCAATCATTTTCATCTCAGGTGTCAGAACCGGTAATTCTACCCGTAGAGCTGGTTTGATGGGAGGGTCGAGCTTGAGGGCTTCATTGGAGAGCTCACCATGCCAGGATCCAGACGGCTCGGAGTGCCGTGATTGGCTTACTTCAAACAAGTCATCAAAGTTAGACATCATCCTCTCCCCCAACGTCTGAACGGTCCCGTGGATACATACATATCCTGAGTTATCTCAAGCTTAGGGGGCTCAGTCGCAATCAACAAGTCCCATTGCCCCACAAGTGGTGTCATACCCCTAAGGTCAGGTTGAGACAGCACTAGGGATGGGCAAGAGTCCCATTCCAACCAGGCTAGTGACTAAGACTCTCCACTCGCCGCCGGTAGTCTTTAACTGCGTACACATCTCGACCAATCCCAAAGGCGAAGCGGAGGGATTGAGGTAGTGTTGTATTGGAACTAGTCACAAAAACAATTAATGAAGACAGAGCCAGCAGACTGGCTGCAATAAAAACAGGCCGATAGGATCCGTCTATCGCCAGGGATCCCAGCACAGGCCCCGCTAACCCAATCCCGATATCGAACCCCAACATACAGGCACTGAATAACCGAGCTCGCTCCTGGGCTGCCGAACGATCCGCCACCAAGGTCGACACCATTGGAATCAGAATCCCAAACCCCATCCCCTCAATGAAGCCCGCACACAGAAACAGCGCCACGGAGTCGGCACTCTGGAACACCGCCATCGCAATAATGAAGAACGTCAGGCTAAGGGTAATGAAAGGCCCTCGACCAAAATGATCAGACGCAGAGCCGGAAAAGACACGGATCGAGAAACTCGCAATTGCGGAGGTGGTATAAAATAAGCCTACGTTCAGATCCACCCCACTCTGCTTGATGGCCAATGGGGCAAACGTTACCAGGGATCCAAACGCCAATCCGATAAACAACATCATGACGGCTAAAGGTAGGACTCTAGGGCTGGCGACCAATCCCCAGTAGCCTACTGGTGTAGAGGAGACCGACTCAGGACTTCGTCGTGGTTCTTGAACTAGCAGCAAACACACGAAACCCATCAGCCCCACTGCAGCCGCTGTTGCAAACAACGGACCATACCCGCTATATTCCTGCAAAAAGCCGCCAAATGCTGGTCCCACCGCAGTTCCCATCGGGTTCACCAGGCTCATGTAACCCAAGACTTCACCCCGATGCTCATCCGGTGAAATATCTACTACCATCGCCACGTATGCCATTGCAAATGCTGCAATACTGACGCCATGAATCGCCCGAATGAGCATTGAGCCAGGTATGGAGGCTACCCACCAGTAGCCTAGAGGTGGTAGTGAAACAGCCAACATCCCAATTATCATGGTGAGCTTCCGGCCCCGCTTGTCAGTCAGTACCCCCAACTGGGGCCGCGCGATCAGCAACCCAATCGCAAAGGATCCCATTACCAATCCCACGTCCCGACTAGAGCCCCCCAAGTCTTGAATGTAGAGTGGCAACGTCGGTAACATCGAAGACAAGCTGGCCCAGAATAAGAGACCGGTGAGGAAGAGGATCCCTAAATTCCGTTTCGTGTGGGCGTCTAAGGTCTGTAGGATAGTCAAAGTTGTATCTCAGCCAATGGTTAGCAGTCGATTGTGAAGAAGTGTTAACACCCCTCCATTATCATCGCCGATTTTGCGTAGAGCTGCTCACCCTAAAGCACAGAATTGGGGTGGCTCAACTCTGGCCCCAACTTAGCTGAGGGGGACTAACTTGGACTAGGCTTAACGCCTCACTTGTACTCAATCAGCTGCTTCTGCCGCTGTAACCACTGATCTGTATAAAACTTGCATTGACCCAGAAGATTGGGGAACTTACCCAGGGTGCAGAAGAAAGCATACTGCCATGCCACTTGAGGGGAATAGCCCCGCCGAGCAGTATGCTGATAGGCACGATAGCCCAGAAGCAGGTAGCCCAGAGACAATAACAAACTCAACCCAGATGTTGGCCAACTACCGCCCACGGCCATTAGAGGTACAGCGAAGCCCCATAGCCAAATACTTAAACTCGGGCGCACATTGTAGCTTTCCGCACTCTGCCCGTGGAGATAGGATCCTTCCGCATAGGCATGACCTGCTCGTACCGCCCGTTTCCACCACTGACGGAGCTGAGTCATTGCGGCATCGTGCAACGTCATCTCCACCGCCAATCGCTGCACTTTCCATCCTGCCTGCCGAAACCGGAAACAGAGTTCGGGTTCTTCCCCAGCAATCATTCCCTCATTAAATCCGCCCACAGCCTGGAACGCCTCAATCCTCATCATGGCATCGCCTCCACAGGCTTTAGCTTCACCGGGCGGAGTATCCCACTCAACATCACACAGCTGGTTATACACAGAGGCTTGGGGATAGCGCTCTCGACGACGACCACACACCACCGCAGCCTCAGGATGGGTATCTAAATACTCCAGGGCTGATTCAATCCAACCCTCCACAACTTCACAATCCCCATCGACAAATTGGACATATTCCAGCTTCTCGGATCCGTCTAGCAATTGATTAAATCCAGCATTGCGGGCCCTGGCCGCTGTAAACGGAATCGACATATCTAGGGTGACGACTTCGACATCGAGAGATTGTGCCAAGGCCACACTGTCGTCCGAGGATCCTGAATCCACGTAGATACTGCGATCAACCCGAGACTCGACCGATTTCAGACAGCGACGCAGACGCTCTCCTTCATTCCGACCAATAGCTACCAGCCCAACCCGACCTGACATGGTGCTCCGCTACTCTCACCTCTAGATCATGCCCCTCTCTAAATAAGAACTTTACATTGCCGTGCTAGAGATTAGCTAATGTCAGCATTCCCTCAAAAAACAGAGTCCCTACAGAAATCCCGTGCTGTCAAGCAAATCCACTGTCCTGCTCAATATCACACTTACATATACAATCTTGGTCGTACTGACTACTGTGTGAAGTCAGTATATCTACTTACCCATTAAGGCTCTGGTTTCTAAAAAGATTTCTGCCTCAAGGATCCTAGGCACTTGCGCCAGGCTGTAGTCTTTCTGGCCTACTTCCCCTAAATTTGCGTGTTTTCTGCTAGCCGATTTGCTGAGTACTGGGTTTGGTGCAACCTCGATGATGAGTCAACAGTCATCTCAAGTCGAAAGGGTGTGGTACTGTGAAGCCTGTGTGAAGTTAATCCATTGATTAATCTTTCCATGAAAAAAGTTCGGTGGAGCTGATAACTTTTAGCCGGATTTGGGTTACCTAGGTATGGATACCGAGAGAAGGCCATTACGGTCGTCCTTGAGTGGTTTAGAAGTAGCTGCAAGGTTTGGCTGAGTGGCTCCAAGGTTTTTAAGTCTAGACCTGTATCTAGATTCCAGTTTGTAGGGTTTTGAATAGGTGCCGGATCCTCTTTGCTGCGGTCAAGAGCGGTTTTAGTGCGCCTGAATTTGTGCGACCTGTTGATGTGTTCCTGCAGTATTCAAGTGAGTGAGAGTCATGCGTATTCCTCGATTAGCCAAGGCCTCGATTCTAGCTAAAGCTTCAATTCAAGTTGGATCCTCTGTGCTGCTGGGTGTATGGGCTGCCGCTTGTGGGTCCAATGGGGCTCAGACTACAGTAGCTCCTGTTGAGCCTAGTGTGACTACTGCCCAGGAAGTGAATATCTCAGTAATAGAGAGTGAAGTAGCGTTTAATGAGTCTAACTTTACGGCTTTAAGTGTAACCCCTGATACTCGTTCAATTGACGGATTCACTCTGATTCAGGGACAGTGGGGTGGATTCAGTGAGATCGCCACCTACACTGAGCCGACTCAATTTAGGCCTCGTGATTTACCTCGGGGTAGTAATCTGATGGCGAATGCAGGATCCGATATTGCCCGGGTTGAGTTTTATCTGAATGATCAAGACCTTCACCACGACGATACTCAGGCTCCTTTTACACTAGAGCCCAGTGGATCCTTTGGTTTAAGCCGCTGGGTTTTCAACTATGGTCACAACTTGGTGGTTGCCAAACCCTTTGATGCTGCGGGAAATGCACTTGAGCCTGCTTTCTTCCCCCTGACCTATGCCTGGCAATCCCCTGGCCCCGAAATTCTAGGATTCTCGGTTGTTAACGCTGATACGGATGCTGTTGTGCCTGATTATGCTCTCGTGTCTGGGGAGGTCAATCTAGGCTTCCTAGCAAGCGCAAATATTAATGTAGTGGCCCACGGCAGCCCGAACGTCAGCCGTATTGAGTTTACTCTGCCAGGATCCACTAACACCGACACTACACTACCCTTCGCGCTGGGCTCCGAGGATCAGGGCAACTATGCACCGCTATCGTTGGCGATTGGAACTAATGAAGTTACTGCAACTCCCTACGATGACGCGGGTCGAGCGGGACCCTCTGTCACTTTAACCTTGACTGTGCCTGCCTCGCCCGTTGCGACACCGACGCCAACCCCTGTAACTACACCAACACCGTTGCCAGTTGTTTCAGAGCGTTTTGATGTCACTAACTTTGTGTTGATCAATGCTGATACAAATGAACCGATCCAAGTCTTGAATGATGGTGATGTCATAGATTTGGCGACACTCCCCACTGAAAACCTGAATATCCAGGCTGCAACGACAACTGATGACGGATCCGTTGAATTTCTATTGAATGGAGCCGTCGTGAGAACCGAATCTAGCGCACCCTACGCTGTCGGTGGTGATCGATTGGGTGACTACAATGTTCTAGACCTGTCTGAAGGCAGTTATGTCCTAACAGCTACACCATTGAATGATACCCGAGCGGCCATTCCAAGCACGACCATTCAGTTTGCAATTGTTGACAACAGCGGTATTCCGAGTGCGATCCCCCTCTACTTCAGTGGCTTTGAAACCTTCGACATCACTTCCAACCGTGGAGCAGTGACTAACTTTAGCACTCCTGAATATACAGGTACCTTTGGCATTGAAAACCTGACGATTGATGAGTCCATTACTCCGTATGTTGACCGTCAGTTCGGATCCGCCGATGCCGCCTGGATGGTGACTGGAACTGATAGCACAGTACAACCTTACAGTGGCGATTACATGTACAAGTCATGGATCCATTCCAACTTGAATACAACCGCCAACAACGGGGCCTTCCCTATTTTGCACACGAATGATGATACCGATGTGTTCTCCGATTACCCGGAGGGTTTACCGATGCCCCTGGTTAACCGTTTCTACGTGTATGCGGATTGGGAGAATGCTGCTAATTTCCACTGGATGCACTTTGCTACCTGGTCCAACGTGTATGAAAGCGGTTGGCAGCCTGTAACGATGTCGGTGAAGGGGAATGGCCGCATGGAGATGGGTCATATTAATTTTGACTTCTTGGTGGATCCGAATGCGAACAAGTTCCCCAAGGGCGAATGGGTTCGCTTCACAGTATTGATGGACTACTCTCAGCCCGATGGTGAGTACGTGGTGTGGATGAACGGTCAAGCCATCATGCGAGGGAGTGGTCGTCGGGCGGCGATTCCAGGTGATACCCTCACTCGCGCCCATTGGGGGATGTACACGCACCCAGAATTCCCCATTGGTGCTGTGCAGTACAACGATGACATTCAGTTATGGGCCTTAACCGAACGCTGGACTGATCTAGAGCAGGAGCCCCCCTCTCCCTACGAAGGGTTCTAGTGCTGATTGTTTAACAAGGCAGGATCCTCTCTAACTGCCTTCTCCCCAAGTTCACACCCCGGTTGGATCCTTGTGATCGACTGGGGTTTTACTGTTTTACTAATGTCTGTACTCTGCCGCTGCGGATCCTTCACACGAGTTGAGCAAACAGCGTTGGACACTCGAGTAGCCCTTTCAGTGCCAGAATACTAGCGCCCGCTAAGGACTTCAGCTCTATAACAGATATTTAAACTTACCTCTCTATCTCCGGTCTGGCGACTGCTTATACAATCTAGGCATGGAGAGTCAAGTAGAGTAGGCAAAGTGGCATTGTCCTCTTTCTATCTTTCTTGTTCAATCAACCCCAGTCTCGATCCTCTGAGAATCAAAGCTTATGAGTATACTCGCTGATCATGAGCCAACGATAACGATCCTGGGAAGACCTGCAGAGCAAGGCAGATGGCTTTTGATTCCTTTGGGAATGAGTGTACTGCTTTGCCTGGGTAGTGTGTACTCCTGGAGCATTTTCAGAACTCCCTTGGAAAACGAACTGAGTATTAGTGCAACAGAAAGCCTACTGCCGTACACCTTTGTGTTGGTTTTCTATGCTGCATTTATGCCCATTGCTGGTTTTTATATTCCTCGGATTGGCCCCCGTATCACGACTGCAATTGGAGGGATTGTTGTTGGTTTAGGCTACATCCTGTCCAGCTTCGCAACCCATATTGGTGTGTTAATCCTCAGCTATGGAATGATTGGTGGAACTGGGATTGGCATTGCCTATGGTGTGCCTATGGTTGTGATGTCTCGCTGGTTTCCGGACAAAAAAGGATTAGCAGTGGGATTAACGATTGTTGGATTTGGATTGTCGCCGCTCATCACTGCTCCCCTGGCCAACCAACTCATCAGTGTCTACACTGTTCGACCAACCTTGCGTATTCTCGGTATTGTTTTCACCGCTATTATTTTAGCTATTGCTCTATCAATGAAGTTGCCCCCTAGAGACTGGCATCCTCAACAGTCCGTTGCCGCTCGGCGAGCCCTTTCCACTCCAATCTATCCTCGCAACATGTTTAAAAGTCGATCATTCTATGGTCTGTGGATCTGCTACGCGATCGGCACTTTAGTAGGGTTAAGTGCAATCGGAATTTCTAGCCCAGTAGGGGAGGAAATCATTAATATTAATCCGACGGTAGCAGCCAGTAGTGTATCTTTGTTTGCGCTATTTAATGGAGTGAGCCGACCGTTGTTTGGTTGGTTGACTGATCGATTTAAGCCTCACTTTATTGCCATTGGATCCTATGTACTGATCTTGATGGCCTGTGCCTTGATGGTGAATGCTCACACGGGCCAGGTCGGGCTCTATCTCATTGCTTTCTGCTTGTTCTGGTTCTGTCTGGGAGGATGGCTAGCTATGGCTCCAACCATAACACTGCGCTTTTTTAATCCGGACCAGTATGCCCTCAACTATGGCATTGTCTTTACAGCTTATGGGGTTGGTGCTTTGATTGGAACCTTGGTGACAGGCCGCGTCCGAGATGTGTTTGGGTCGTACACCTTTGTATTTTATCCTATGGCACTTTTAGCTGTGATTGGGATTATTGTCGCTAGCCTACTGCTTAAACGAGAAAGCTCCCCAACTGTTTCCTAGAGTGGAGCAAACCTAAGCTTGACTGTTTACAAAGCCCTATTCAAATGGGCCACTGAACTCAACGGCTCCTCTGCCCAATGGCCTACTTAACTTGGGTCTGCTCAGGGTGCTGAGTGTTTTCAGCTTCTGTGGAGGTGGCCTGAGTATCAGGGATCTGAGATGGATCGGGTTGTAAAAAGGTACTGATTAAGAGACATGCGACACCCACATTGATAGCGGCATCGGCGATATTGAAAACGGGGAATTGAATCAGTACAAAATTAAAGAAGTCGACGACATAGCCTTGGACGAACCGGTCAATGCCATTACCAACCGCCCCGGCCAGGATCAACCCGTATCCCGCCTGCTCCCAGCGTGACATTCTTGGCCCTCGGATCCCAAAGATTACCAAACCGATGGAGACTGCTAACGAGATCCACTTCAGGAACCCGCCAGATTCTTCGAATAAGCTCCAGGCTGCACCGGTGTTTTCGGTGTAGGTGAGGTGGAAGACAGTCGGCCAGAGCTGAATTTCGGATCCGTTGAGCAGTCGAGCGACAGCCCACTGTTTCGTAATCTGGTCTAGGACAACCCCGACGACCGCAATGCCCCAAAATCCTGCATTCTTCATAGCTAACCTCACAAGAGCTGCCCTCTATCGTAGATCGTTCGATTGCCTAGGTCGATGCAGATACGAGATTCGCTAATTGGGGGAGTGCCTAACCCTTGAGGGATGAGGTAGCAGGTAGTGCAATGTGGGTTTGCCATTATGGCTATGCCGATGTTGAAACTGAAACCCCAGAATCTCCAGGACCCGTTGGGACCGCCGGTTGGGTTCATCGCAGTCCGCCAGGATCCACTTAAACCCATAGTGCTCAAAGCCGTAATCAATCAGAGGTTGGGCCATCTCTTGTGCAAAGCCCCGACCCCAGAATTGCGGATCTAGTCCGAATAGTAATTGAATTTGAGGTGGGTCAAAGAAAGGCCAGTAGCCCGTAAATCCCACCCAAGCTTGGGTTTGAGGATCCTGAGCTATCCACAATCCGTACTCCCCTGAGGCAAAGGCGGATTCACTTTGAGCGACAAGCTCGATAACGGTCTCCCAGGGCAGGATCTCATCATCAAATAAATACTGACGCACTCCTGCTGTGGTCCACATGCGATGCAACGGATCCGTATGCTCAGCTGTGATAGGTACCAGAGTCAGACGAGGTGTTTGGAGGATTGGTGTCATGGTAGAGCGGGACTCACTGCCAAAGATTATAAATACGGTTCGATAAGCTAAGTGGGAGGCTGGATCCGGTGCTGATCAGGCTACGGTTGGTTTCAAGAGGGTAATACGGATCCGTCAAAGCTCAAGGTTGATGATTAGGAGCTCAAGGTTGATCTCTAGGAAGGTCAAAGCTGATGATTGGGGGCTCGAGGTTGATGTCTAGGAAGGTCAAAGTTGATGATTGGGAGGCTCAAAGTTGATCTCCAGGACGGTCAAAGTTGATCTCCTATGGGGTCAACGTTGGCTCTAGGACGGTCACAGTTGATCTCCTATGGGGTCAAAGTCGGCTCTAGGACGGTCACAGTTGATCTCCAGTAGGGTCAACGTTGGCTCTGGGAAGGTCGCAGTTGATCTCCAGTAGGGTCAAAGTCGGCTCTAGGACGGTCACAGTTGATCTCCAGACATCCTCTTAGCAGTCTCCCGCAGTCGATCTAGTGCGATTGATCGTAGAGACCTAGAGGGATCCAATCACCTGACCTGCATTGAGCATGTATTGCCCCCAAACTTGAGCAGCCTGTGCACTACTGCCCTGTGTGGGTGTTGCATCATCATTCCCTAGCCATATGCCCGTTACAGGTCCCTGTGGTAGATAGCCGACGAAGAGAAGATCCTTGTTCGAGGTTGTCGTGCCTGTTTTGCCTGCTTCTCCACGCCCCACCTGCGCCGCCCGTCCAGTTCCTGATTGAACGACATCCTGCAACATTAGAGTCATAGTGTCCGCTACTGACGTTGAAACCACCACCCGTGGATGCCCTGGATTTTCAGTTGGAGCTGGGTAGATTAGGCGACAGGTTTGCCAATCATTAGGGTTACTGCAATCTTGCGTATCGTACACTCGCCGAATGGTATGGGGTTTCATGTGAGTCCCTCGGTTGGCCAGTGTTCCGTAGGCGCCCGTCAGCTCCAACAGATTGACTTCAACCGCTCCTAGGATCAACGAGGGATAAGGTGGCAACACAGTTTCAATACCCATCGCCGCTGCCGTGTCAATCACCCTCTCTAGGCCCACCCGTTGAGCTACCCGCAAAGCCACTACATTTTCAGACAGTACCAATCCCTGATGCAACGTCATTGCTCCCGCTCCCGATCGGCATCCCGTAAACGTCTGGCCTCCCCACCGCAAAGCACTGCAATCATACACAGAGGAGGGTGGAATGCCCTCTTCCAAGGCTCGGGTAAAGGCAAACACTTTGAAGGTGGAGCCAGGTTGCCGCAGGGCTTGAGTCACACGATTGAACTGGTTGGATTGATAGTCCACGCCTCCAACCAAGGCCAGTACTTCACCGGTAGAGCTATCAAGGGTAACCAAGGCGCCTTGGGAAAATTGATACTGGGATCCGACTGTTTCAATGGCTTGAGCCAGCGACTCTTCTGCTGTTTGCTGCAGGGACAGCTGCAAGGAGGTCTCGACCAAGAAATCCCCTTCTGCCGCTAAATCCGCCCCGAGTAACTCGTTCAATTCCTCCAACACTGCTGCGAAGAAATAGGGCGCAATTGTAGCACTAGCCGCTTCCAAATCAGGATTCAACAGCAAGCGACTGCGTCGAGCCCGTTCAACCTCACCCTGATCCACCAGGCGGAGTTGACGTAATCGTTCCAAGACCCGGTCTCGCCCCCGTAGCGCGGCATCTAGATTCGTGACTGGGTTGAAAGCATTCGGTGCAGGCAAAATGGAGGCGAGTGTCGCAGCCTGTGATAAATCTAACTGTCTAGAGGGCACTCCAAAGTAGTACCGAGACGCTGATTCAAACCCGTAGAGGCCATTGCCTAGGTAGACATTGTTTAAATAGAGGGTGAGCAGTTCATCTTTCGAGTAGTGCCATTCCAATTTCAACGCAGCGAGGGCCTCTCGAACTTTACGCCCTAAGGTATTATCGGTGCCAGTGTAGTCACGCAATATCGTTCGGGCTAGCTGCTGGGTAATCGAGCTCCCACCCTGTTGCACCGTACCCGCTTGCACATTTACGATCGCGGCCCTCAAGATCCCAATCAAATCCACCCCCCAGTGACGGCGAAAGCGATGGTCTTCTGCGGCGACTACCACCTTGGGTAGCAAGGATCCATAGTCCTCCAACCCATCTAACGGTCGATAATTATCCTGAGCCGTCCGCCGTAATTCCGTTTGCCGATCGCCTGCTACAACGATGAGTGGCCCCCGCGTGGTATCCGGTAACGGGTTAACTTGAATCTCCGACCATTCCTGGGTGGCCCATCCCACTGCAATCAAAGCAGCCACACCAACGCTACTCCACACCATCCGGGCCACGTACGTTAACAACGGGGGCGGATCCGAAATGTGTAACCGGACAGTATCCGGATCCCGGGGGGGACCGAGAGTAATGGACACATTGTGCGCCAAGGCAATCCGTTGTAGACGCCGCTGTCCTCTGTAAACGCCGTTGGTGGATCCTTCATCGGTTAACACATAGCGTGCTGGATGGCGACCGAACCAATGCCAGATGAGGCGAGGGATCCCGTCTTGGGGCTGAATAAAGGCGTGGACTTTGCTAACAGAATCGGAGGGAATACAGATTTCACAGGCCTTTTGGCGACCGATGTAGACAGGGGTGTGGTCGAGCGTCACTGAGCGGGGATGTTCCTGTGGCACCATCACCTTCATTTGGACGCGAGCTGTCTGCTTCAGCGGTGGGGCCGGGCTTTCTAGCCGGCGGGTGCCCTGTGGGAGGTGTGGGAGCTTCCTGGAAAACCATTGAGTGACCGTTTGCAGTAGGGAGGGTTCAGAAGGGGTTGACATGGCACTCACGCGGTAGATGATTGGCCCAGGTAGGATCCCTGGAATGACGAAGGATCCTGTAACCCCAAACACATCCCTAGTTCGGGTGATCCCTGCTTTTCATGATAACGAGCCCTCTGATCACAGCAGGTGAACCAGGTCACTAGTCGTCACTAATCTCGTTTACCGCGCTCTCTGAGCTCTTCTAGTGTTGTTAGTCCAGAATCCCTGGCCTCCCGGGTCAACTGCTCGCGCGTCTGTTGAAAGAGGTTACTGAGGTTCTGGAGGGGGGCTTGTACATCAATCGACGTGTCTCCCAGCTCCACATTGACGTTAACAGAGGATCCGTCCGCACTAATACCAGCCTGAAGAATGGCATCCCAGGTTGCGATCCGTACCTGACTGGCATTGACCTGTTCCACTACACCAATCAGGTTTTGATAGCGGAAGGGCCGCTGGCGCAATAGTCCTTGCTGGACCCCTGGTAGGCTCATGGCGATGCGGGGGGGCAGAGTTGCCTGCAGCATGTCTTCAAGTAATGCTGACCCTAGCGTTGATGTGCTCTGCGTGGGTAAGACAGCGGCGGTATGCTCAATGGCGAGGCTCTGACTGTCGTACGTGAAGATGAGATCAACTGGGCTTGCTAAACCATCCACAGGCAGTACATAGCGGTCATACACAGTATTAGGCCATTGTCCTTGACCCGAATCTGTAGGGTCTCCCAACTCAGAGCGGACCGAGGTCCGAGCAATGCTAACGGGAAAGGTCTTCACGGTATTGGCATCCCGTACTGGAGTCAAGGATCCCTCAGAGGATGGGGCCAGCACGGATCCTTGTAGTTCAGGAGACTGGGCCAGGTCCGCTGCTGCTACCGTTGGAGATGTGGGAGCAGACCCTGGAATAGATGGAACCCCTGGGGTCGCTTGAGACTGGGCGGTTTGAGCTCGACTCAACCAGGCTTGGGCTTCGGTGGAGGTCGCATCGTCGGCCAGAGCCTGTTCAAAATTCGTGACGGCTTGTTCGTAATTTACTGCCTCGAATGCCTGGATCCCTGCTTCAAGAATTGTAGCGGCGGCCGAGACTAAAGGGGTGGCGGCGGGCTCTGATAGAAGAGTGGGTTCTGATGATCCGGACTGTTGAGAGGGATCCTGAGCTAACCATTGAACGGTGCCCCATCCTAACCCCACACAGATCATCGCCACTAATCCTCCTGCGGCTAGAGGGATCAGTCGGTCTGTCCACGTAAGCGAGTCAGGAGAGGGGGAATAACCAGAGGAGGCACCTAGTCGCCGAGTCCCATCTTGGGTCGCCTGATGGAGTACGGATCCTGCGGCTGCCATTGCCTGGGAGACTGGATTAGCAGGAGGGGAAGCCGTGTGGCCGGCTTTAAAGTTGTCGAGGATGGAGATAATCTCAGCGGCTGATTGAGGTCGGCGATTGGGATCCTTGTGGAGGCAAGCCATGACCAAGTTGGAAATCTGAGCTGGAATGGCGACGGGAGCAGCACTATCGAGAGGGACCGGCTTTTGTTTGAGGTGAGCCTGGTACCATCCGGGAAATGAGTCCGTCTTGGCCATAACTGGGAATTGTCCCGCGAGCATTTGGTAGTAGATAATGCCGAGGCTGTAGAGGTCGGAACGTGGATCTAAGGGTAGACCTTCCAGCTGTTCTGGCGAGGAGTAGGCCAGGGTGCCGACGTAGGCATGCGTGATACTGGCCGTTCCTGTTGAACTGAGGAGCTTAGCGATTCCGAAATCGAGGAGCTTCGCCATCTCTCCTAAACTGTCATCGGGAACAACCAGGACATTAGCGGGTTTAAGGTCTCGATGGACAACCTGTACCGTGCGACCTTCTAGTTCAACACCATCATGGGCAGCTTTGAGTCCTAAGGCCAGATGACGGGCCAGGGGGAGAAAGCGAGCTAACGAGAGAGAGCCCTCCTCCAGAATGGCCGCCAGGGACTGACCCTTAACGTATTCCATGACATAGAACGGGATTCCTTCTGCCGTGACACCATAGTCATTGACGCGAACAATATGCAGGCTTTTATGGCCTAAGCCGGCTCCCGCCTGGGCTTCCCGCTCGAATCGTTGATAGGCTTTAGGATCCTCTAGGGTATGGGCCAATACCTTAACAGCGACCGGTACCCGACCCAGCTGCTGGTCCTCAGCCAAGTAGACCCGACCCATCGCGCCTCGTCCCAGTAACTGGGTGAGATGATAGCGATCGGCTAATACCCGCTGTAAGAAGGGATCCGAGGAATGGGTTGTACGAGGGGGCATAGCACGGTGCTCCAGCCACGACATCAGCACTTTACTTAAGATAAGCACTAGGCTGAGACAGCGCTAGTCGGTTTAGCGTCATCTTACTTAAGGGTGGACTCCACCGTCACAGGGCTGCTACAAGGCTGATTACAGGACGTGTTACACAACTCGTTGCAGGACTGATTGCATTTCAATGGCTGTTGCATTTGTCTATCACACCGATTACGTGGCTCCGTTGCCGGTGAGCCATCGTTTCCCCATGCCGAAGTTTCGGATGTTACGGGACTACCTGCTGCACCATCGGATTGCACTCCCAGACCATGTCTATTATCCAGATCGTCCCCCAGAGACCTGGCTGGAATACGTCCATGATCGCGATTACATTCAGGCTTACTGTCAAGGGACACTAGATCCTAGAGCTCAACGCCGCATTGGGCTACCCTGGTCCCCCTCTTTGGCGAATCGAACCTGTGTGGCTGTGGGTGGAACGGTATTAGCAGCTCAGCTGGCCCTTGAGTATGGTATTGCTTGCAACACAGCCGGGGGAACTCATCATGCCTTTCCGGCATACGGGTCTGGGTTCTGCATTTTCAATGACTTAGCGATTGCGTCCCGTGTCTTACAAAAACAAGGATTAGTGGAACGGATCCTAATCATTGATCTTGATGTGCACCAAGGGGATGGGACCGCCTACATTTTTCGTGAGGATCCGTCGGTATTTACCTTTTCGATGCACTGTGGTGTGAACTTTCCGGGGACAAAACAAGTCAGCGATCTAGACGTGGCACTTCCCGCTGGATTGGAGGATGATGATTACCTTCGCACACTAGACCAATACTTGCCTGACCTGTTGTCTCAGGTGAAGCCCGATTTGGTGCTTTATGATGCCGGTGTTGATCCGCACGCAGATGATGTGTTGGGGAAACTAGCTTTAACCGATGGTGGACTTTTCCGACGGGATATGCAGGTGTTGAGCGCATGTATTTCCCAGGGATATCCAGTTGCTTGTGTCATCGGAGGTGGATATGCTAAGGATTTGAACGCATTGGTGGCTCGTCATGCGTTAGTGCATCGGGCCGCCGGGGAAGTAGACCGTCAGTTCAAAGTGTAGATTCAAAGTGTAGATTCAAAGTGTAGATTCAAAGTGTACAGGTTTAAGATATGTAGGTTCAAAGCGCGTAAGCTCAAGATGTGTAGGGCCAAAACTGTGTAATTTCAAGGTATGTAAGCTCAAGATGTGTCAGGTCAAGATGTGTCAGGTCAAGATGTGTCAGGTCAAGGTGTCACAGGTAAGGATCCGATTGTGATCTGGGCCGTGATCTAGGATTAGAGGGGTGAATTCAGACATGGGTAGACAGTGGTTCGTTCAGTGTAGTCTTGGGATCCTGTTGGTCAGTGGGTGGGGACTATCTGTGCAGGCGCAATCTGTGGGTGAACTCTCTCGACAAGCGATTACAGCACGACAGGCAGGGGATTATGAGCAAGCTGTCTTGCTATGGAACCAAGTGTTAGAAGAGGAACCCTATAACCCGCTAGCCCAGAAAAACTTGGGGATTGCTCTGTACTATCAAGGGGAGATGGAAGAGGCGATTGCGGCATTTGAACAGGTAATCCGTTTAGAACCGGATGATGCTACTGCTCATACTGCTCTGGGGCAAGCCTTTAGAACACAAGGCCGCCTAGGAGATGCGATTGCCACCTTCAACAAAGCGTTAGCTCTTGACCCTAATGATGTTGACACGTACCTGGCTTTGGGACAAACGTTTAGAGCCTACAATCGTTTAGATGAGGCTGTTGAGTCTTTTCAAAGTGCGCTACAACTGGATCCTGCTGAGGCCCGAGCTTACTTTCATCTAGGAGTTGTGTTAAAGGAGCAAGGTCTCCTTGATGAGGCTATTGAAGCCTACACTAAATGTATTCAACTGGCCCCTGAGCATGCTGAGGCATTCTACAACTTGGGTGTCATCTACTACAATCAAGGGCAATTGGACTTGGCTATCGATTCACTTCGCCAATCGCTGCGTTGGGATGATCAGGATCCGTTGGTCTTCATTGCACTGGGAGTGGTACTTAAAGATCAAGGCCAGTTCAATGAGGCGATTGAAACATTCCATCAAGCACTAGCGCTGGACGATACCATTATCTCAGCCTACGCCAACCTTGCCAACACCCTAACCAAGCAGGAGAATTATACTGAGGCTATTGCAGCGTATCGGCAGGCTCTACAGCTAGCGCCCAGTGATACTTCCACTCGCTACAACCTTGGTCTAGCTTTATACGGTCAGGGACAAATTTCAGCTGCTATCGAGGCCTACGAGGCGGTATTGAAACTGGATCCAACCCTGGCATCTGTTCATACAGCCTTGGGTATTGCTCTAACCGATCAAGGACGTTTCCGAGAGGCGATTCGGTCTTTCCAGCACGCATTAGACTGGGATCCAAATGATGTTATTACCCATATCAGCCTAGGCCGAGTCTTAACGTTACAAGGTCAGCTTAAAGCCGCCATTGAGGTTTACGAGCAGGCAGTTGATATGGATCCTGACAATGCAGTGGCCTATCAAACCCTAGGATTTCTCTATGACGAACAGGGCTTATTTGATGAATCCGTCGCAGCTTACAATCGAGCCCTAGAGCTGGATCCTTCGCAGGCGAAAACACACTACAACCGTGGGGTAGTTTTGGATAAGACAGGTGTCCTTGTGGAAGCAGTAGCCTCTTACCAACGTGCCACTGAACTGGATCCGAATTACAGTCAAGCGTATCAACGTCTCGGTCATGTGTTGAATCGTCAAGGTCAATTGCCAGAGGCTATTCAAGCCTTTAATCGAGCGGCCCAGCTGGATCCTGACTCCTCAACCCAGGCTCTAGTTCAAGCTCAAGCCAGCTTAGGTCACACCTTGAAAGGCGAAGGCCAGTTATCTGAAGCAAAGGCGGTCTACGAAACTGTGTTGGAGTTGGATCCTGATCATGCCGATACGTTGTACAACCTGGGTTTAGTGGAGATCGACTTGGGCCATCTTGAGAGGGCTAAACAGTATTGTCTCACCCTTTTGCAGTTGCCTAGACAAGGATCCAATTACTCCAGCCATACCCATGCAACCGCATACCATTGTCTTGGGATGTTACATCGCCATCAGGATGATCAAGTAGCGGCGGCAGCAGCGTTTCAAGAAGCTGTTA
>CAYUEE010000083.1:0-19751 GCA_964443615.1 uncultured bacterium | reverse complement strand
TTGTAGGTCTAGATATTGTAGGTCTAGATATTGTAGGTCTAGATATTGTAGGTCTAGATATTGTAGGTCTGTTTAGCATAGGCCTCTCGGAACCATTCAAATTCTGATCGAGCCACTGTTCTTAGCAATCTTCTCAGGGGTCAATAGCCCTTGAGCCACCAAATCAGGATGTTAAACTTTGCTCAAGACACAAGAGGGTCTAATGAGCACATCGTCACTACATCAGGCCGTTGAACTAGGTGATATTGAGCAGGTTTTGGAACGAATTCAGGATGGGGAATCAGTTAACACGTTAGATGCCAATCAACAGACCCCTTTACACAAAGCAGCCGCCTTCGGCTTCCCCGATATTGCCCGGATCCTGATTGACAAGGGGGCAACGGTTAACCAGGCAGATGAGAATGGTTTAACTGCCTTACATCTGGCTACCTCGCAGGGAGACCACCAGGTAGCGGAGATACTCATCGACCATGGAGCTGACATCAATTGTCTGGATCGCAATGGCTTTACGCCTCTGCATCAAGCCGCCCTACGAGATCATCCCGATGTCATTGAACTCCTAATGAATCGGGGGGCAGATGGCGGATCCCTGTTGCACTGGGCAGCAGGCACAGGCCGGAAGGCTGTACTGGCCAGAATTCTGGCGAAGGGAGCACAGGTTGACACACCAGATGATATTGGTCGAACACCCCTCCACGAAGCTGCTACACGTGGGAACCGTGGCATCGTCCGCTTTCTACTGCTTTACGGCGCTAATGTCAATAGTGCCAATCGCCATGGCGCCACTCCTCTACATTGGGCGGCATGGGAAGGCCACCCTGAAGTCATTGAACTCCTCGTTAGCCATGGAGCTGACGTGAATGCTCGAAATCGTGAGGGGCAGACCCCTTTAGCTTATGCCGCTAAGAGGCAACATCGGTATGCGGCAGAACTACTTCAACACCACGGTGGCATTGAGTAGAGATGAGTAACAAAAACAGGGAGTCTTGGGCTCCCTTCCTTATCATGCTTACCTTGCAACTCAGAGACAAAATAGGCCCAGACCTTCTTGGTGTAGCTTGATAAACGCCTACTGGCCTAATGAGTAGCTGAGGCAGCCCCACTCTAGTTTGCCTCAGTTGCCAACTAGCCTTGGCTCCACAAGTGCCCTAACCGACTCAAACGAAGGCCCCTTCAATTGCGTTTAACCTTGTCTTGCAGACTGAAGAAAGCAATCCCGCCAAAGATTAAACCTAGGACAACAGCACCCGCGAGAATGCTATAGAGGAAGTTAGCTAACGATGGTGTCATGGCTCAGTGTCTTAAACAACAGCAACAATCCAATCATAGAGGCTGAGTGTGTCATTCCGTATCAGGAGCAGGGACAAGATTTAATAGAATGTTACAGAACTCTCAGCTCGGATCCGATGTTTAGTTGCCTGATTTATACTCGACTTCAACTGGGTCTAGTGCTTGTGCTGTTCCGGCAAAGGCGTTGTCAGATGTTAGGAAGAGCAGACAGTGGCATTCTTTACGCTCCCGCATCGGGACACAGGGACAATTCCAGTACCCATCCTTGACCTCAGCCTCTTTATCTTCGTAGAACCGGCACGGACAGAGAGGGGCACCGAGTTGCTCCTTGTGGAGAGCTAACCCTTCAATGACCGCCGTGGTGATGCTCGGGTCCGAACAAAAATAGGTATCACTGCGTTTCGCGTACGTTTCAGCGAAATTCTTCATGATGTTGAAGGACTTTTGGGAGGATTTGTTATGTCCGCGAGCTTCCATAGGGATCCTTAAAGAGCTAACAGTGAACTTAATCGCTCTATCGTTCTACTGTAGTCTGCCTGTTTAGACAAATCGACAGACCAATCAATAGTAGAAACCCGACTGAGCTAGTGTTCCAGCATCTGCACTGGACCGAGGGCCAGCTTCATCGTGTCGACAGCTTTTCCTTAAGGAATGATAAGGGTGCTCTGGTGCTTGCCTCAAGAACGTTACAATTAGTCACACTTCTCAGCGAACCTTGTCCTACAGCTAACCGCGATTTGCTTTGTTGATTTAGAACCTTTCCCACTCAGCTCTCCGATTGCAGAGAAAGCGGATCCTACGGCACCACTAGCACTGGGCAAGGGGCTAGATTTATTACTCGGTCGCAGACGCTATCAGCATCGGTGTCACCTGCAACCGTTAAGCCTCGGCAGCCCATCACAATTAAGTCAGCTTCTAGATCATCGGCGAAGTCACAAATCACAAAAGCGGCCTTACCCTCTTGTACGTCAGTGCGGACGGATCCTAAACCAACGGAATGCAAACCAGATTCAGCCTTTTGCAGTAGAGTTTCGAGATTACTCCGAGCTTGGTCAAGCTCCCCTGAGCCCACAACGCTGTCATCTAGAACTGCTAATAAGTGAAGCTTGCTTTGGTATCGCTTGGCGATATCAGCGACAAGAGCCACAGCATGATCGGTTTCGCGAGAGTTATCGATTGGAAACAAGATGGTATCAAACATGGATCCCTCCTTCTCCACTTAGACAGAGATTAAGGTTAGACAGAGATTAAGGTTAGACAGAGATTAAGTGTTCACCCTGCTCATTTAATTGATGGTCACAGCTGCAGGTCATGCGCACCGCAGGAGTGAGGTAGTGATGATCTAAGTAATGATGCCTCACTGTCTACCACTTTACTTACTTTATCTATCAGCCTTCTCCCGATTAGACCATACTGAGGTAGAGAGACCAACAGCTGAGGTCTAATCGGTCGGATGGCTAGGCGTCTGGATTATGGGAGGGGCTGTCGTTAAATTGGCGTTCGAGGTCTTCAACGATAGAGTCACGATTGCGAGCAATTTTTTTATCAGCTGCATTGGCCTTAGCCTGCTCAAACCAGGCTTTGGGGTTCAAGGCCTCAGACGGCTTCGAGGACTTGGAGGTGGAACGGGAGCGTTGCGTGGACCGGAGGGAAGACGATTGCAGATAGCGGCCTAGCGCCAGAGCTAGCAGAAAAAAGGCCACAGTGTAGAGGAATGGAACAATAGTCATAGGGCTATGAACGCAAGGATTAGAGTTGGAATTGAGCTTTACTCGTTTTAGACGGACTTGATGACAGTTATCAAGGATCCTTGCTTAATTGTGACACAGGCCTTGAATCGAAGGCAGTGGTAGAGGAACTTGGTACAGTGGTCGTAGATGGGGGAGGGATGCATGAAATCATTCAGCACCACGACTATGATTCAAGCTTCACCAGAGGCTGTCTGGGCCTGTTTGACCGATATTGCGTCTTGGCCTGGGTGGTATGCAACAGTTGTGAGGGTTGAAGGATCACTGGCGGTAGGGCAAACAATTAGAATGACCACGAAGTCAGGACGGTCCTTCTACCTGAAAGTGACTCAATTGATGCCGAACCAACGCATGGTGTTGACGGGTGAGACTCTCCTGACGCTATTCAAAGGGGAACGGACTTATCTGCTGACGGCGCGATCCGAAGGGGTAGAGTTTTGGATGGAGGAAGTCTTCAGTGGCTTGCTGGCGCCCCTGATCACACCCTCTATTCCTAACCTACAGCCTTCGTTTGATGAGTTTGCCGCTGCACTCAAACAGCATGTTGAACAATCTGTACAGTCTCCATAGCTTCTCAATGCTCTGACTAGAGTCCACAGGTTGGTCTCCGAATCCCAGAGTTATTCTCATCAGCCTTCAATTCATCTGCGTCTTAGCACGTTATTTATGCCTAGTAGGTTATCCGGCGTTCTTTTCTCTTCTAGACTTGATAAACCTATGGAGACTTTAGCGTTTGTGGGATTTTGCAACCGAGACTAATCATTCTTGTGGCCATATAGCTCACCATCGCCAGCCATAGTAGGTGAGGATCCTCTCGGATCCAGGCTAGACTTGCCATAGGTCCAAAGCCAATGAGAGACGATAGCACACTGGCATTCCTCAGGATTCGTCCCCGCGTCAAACCCAGGAAGTAACCGTCTAACAGGTAAGCCAGGGATCCAAATCCTAAGACTGGTATTAACCAGCTCACGTACTCACGAATTTGATCGAGAATCAAAGCTTGATCAGTAAGAATTTGAAATAAACGTCCGGGAAAGAGTGTGAAAATCGCGGCAAAACCCAAGCCAGAGATCAGACTGACGGATCCGGATAATACAACCAGCTGTTTTAATTTCAAGAAATTCCCTGTGCCAAAGAAAAAGCCCGCTAAACTTTCTGTAGCAAAGGCAAAACCATCAATACTGTAAGCAGCTAGGGTAACCACTTGCATGATTAATGTATTAGTGACCAATATGTCGGATCCTAGAGCAGAGCTGATGTTAGTGAAGGTGGCAAAGGTCAAGACAAGAGCTAGTGTTCGGATCAGAATATCTCCATTTAATTGAAAGACCGTTTGTAGAGCTTCAGGCTCCCAAATTCGGTGCCAGACGGCTTGGATACGAGGAATCCCGACTACTTGTAAAACGAGGCTGAAGCCCACAATCAAGGTAATTCCTTCACTCATGGCAGTAGCGATACCTGCGCCCTGACTGGCGAGTCCCCATCTCACCACGTAGAGGTAATTCAACAAAACATTGCATCCGTTATTCAATATCGATAAGAGTAGAACAATGCCGCCTTTCTCTTGACCTAGAAACCAACCTACTGACACAAGGTTCAACAGATAAGCGGGGGCGCCTAGAATCCGGGTGTCGTAGTACACATGCCCCGCTGCTTTGGTGAGATCGGATCCTTGTAAGAGGGAGAAGCCTAAGGTTTGGAGGGGGTCGTGTAGAGCTAGCAAGATCAGGCCAATACCCAAAGCTAAGGTCCAGTTCCGTAAGCCGGTGAGGAGGGTCTCGTCCGGATCCTGTTGTCCAACCATCTGAGCGGTGCGACCGGTGGTGCCCATACGGAGAAATCCAAATGGCCAAAATAGAACGTTGAAGAGGGTAGAGGCTAAGGCAACCCCAGACAACGGATCCAAGGTTTGGAGATGCCCAAGAAAGGCCGTGTCAATCAGACTGGCCAGCGGCACCATACAGTTAGATAGAATATTGATTCCAGCTAAACGCAGGAACCGATCTGCGAAGGTACGATTATCCATTGAATATAGGATCCTTAGATGATGCCTTTTGCCGTAATGTGTCTTTTTGGGAAAGTTGTCGCAAGATTAAGCAACTGGAGGAGAAGCTCCTCTACTGTTCTATAAAAGAAAACATAGAAAATTAGATTAATGCATCCTACTGTGGACTAGCTTTTTGGGATGCGCTCTTTGAAGCAGGAGATTTAATTCATCTCAGGCGTACACAGACTGGCCTGTGATTGGCATGCTCTTGCAGCTGAGTCTCAGGGATATCTATCACTTGAGTAATAGTCACCGAAGACAGTTATTCAAATCGGGCGATTATCAATTAAGCTTTCATCCTGGATAAGAGGCCTTCTCAGTTACCCCAGAGACGAAATGATAGGGGGTGACATCAATAGCACTGCCGTTGGTGTGGTCTACCGTCCTTTACAACACTGCCAACAATGCACTCAGGAACTTCCACAAGGGATCCTACGGACTCAAAGCCTTGAGTATAAGTCAGCCTTACAGCCTAGGTCAGCATTGCTCACTACGCTCTACCATAGTTTTTGTTTATAGTTTGGATTTGAGTATCGGTACTTGCTGTACTTTACCATAGCCTTTATCTATAGCTTGGATTTGAAAGTCAGTTCTGCCAATCGAATACTTTCTTCAAGCTTTGCTATAAACTTACTTACATGGAAACAATAATTTACATAGATTCAGGTTTATGGCTTGTGTTTCCGGTCGAGCGAGCTAAGTAATCGCTCACTTCAAGGAGGAATTACAACATGGATTTTTTGTCCGATTTCTTGGCGAACTTCTTGGCGAAGCTGCAGTCCCCAACACTTGGCTTTCTAATTGGTGGGGGGGTCCTAGCCGCCCTCGGGAGCGAACTGCAAATTCCAGATGCAATCTATAAGTTCATTGTCTTCATGCTACTCACCAAAGTTGGCCTGAGTGGTGGTATTGCGATCCGCGAGGCCAATCTAGGGGAGATGCTGTTGCCCGCCGTGTTTGCTGTAGCAACAGGGATCCTTATCGTATTTCTCGGGCGCTATACATTGGCCAGGCTGCCCTATGTCAAGACCATAGATGCTATTGCGACTGCAGGCTTGTTTGGTGCTGTGAGTGGTTCTACTCTCGCTGCCGCCCTCACCCTAATGGAAGAGCAAGGTGTCGAATATGAGGCCTGGGCCGCTGCCCTCTATCCCTTTATGGATATCCCAGCGCTCGTGACTGCGATCGTCTTGGCCAGTCTTTACATGAGCAAGCAACGCGAGACTGCCGACGAGTATCTCAGCCAGGAGTATCTCAGCAAGCGGGAGCAGCTCAGCAAACAGCGTGTTGCCGCCGGTGGGTATCCCAGCGAGCAGCGCATTGTCGCTGCCGGCTATCCCAGTGAGCAGCAGGGTACTGTAGGCCAGCGGGTTAAGATATGGCCCATTGTGAAGGAAAGCCTTCAGGGATCTGCCCTATCGGCACTACTGCTCGGTATCGCTCTAGGTCTGCTAACCCAGCCAGATAGTGTCTTTGATAGCTTTTTCGAGCCCCTCTTCCGCGGTCTCCTTTCGATCCTGATGCTGGTCATGGGTATGGAGGCGTGGGCGAGGATCGGTGAGCTACGCAAGGTGGCCCAGTGGTATGCCGTGTATGCCTTTGTCGCGCCGCTGATGCATGGTCTTATAGCCTTCGGTCTCGGCATGATTGCCCACGTTATCACGGGATTCAGTCCTGGCGGTGTCGTGATTCTAGCCGTCATCGCCTCCTCCAGTTCAGATATCTCAGGGCCACCCACGTTACGAGCCGGTATCCCGTCGGCCAATCCCTCCGCCTATATAGGCTCATCCACAGCCGTTGGCACACCCGTTGCGCTTGCCTTGGGAATACCGCTCTACCTTGTGCTCGCCCAGGTGCTGATGGGCAGCTGATCCCAGATGGGTCGCGGTCTGCCAGTGCTCCTCTGACTCAATGGCCCACTGGCACGAACACGGCCACTAATTTCAATGACTTCACGAGCGTCAAGAGGTAACCTACATGACTCAGCAAGATATGACTCAGAAAGCCAGCAAGCTCGTCATCGTTACGGAAAAGTTGCTGCTCAAACAGATTGTCAAGATCATCGATGAAGCCGGGGCTACCGGTTACACGGTGGTGGCCGCTGGCGGTAAAGGCAGTCGTGATGTGCGCTCTTCGGGACAACCGACCGTTGGCGATATCTACACCGATGTAAAGATTGAGGTGCTCACGCGCAATCGAGATATGGCCCTGAAGATTTCGGATCAGGTAGCGGCAAGGTTTTTCGATGATTATTCGGGCATAGCCTATCTCTGCGATGTAGAGGTACTGCACGCGTACATATTTTGACTTAGAATCCAGCCGCTCGAATCGAACGCCGAGCTCACGTGCAGAAGCTGAGGCGAACAGCAGCATCTCGCACAGCTCCAAGTTAACAAAAAGAAACACCACCGCGTTCAGAGACACATTACGTAAGAGTGTGCCTACCGAGCACCTGACCCATGCACCTGAACGGTCAAGAGGTTCCAGCGATTGCTCAGCTCGGCGGTTGGATCCTGTCCAGGTGAAGCAATCTGCTTATAGGAGCTCCATCACAGGATCCTGTTTACTGAACTAAGGAACGATAGAGTTTTTCTTGCTTGACCATCGAAAATAGTTATAAATACAGGCTTACAAGGTCATTCAGTCTGTGGTTATATACTTGTTAATGATTTTTTTTGATTTGTAGACATTGGTTACAGATTCCTGTCTGTGGGAAACTTTGCTCTACCCAGGGTATTACCCATGCTGCTACTTGTAGGGCACATCTTGTCATATGTCTCTGCTGTGTTCGCAGAGTTGAGTCGTTGCGAGATGTGATGACCTCCTAGATATCAGCACGGAAAAGACTGAGTTCAACTTAGCCAGATAGGTGATCTATCGATGCAACTGACCAATGAAATTAACTTACGCAATGTCCGAGGGGATATCTTCGGCGGAGCTACCGCAGCAGTAATTGCACTTCCAATGGCACTAGCTTTTGGTGTGGCATCGGGGGCAGGACCTGCAGCAGGGCTCTGGGGTGCAGTCCTAGTTGGCCTGTTCGCTGCATTATTTGGAGGCACCCCCACCCTAATTTCAGAGCCGACAGGGCCCATGACTGTGGTGATGACAGCAGTGATTGCCAACCTGACCGCTACGAATCCGGAAAATGGGCTAGCGATGGCATTCACTGTAGTGATGATGGCGGGGATCTTTCAAATCATCCTGGGTTTGTTTAAATTCGGTCGATACATCACGATGATGCCCTATACCGTTATCTCTGGGTTTATGTCGGGGATCGGTATTATCTTAGTGATCCTGCAGCTGGCTCCCTTTTTAGGGCAGGCGAGTCCTGGGGGTGGGGTGATTGGTACACTTCAGGCCTTACCGGAGCTGGTATCGAGTATCCAGCCATCTGAAACAGCTCTAGCCGCTTTCGCAGTTGCTGTCATCTGGTTTACGCCAGCCAAGTACAAACGGTTAGTCCCCCCCCAGCTCGTTGCCCTGGTAGTTGGCACAATCTTGTCTCTGGTGCTTTTCCCTGGAATTGAGATTCGTCGCATTGGTGAAATTACAGCGGGTCTCCCTGCTCTGCAAGTGCCAACCTTCAGCATGGATCAGATTCAGCTGATGGTGGTTGATGCCGCGGTCCTTGGCATGTTGGGATGTATTGATGCTCTCTTGACATCTGTGATTGCCGATAGTCTGACCCGCACTGAGCACAACTCTAATAAAGAGTTGATTGGTCAAGGCTTAGGGAACCTGGCATCTGGTCTCTTTGGGGGGATTGCGGGAGCCGGGGCAACGATGGGAACTGTTGTCAATATTCAGTCGGGTGCTCGCACAGCCTTATCAGGATTAACTCGGGCCGGGATCCTGTTAGTTGTGATTCTCGGAGCTAGTGGGTTGGCAGCCCAAATTCCTCTGGCAGTTCTAGCTGGAATTGCATTGAAAGTCGGGATTGACATCATTGACTGGAGCTTCTTGAAGCGAGCTCATCGAGTCTCTCGCAAAGGGGCTTTGATTATGTACGGAGTGATTATCTTGACGGTCTTGGTAGATCTAATTGCGGCAGTAGGCATTGGCGTCTTTATCGCCAACATCCTCACAATTGAACGGATGAGTGAACTTCAGGCTAAGTCTGTTCAGGCTATTACAGATGCAGATGATGCGATTAAGCTGAATGATGCTGAGAAGCGATGCTTAGAACATGCACAGGGCCGGCTACTCCTGTTTCAGCTGAGCGGTCCGATGATCTTTGGTGTCGCCAAGGCTATCTCTAGGCAGAACAATGCCGTCAAAGCATGTGATGCTGTGGTTTTCGATCTCAGTGAGGTTCCGCACTTAGGAGTGACAGCCTCTTTGGCTCTGGAGAATGCCGTGAAGGAGTCTATTGAGAAGGAACGTCACGTCTTCATCGTAGTCAAGGCGGAGCAGGCCAAGCGCCGAATTGAGACGTTGGACGTTTTTGAGTTGATTTCTCATGACCACCTCTATACTGAACGTCTAGCTGCCTTGGAGGCTGGTGTAGCGATCCTCTCCCGCAAGATCCCTGCGGCTCCGCTCCAGGATCCTCAGCTCACTGTTTAATCCTCGTCTCCCATAGGATCCCGTCTATGCTCTCTCCCATTCTGATTCTAGAAACCTGTGTGATGACTACGGTCTTACTCGGTTTCTTCGGGATCGTGTTCAAAAAAAATCTCATCATGAAAATTATTTCAATGGATGTGATGAGCACAGGTGTGATTGCCTACTACGTACTTGTAGCCTCACGCCGAGGAGTCTTGACTCCGATCCTAGTCGCTAACGACTCTAGAGAGTATGCGGATCCTGTCCCCCAAGCGGTAATTTTAACGGCCATTGTGATTGGGTTTTCGATTCAGGCCTTGATGCTAGTGGGGGTAATGAAATTATCTCGTGACCATCCCACATTAGAGAGTGATGAGATTGAAAAAGGTAACACACCATGACAACGTTGACGATTCTTTGGATGGCTCTGCCCTTTTTTGTGGGATTCAATATCTATCTGTTTCCGCAATTATCTCGTGTCTTAGCTTTAGGCGTAGCCCTGTGCTCTGTTGCCTATGGTCTGATGCTAGTTCCAGATGCTGCTACCTTTACGTTACATTTGCTCGACTACGTTGGGATCTCGTTGGTGGTGGACCCATTAAGCGGATATTTTATTTTGACGAACGCGTTAGTGACAGCAGCCGTTACCCTCTATTGCTGGCAAACGTCTAAGTCTGCGTTCTTCTATACCCAAATGACTATCTTGCACGGTAGTGTTAATGCCATCTTTATTTGTGCCGATTTCATCAGTCTCTACGTTGCCTTAGAAGCCATTAGCATCGCCGTTTTTCTTCTGATCGCATATCCCCGTACTGATCGCTCCATTTGGGTCGCCTTGCGTTATCTCTTTGTGAGCAACATAACTATGTTGTTTTATCTAATCGGGGCCGTTCTCGTTTACCAAGCCAATCAGTCCTTTGCATTCATTGGTCTACAGTCAGCCCCTACCGAAGCAGTAGCCTTGATTTTGCTAGGGTTATTCACAAAAGGAGGGTTATTTATATCTGGACTCTGGTTACCTTTGACTCATTCTGAAGCAGATACACCAGTTTCGGCACTATTATCAGGATCCGTGGTCAAAACTGGACTATTTCCTCTAGTGCGGTGTGCTTTACTAGTCGATGAAATTCAACCAATCTTAACCTTTGCCAGCCTTGGAACAATTGGTTTAGGCATTGGATATGGCCTCTTTGAACGAGATACCAAACGACTTCTGGCCTTCAGTACAATTTCGCAATTAGGCTTTGTCCTAGTCGCCCCAGCAATGGCAGGGTTTTATGCTCTTACCCACGGGCTTGCTAAAGCTGGACTGTTTCTTATTACTGGTAACCTACCCAGCCGCAACCTAGAGACTCTCCAAGCAACTCCTCTAAAAACTCGATATTGGATCCCTCTAATCTTAGCGAGTCTATCGATTGCAGGGTTCCCTCTACTGGCTGGATTTGGAGCGAAATCATTGACATTGAAAAGTGTAGATCCGTGGCAATCAACAGTTTTAACCGTTGCTGCTGTTGGGACCGCAACTATCTTTGCTAAATTCATGCTGCTACCTTTTGTGATCAATCCCGCCCCAGAAACTCAACAGAAGACTCAACAGAAGGCATCATCAAAAGGAGGACTTTGGATAGCCCTAACGCTGCTGATCGGTGGGTTATTTGCAGCCAACAGTCTAGATTGGAGTGTCTATACAGTCGACAACATCATCAAGTCTATTGTCACTGTAGGATCCGGGCTACTGATTTACAGAGTTCTATTGAAACCTATTACTCTGCAATTGCCTCGTGGTTTAGAACGATTGGAGCAACTAATTGGCATGATGAGTCTGGTGTTAGCTTCATTGTCCTGGATGGTACTCGTATGATTGGATATCTGGACTTACTACTACGTTTGACTATCTGGTTTCTTCTTACCTCAGACTTGAGCCTGGTTAATATCGCTATTGGGGTTGGGGTTGCTTTTCTCTTGCCGAGAAAGTACACAACTCCGACTATTTTGAAAGACTGGTTACATGTTATTGGTGAGATCTTGATCGCGATCCCTCAAGCCTATGTTGAATCCTTTGAGATGATGGTACGGCCTCATATTAAGGAGGACTTCACACTAGAACGTGTAAAACCTAATCGTACACCAGGTTTAATCTTTTTAGATATCTTTTTGATTACTTTTACCCCTAAAACAATTGTGATGAAGTATCACGACAATGGTTGGTATGAGGTTCATCGAGTACAGCGGAGGTGAGGAATGGCATGGATCCTGATTATTATGATTCTGATTTTGCTGCTGCCTATTTATGAAGCATGGCAAGATAACGATATATGGCAAAAAATGCTTGCCTTTGCCAGTATTGCAACTAAAACCTCGATTATGATTCTAGTAATATCTGTGTTACGCGATGACTGGATGTTAGGTGTAGTGGGTGTTCTGATTCTCAGTGTTGGCAACGCAGCTTTAATGTTACTAGCCCATGTGATTCGACGAGTAAATGAACGATGATTGATATTCTGAGCTATAGCTTAATGAGTCTAGGACTTCTGTTCTGGCTATGGGGAACAGTACCCCTCCTTGGTCATCGCTCTGTTCTCTTCAAATTACATAGCCTTTCCATCTCAGATACCTTAGGGTCCATGAGCATAGTGGTAGGGTTACTACTACAGATCCCGCGAGAGTGGCCATTACTTATCTTGGCCTTGATTTCGTTGACTATTTGGAATACAGTCCTAGGCTACGTTTTGGCCTTTTGCTATAGCAATGGAGGAGCCCGTGATTGAAGATATCTATATGATTGCAATCGTCGGCTTACTACCGTTGACGGCAGGCATGTTAGTGACTCAAGTAAACCCCTATCATGCCTTAATTATTCGAGGGATCCTCGGTGCTGTTGCCGCCTTAGTTTATGTCTTATTCGGAGCCGCTGATGTGGCCTTGACCGAGGCCTTGGTGGGTACCATGTTATCCATTACCCTCTATGCGGTGGCTGTACGGTCATCCATGAGTGTAAAACTGGGTGTATTGGATGGATCCTTGCTGTCCGATGATTCAGAGGAGCCTTCAGTAGAAGCCGCTCTCCCCTTCACAGCAGAGCCTTACACACCAAGTCAAACTGGTCCATTACTAGCAGTACTGCGTCAGCTATTCAACACTCATCAAATGCGGGTAGAACTGGTAGGTTATCCCACATTACAATCCCTACAGATAGCACTCAAGAGTAAGGATATTCATGCATTTTGTTTATCCTCTCAGGTGATTGCTCTAGACTCTGAGGCTCCCTATCGCATCCATACCCGGATCCCTCGTTTGCACGACATTTTGCAAGACGAACTCTCCCCTACATTGGCGATCGTCACGTACCACAACCCTGTCACCGAACCGGATCCTATCCCCCCTATTGTTGAAGCTCGTACGTTTGAGTCTGTGGAGAGTCGGTTATGAGATGGATTTACCTAATTGCTGGAATTCTGTTTTCCATTAAGATGCTGATTCTCCCCAATTTAGTCCTCGAGGCCGAACAACTGTCCATTGTAGAAACAGTTGTTCAAGAGGGTGGAGTGCCGAATGCGGTGTCTGGTCTAATCTTTAGAAATCGGTTATACGATACCATCTTTGAAGTTGTTGTATTTACCATTGCCATTATGGGCGCTCGGTTTCTATTGGCAGATGAACAGCCTTCCTGTACAATTCATCAATTCAATGATCACCCTTCCATTGTATTAGCTCGTTTGGGAGCCACCATTTCAGCGTTGATTAGCGTTGAACTCGCAATCCGGGGTCACTTGAGCCCTGGAGGTGGATTCGCTGCTGGTGTAGCAGGCGGAACAGCAATTGGACTAGTTGCGATTACATCCTCATCGCAGCGGATGGAAGCCATTTATCAACGCTGGCAAGCAGCCACTTGGGAGAAAATTTCCGTTTTAATCTTCATTATCCTGGCGGTTCTCACCCTGGTGGGCTTTGAATTACCACAGGGAGAATTGGGTAGTTTGGTCAGTGGGGGATGGATCCCCATTTTGAATGTGCTTGTAGCTGTCAAGGTCGCGTTAGGATCCTGGGCCGCAGTCTTAGTGTTCATCCGCTATCGAGGGCTGCTGTGAAGATCAATCCCATACCTTTCCTAGGGACAATTCAAACCCAGGCAAAATACCTGTCAGCACTAATGTATCGTTGCCGGTAAACAGCTTGACTCCACCGAGGCTATAGACGGTGGCCTGGCGAGCCTGAGAATTGATTTGAATCCCAGCCCGCATCCCTACAGCTAGCAAAAAGAGCATCTTAGTTTGAATCACGGTGTCAGGCTTAGTCTCTGAACAGAGCTCTACCACAATATCTGGGACTCCATCCGTCAGCCGGCGGTGAGATGTACACACTAAGTCTGCCGTCATGACATCACCTGTCATCACTGTGAACCGAGGAGAAGACTGATGAACAGATCCGATGTCGAGCAACTCCACAAACTCCGTTAGAAAATGACTAAACCGAGCCAACACGGATTCTGGAGGTACATCCGAGGGCGAGCGCCTGAGAATCGCCTTCTCCATGACAACCGGATCAATCCCCACTGTTTCTAGGATCCCCAATGAGATAACATCGGCTTCCCTCAAAATCCCCAACAAAATATGATGAGTACCGATGGAGGGGTTCTTGAGTTGCCGAGCTGCTAGGCTCCCTCGATACAGCGCCTGTTGAGCTCTGAGAGTTAGCGGAGGTTCTACAGCCACAAATCCAGTGCCTGAACCACTGTAGAGCGCAACCTGAGAACGCACGGCCCCCACTGTGGCCCCCATCTGTCTTAGGATTTGGGACGCTAGGCTTTTGTCTTCTAACAGGAGACCCAACAATAGCTGCTCCGTACTCACGTAGTTGTACCCCTGTTGGCGAGCCTCGGCCTGAGCTAGCTGCAACACACGGTGAGAAGACTCTGTCAGCTGGCTGAACAGTTTTTCGTGCATGGGGATCGATCCTGATTAACCTGCATTAACCCGCACTGGATGGCACATTCACCTGTACTGGCCCCCTTGCCGACTCAACGGCATCCCTTTGAGTAACCGTTGATGCCACTCATTTCAGCAGGATAAGCCTCTAGAGAACTCTACAGCCACTCATCCGCATCTTTCCACGGTTGAGTGCTGTAGCGGCAGGAGAGCTGAAGGGGATTGCAACTCTTAAATAAATGTAAATTTTTCTCCGCTAATTCTTAAGGCTAGGTTTTGTAAATAGGGTTCATCTTTGTATATTTAATTCAATGTCGATGCTAAATTTATTGTAGTGAAAGTTATCACTTTATTGTTATTCTGTGATATCAATTTCTAGGGCTGTCTTCACTATGTCAGCAGAGAGATGTCAGCCAAGAAGTTTCAGCCAGGAAGCTTCAGCCAGAACATTTCAGCCTGGAACTGTTTAGGCAAGAATACTTAGGTCTGTCTTAACAGGCGTTGCTCTTGAAGGAGTTAGGTTACTTTGGAAACACAGCGGAAAGAGCGAATTCTCGTTGTTGATGACGAAGCGAGCATTCGTCGGATCCTAGAGACCCGGCTCTCAATGATTGGGTATGACGTGGTGACAGCTTCAGATGGGGAAGAAGCCATTAGTGTATTCCATCAAGAGGTGCCAGACTTAGTGGTGCTTGATGTGATGATGCCTAAGCTTGACGGCTACGGTGTCTGCCAGGAGCTTCGGAAAGAATCGGATATCCCCATTATCATGCTGACAGCGCTGGGTGATGTGGCTGACCGGATTACAGGTTTAGAGCTTGGGGCCGATGACTATGTCGTCAAACCCTTTTCACCTAAAGAGCTGGAGGCTAGGATCCGCTCAGTTCTCCGTCGAGTTACAAAGGGTGCCCATGAAGGGATCCCCAGTTCTGGCGTAATCCAGGTTACTGATATCCGGATCGACACTAACAAGCGTCAAGTTTATAAGCGTGATGAGCGGATCCGTCTAACGGGCATGGAATTTAGCCTACTAGAGCTTCTCGTAAGTCGGTCGGGTGAAGCGTTCTCTCGCTCTGAAATTCTGCAAGAAGTTTGGGGATATACGCCTGAGCGGCACGTTGATACCCGCGTTGTTGATGTCCATATCTCCCGACTGCGCGCCAAATTGGAGGATGACCCTAGCAACCCCGAACTCATCTTGACCGCAAGGGGCACGGGCTATCTATTTCAGCGCATTATTCAAGATGATGAGTAGGCGGCTGGCGTCGAGACAAAAGTCAGGTTAGTTGCTGGGAGTCAGAACTCACTCAGTCACGAGGAATCAAGACTCAGTCACAAGGAATCAAGACTTAGAGATCATGCTGGAGTTGAGTCCACCACTCTTCCTCTAGGCGTTGCGGATCAGCCAACCAGGATTCCAGGAGCTGCAACCGTTCCGCTGACCGAGGCTGCAGCATAACAGAGACACTGGCTCGCCCCGTCGGTAGGGTTGCAGGTAGCTGAATCTCGAGCCGGCGGTCAGCCGTAATCTCAACTTCGGTTCGATAAGTCTTCACGACAGGCTCTCCTTACATCCATCCAATTGAGGATCCATCCAGCTCAAGCTCTAGTGGGAGCCGTCAAGGTTAGGGTCCGTTAAGCTCAAGGTCCATCCTAGCTGGGGCTGAGGAACTCCTGGCACCAGCCTATTCTCGATCAAGTTGTCATATTTGGGTAAGATAGCAAGTCTCTAAGCAAGAATAACTACATTTGATTTCATTAGATCTGGCGATGTCAAATCTAAATGAGTGTCGGCACTCTGTAACTAAGCTATACCGCTGCTACCCGCTAAGATCCACGACCCTACACTAAACGGGCAGAGCTGGTGCAAGGGTAATGCCAGAGACACTTTGACGCTAAGGCACTGTCTGATTGAGCTCGTTGAAGCTTAACTGGTTATCTGATCACTTCCAGCTACTAAGAAGTCTAGTTAGCCTAGCTAAATGGTTGCTAATGCTACATTAGTTCGCCGTGGCTCCTGTTACATCTCTAAGAATTCTGGTCATTCTGGGATTGGAGTAGCTCGGTCTAACTCGTTATGGGCAAGTTTGTCCTACTGGTAGGCCCATGCTCAGGTTTAGGCCACCAGCCTAGATACATTGCTTTATCTCGGGTGGCTCAGCCTAGATGCAGGTTGTGTCCATGGTGACCAGCACATCACTGAGGCTGAGTCTGGAATCCACATAAAGAATCTCTGATACCCTGATGCAGACGGAGGAATATAAACCTAACATGTCACCCATCGACCTACAGGTAGCGCGGATGCAAAAGCCGGATCCCCCTGAGAAACTTGTCCTTGAAGCCCATGACTTGCGGCATCAGCTACTCCGGAATTCGGAAGGATTGTCGAGTGGGTACTGGCATCTCCAGGTGTCGCCCCTATCTGATCCCACCTCGATTCATCATTGGTACCTTGTGTTGGCCCAGGGACGGATAATATTTACGGGCAACCAAGAGCTGTCTTGGGGGCCCTTCATCAGTGCTCTCCAGCGGTTTCTACCCAAACTCCGGACAGCCACCGCTCAGGCCAAACTGCAACGGCTGCAACAGGACACTCCTGCAGTCAAAGGATCCATGCTAGGCCTACTTGAAAAGTCAGATTTAGTGAATCTTGACGAGGTTGTGCAAGCGTTACGTATCCAGATCCTATGCTCTTTTGATCAGTTTTTATTCGATCATCGTGGCATTGGAACTTACAACATTGCGCCCGAACTGGTAACGTCTGCTCCCATCCGAGGCTTTGAACTTGCCGCTCTCATGAATGAAGCTACTCGGCGGCGACAGCAGTGGCTGCAACTCCGTTACCTAGTCCCTTCCATGCAGACGATTCCACGAGTTCAAGATAATGCAAAATCTGTCTTGAGTCCCGCTCAGTGGCAACAGCTGAGTGGAATGACCCGGTCAGCCAAGTCCTTAGACCTTATTGCCTGAGATCTAGGCCGTGATCCAATCGATGTGGCTCGTCTATTTGGCAGCCTGATTAAGAGTGGTGCTGTGGTCCTGGAAATGGCTGAAGCTCCGGCCTCTGAGCAACCAACCCAAGTCCCGACCATACCATCAGCACCTGCACTACAGCCAGCCAAGCCTGTCGATAAGCCAACCATCCTAGCAGTGGATGATAGCGATGTGATGCAACAGTTAATCCGGCGTGTAATGGGGGAGAACTATCACTTGTTGGTGGCGGGTAGCGCGATTGAGGCCTTTGGGATCCTGGACCAGAAAGACATTTCACTCTTGCTACTCGATGTGGCAATGCCGGGCATTGATGGCTTGGAATTGTGCCGCAGTATTCGGGCCATCTCCAAGTTCCGCACGTTACCGATCATCATGGTGACGGCCCGTGATGGGTTTTTCGATAAGGTCAAGGGCCGCGTTGCTGGAGCCACGGACTATCTCACTAAGCCATTTGAGTCAGAGCAATTGCTCCGAGTCGTACGCCAACATCTGGACGCCCGTATAGCCAAGTCGTAGCAAGGAGGTCGGTTAAACTAGCGCTTGAAGGTTGTGGGTAGAGTCTAATCGCGTCACCTGAATCATAGAGGCAATAGTGATTTAAGTTACGCATAGAGACGTTTCCTACTACCATAGAGGGACACTAGCATCCTCTTGCTTACGAATCCAAGGAGTATCACCTATGGCAAAGGTTTTGGTGGTTGATGATGTTCAGAGTCAGCAGGATCAGATCTGCCAAGCACTGCAGGACGCGGGCATTACGGTGGTTCGTGCTAACGATGGCGATGAGGTGATGGCCAAAGTGGAGGCAGAAAAGCCCAATTTGGTCATTCTCGATATTGTGATGGAACGAATGAACGGGTTTGAGGCTCTACGGGAAATTCGTGAACACGAGTCAACGAAGTCTCTTCCTGTGGTGATGTGTTCAACGAAAAGTACTGATTTTGACCGCTCTTGGAGTATAGATTGCGGAGCTGATGCCTATGTCACTAAACCGTTTGAACCAGGGCAATTAGTAAGCATAGTACAACGATTGCTTTAAGTTGAAGGCAGAGTAGCTTTTCATCTATCTGCTTCAATACGTGCTCAGCTAAGAGCTTTGATTGGTTGCTTGACCTCTTCCTGAACTCTCCTAAGGAACCAGCCCATGATGACTACTGATGGATCCTTGACGGACAGCTCCTTGATAGACCCATCCTTGACCGTTGGATCTGTGATAAATGGCTCCCGACTTCAGAATTCTGGAGCTCTGCGGCAATATCTCCAGATGGAACAGGCGGGAAAAGTTTACATGATGGAGTTAACGGCTACTCGAGAGGTTCTCCCTTTGGTCGAGCAACCACTCACGTCCGTCCCCAATGCTCTACCCTGGGTGATGGGGCTCTTTAACTTACGCGGCGAGATTTTAGTGCTAGTGGATTTAGGCGAAATGCTAGGTGAAGATCCGGTGCTCCGGACATCTAGTCAGTCGCGCATTGTGGTGATTGAAATGAAAGAGGGTCGGACAGGGTTACTGAGTCGCTTTGGTCTTGCGGTGGGACATGTTGGGGGTGTGACATCATTAACGGTGGACTTGATTACCTCTCCACCGGACATAGAGCCCCGGTTAGCGTCTGTGGTTCAGGGCCTGTACAATTGGGACCAGCGGTTACTAATTATCTTAGATGCTGCCGCAGTGGCAGAACTGATTCGAGCCAGCAGCAGTTAGTCTTCGAGCTAAGGCAGGTGCAAGCTCAGCCTGAGCCTAGGTCTGTGAGGTCGATGTGAGAAATTGAACTGTAAGGGAGAACAAGGATCATGGTGAGTCTCAACAAGCTCGACAGTGGAGAAAAAGCCTATCAATCGGGTGACTATACAACTGCATTGGAGTTACTCACCCAAGCTGTTCAAGAGGATCCATCGAATTCTGCGAGTTACATCGCGCTGTCTAAAACTTATCAGAAGCTACATCAGCAGTCCGACGCGATTGAAGCTTTACAGCAAGCTCTCAGACAGTCCATGGATCCGGCCCAACAGAACGAGATCCTTGAGATTCTCTCCAGTCTGACACCAGAAGCTCATCAGGGGGCTAATGGCCATGATACAAATGGTCACGATGGGGGGAGTCAGGCCCGTTCAAGGCAGGCTGAGTCATCGCCCGGGTTTTTCGAGCTACCCTCCTCTGAGTCATTAAGTTTGGAGGCATCGGAAGACGGATCCTTC
>CAYUEE010000082.1:0-20049 GCA_964443615.1 uncultured bacterium | reverse complement strand
TGGATGGTTTGAGCTATTTTCAATTAATGATTCTTATTGCGCTGACCAATTACAATAAAACCTAGTTTCTAGCTATAGTGAGAAGGCTACATAACTGGGTTCGATTATGAAGATTAAAGCAGTTGTCTAGCAAGAAGGTGGAGTGTGGTGGCTCGGTACCTGCCCTACCTGGACGTCACACATGGGGTGAAAGTTATGAACATCCTTTAGAGATGCTTGAAGATGCTGTCCAGGGTTGGAGCGAGGTGGCTAGTGAAAGGGAAGTCCCCGGTCCTGGAAAGAATAAAGGATACAGATAATTAATCTGACCACTGTGTTACGGATCATTGTTAATAGTGCTCCTCATCCAATCTAAGAAATTGATGATCTGGTCCTCCTTTGGATGATGCATCGATCCGTCTCTGAAGTTCGGCCTGATTCCAGTTCCATGTTTCGCGGGCCACGGCAGCATTTTGGAAAACCTGTTGGACGCTCTTCATACCACTGACAAGGCAGGTGTTGCAGCAGCAGACGCTTCAGTTACATCGACGGGTTTCCTAACGTGTTGTTGATTACCAGTTGAGCGGAATTCAAAAACTCAGAAATACTCTGCTTCAGCACTATCCCAATCGCCTCAAACTAAATCCTCACTAGTTTACTAAATCCCCCATCGATTGCCTGCTACAGACCCAAGACTCCGCGTGACCCTAGATCAGCGCTGTTCCACTGTTCCCATTTGCTCGTCTTTGATCAAACGGATCCGTTTTCCCGTTTCATAGTGACCTGCATTGATCAAACGGATCCGTTTTCCCGTTCCATAGTGACCTGCATTGATCAAACGGATCCGTTTTCCTGTTCCATAGTGACTTGCATTGATCAAACAGATCCGTTTTGTCGTTGTATAGTAAGTAGGTGCCGTCACATAGTGACTTGTATTATTTGCGTTAACCTATTTTACGAGTCCAGCCAAAGGTTACTAACCATCGTTAAAGAGAAGTGTTAGATCCTCTGTGCCTCTAGTTATTCCAGCTGCTTTTGAAGTATCGGCTCAATTCAACCTAGACAAAGCTAAAGGTAATATCCTGTCATTCTCTGGAGTAATAAGTTCTTGTTAAGGGATTAGGTACACAGCCGTTTGACTTGATAGCCTAATGAAGCTATTAATACAATTCAGACAATGTCTGCTTATCATATTCGCCGTTTGAAATGGATCCTCTTTAGTGGGATAGGGATTATTTTAGGAGGCGTGTGGATCACGGCCTCTATACCTGCTAGAGACCCTAGACCTATTATTGAAACTAAGCACCCTCTCCTTATCCAGTTTGATTATGACTATGATGTCGATGGACTGAAGTTTCGGTTCACAGATCGGGTTGAACTACTGGATCCCCCACTGAGTAAGTTTCAATTTCAAGTGTTTAATCATCATGATTTTCAGAGACGCGGTCGCGGGCTAGCTTACACTCTTCAGCCTGAAGGATCCGATTGAGTTACTGTTGTAGACTGCGCAACGACAACCGATGGAGAGCAGATCTTAAATATCGAATCTTTAGGGGATATTGAATTTGATGAGCCCCGTTTATTTTCCCTGACAGCTTATGATTGTAACCCCGATCAACAAAGGTGAGATTCCACTGATAGTTGTCATTTGTCTGCGCATTTTGCTCAATAGTTCCCGACAATGTCCGATGAAAGGATGATTGACAAGTCTCCCTCCCCCCAGCTTAATGAGTTAGAGATTGACCGAGACTTGACACTCTATCTAGGACAGGTAGTCATGACTGCATCTTCAGACTTTGAGCACGTGAAAGCCATTGTTGACCGGGCTCTAGCAGACCAGCGTCTGACTCGAGAGGAACAACAGGATATCATGCGCGCGATCCTGGCAGATAACTGGGTATCTGAGGAAGAACAGGAACTTCTAGAGTCTATCGCGGAGAGAATTCGCCAAGGAGACATTACCGTTGTTGACTAGTCATCTAACTCAACCCGGTCATTGTCAGAGCTCACGAAGATAAGGATCCTTTAAGCTGAGATCTTTGTGAGGCAGTTGAGAAATCGAGTATCTGCCTCTGTTACGAATTTGAGATCCTACGACCCAAGGATTTAAATTGGGTTGCCAACCAGCTCAATGTGTGCTGACTATAGGTCGACCGCAGCTTGAGTCGAGATAGGGCGCGGCTAGACTCATCCGGATTGATCATCCATTCTTGGGCAATGGCTTGCTGATTACGGTTGAGTTTCATGGCTAGCCTCCACGTCTCTAGATCATCACTATATTCAGGATGCCCAGTCTAACGGATGCTGCCCAGACTCCCTCCTAAACCGTTCTTACAAGTTAAAAGTTGATCATAGTCTGTAACTTTGGACACGATTCAACCGTTATAATCGTTAACAGGGTTGCCTTCACCTCGAAGTGAGCCACCCGCCCTACTGAGAGTACAAATGAGAGTACAAACCAGAGAGTGTAAACAAGTCTTAAGATGGAAAGGCAGCTGAAGGTAGCACCATGCTCTTGCAAGATAGTCAGAGGTTAAAGCTAGATCCGGGGGATGACACCCTGTTCTACGACTTTCCACGATTTGTCACCCATGTTGATGATACATTTATTCAAAAATTGACGGACCTTTATCGCACCTACCTCAAACCCCAGACCCGGATCCTGGATATGATGAGCAGCTGGGTCTCTCACCTACCCGAGGAGATGACGTTTGAGCATGTAGAAGGACACGGTCTCAATGCTGAGGAACTCGCCGCTAACCCTCGTCTCAATCACTACTTCGTCCAGAATCTGAATCAAACTCAACTGTTGCCCCTTGAGGATGAAAGCTTCGATGCTGTCCTCAATACGGTCTCCATCCAGTATCTGCAGTACCCCGAAGCGGTAGTTGCTGAGATGTATCGGATCCTTAAACCCGGCGGCGTCGCGATTGTCAGTTTTTCTAATCGGATGTTTTATCAAAAAGCCATCCAAGTTTGGCGGGACGGTAGTGATGCGGTGCGTTTAGATCTTGTCAAGCGATATGTCGGATCCATTTCAGGCTTCAGCCAACCCAAAGCTATTGTGTCTGTCCCGAAACCCAACCTGTTGTCCTTTCTTGGCGCGGGTATGGAGGATCCGTTCTACGCTGTTGTTGCCTATCGAGAGTCCTAGCATGTCCGGTGACGTTTTTTTGATGCCTGGATCCCACTGGACGATGGTGGCGTTGCTAATGGGATTTGGATGTGCCCACAGCGGATTGGCCCATCTGCGGCCCTGGGGGGAAGCCTATTTAGGGGCACGCGGCTACCGAGTCGGATTTGCTCTAGTGAGTATCAGCTTAGCTGTGCTTCTCCTGATTTACTTTTTCAACCACCGTTACGATGGCGTTCAACTGTGGATGGTGCAGGATAGGCCCTTCGTGAAGCCCTTTGTCATTGTCCTGTCGGTTATTTCCTTTGTGTTTCTCTATCCCGCCACGTTCAATTTATTGGAGATTGCCGCTGTCCAGAAGCCGCAAATTCATCTGTACGAAACAGGTATTACTCGCATTACTCGACACCCCCAGATGGTGGGACAGGTTATCTGGTGTATCGCCCATTTGGTGTGGATCGGATCCTCTTTTATGGTTCTGACCTCTGTGGGGTTAATCGGCTATCACCTGTTTGCGGTATGGCACGGGGATTACCGACTGGAGCGCAAATATGGCCAAAGTTTCCTCGAACTCAAGGCTAGAACCTCCGTGATCCCCTTTGTGGCCTTGCTCAGGGGACAGCAGCCGTTTCGACCGCAGGAATTCATTCGATGGGCTTATGTGGGCGTTTTCAGCTTTGTCATCATTCTTTACGGCATCCATAGCCAGATGATCAACGCAGCCAGCCGAGTGTCCTGGTAGCATAAACCCAAAGGCTTTTTTAATGTTTCAGGAGATAACTGTTTTGCACGCTAGGATAGACCGTTTGGATCCGTCGTTGCTGGTCACCTCTGCTCATGTGTTGGTTAACTTCAGTGCGCCTTGGTGCGGTCTATGTCGGATGATTGAGCCTGTTCTCGGTCGATTAGAGCGTGAGTGGAGCTCTCAGGTGATGGTAATGCATGTGGATGTGGATCAGAACTTTTTACTCGCACACCATTACAAGATCAGCACTCTGCCCACTCTCGTCTTGTTCAAAGATGGCCTTGAAATCGAACGGCTCAGTCATTTATCGACCCGCGAGGCACTCATTTACCACAGTGAGTCATTGCTTCATCGACATCTTGAAGGGATCCGTCATTCCACCATCAGTCAGTAAGGCTTTGCCCTCTGGCTTGGCCTTAGCCTTGAATCCGTTCAGCTGAGATAAACCCTCAGGGGGCAATCGTGATGTCAACCCGTCGGTTTTGTTGGCGTCCTTCAGCCGTGCTGTTGTCAGCGACAGGTCTAGAAGCCCCTAACCCTGCTGTTTCCCAGCGGTTTTGAGTGTCAGACAGTTGCTGGACTAGGTAGTCCCTCACCGCTTCTGCTCGCCGACTGGATAAGGCTTGATTGTAATCATTATCACCAATGTTATCGGTGTGGCCTTCGACAATGACACGAGCCTCGGGCAGGTCTTGTAACTGCTCGACGACTGCATCGAGTAAGCTTTCTGCTTCCGGACGAATGATGGCCCGATCAAAGTCGAAGAGAACATCTCCAGGCAAGCTAATTGTCTGAGTTCCTATGCTGATGGGTGTGGACTCTGGCGTCGGCGTTGGCTCTGGGGCAGGTGTTCCTGGTATGGGATTAGGAGAAACTGGGGGCGGATCCGGGGGCTCAGGCGTAGGTGTTGGGGGTTCAGGGGTAGGACTGTCTGGGTCATCGGGACTAGCAGGAGGTGGACTAACAGGTGGAGGGGTAGGGCTTTCAGTTGTTTGAGGTTGGGGCGTTTGAGGTTGGGGAGAACGGGCAATTTCTGCAACGGGATTGGTTGTCACTCCAGCGCGAGTAAGGGCTTGGAGCTGGGATTCCAAAATGACCAATCGAGTTAGGAGCTGTCCAATCTCGGCACGAATCGCATCGACTTCTGCTTGGAGAAGTTCAGGACCCACAGCCACAGGTGTATCTGACGGGGCAGGAGCAGGGGGTGTTGCAGGGGCTGGAGTCGAGGGAGGTGTTGGAGTTGAGTCGGGTGAGGATCCTTGGGCCCAGGATGATTCGGATAAAACATAGGCAGAGTAGATGCCCGCCCCTAGACTGAGGCTTAACCCTACTCCAATCCAGAAACGGTAGCGGCGGAAGCGAGATATGGGCATATGGAACGATCCTGCATCGAGTCGGTCTGGCCTTTCGAGGTCATCTGTGTCAAATCAGATTAATTCTACTGATTAGCGGTCATCTCACCTAGTCCCTTGCCACCGAAGTGGGTTACCGGCATCCGCATCCTACTACCCCTAAACTCTGTCATGGGAGCGTAGCCGAGTGTCGTAAACTGACCTACCATAATCGAGTAAAGATTAGTGGGGCTGATGGGATGTCCGAGCTACGAGATACGTATGAAACGCCCTCATCAACAGGAGAGGAGCGGATTCGAGTCCGGGTTCAACTAATGAATGGCAATGAGTTGAAGGGCTACATTTATCTTGAAGGGACTGACTTTGAACGGCGGGTCTCAACACTTTTCAATGATAGTCGAGCTTTTGTTCCATTCACAGACGTTGAGATCTATCAAGCCGGTAAGCGGATGTCTCAATCCAACTTTGTCTGCATCAATAAGCAAGCCATCGCCATGGTTTACGAAGAGTTGTCTAAGTAGAGTTACTTACCCTTTAGAGCCGTCATCCCAACAGTGCGGTAGACAGAATTGAGGTAGACGGATCCCTAGCTGTGAGTTGATACTCATAGGGACTTGTGTGTGTGAGTGGTATGGCTTTTCTCAATCCCCGTCCAATGTCCCGGAAACCTGTCGGATCCTTGCCGGCCCCAGCGCAGTCAGCGTCATCCTCCCGTCATCCCCATCAACACAAACAAGTCGGTCATCAAGGTCGGGTTTTCCTCCTCCTCGTGATGACAACCCTGCTTCTGCTAGGGGTCATGGGACCTCGGCTCGCCTACCTACAGTTGATGCAAACGAGCTACTATCAACAGCTCGCGGATACCAATCGGATCCGATTAATTCCCAAAGCACCCGAACGGGGACGGATCCTCGATCGTAATGGTGTCGTCTTAGCCGGTAGTCAGCTCTCCCATACGGTTTATCTATGGCCTCTAGCCCAATCCCGAGAGGAGTGGCAAGAGACGATTCCTAAGCTCGCAACCTATCTCGACCTCCCCGCTGAGGAAATTGCCCAACGACTAGACCAAGCTGGCTATCGCTCCCCCTTTCCAGTCCGGATCCTACGTAACGTGAGCCCCGAGGTGATCATTACCCTGGAGGAGCGGAGTCAGGAACTGCCAGGGGTAAGAGTTGAAGCAGAAACGAGTCGTCAGTATCCCCACAATGCCATTGCCGCCCATGTGCTTGGTTATACCGGTGAAATTTCTGAAGCGCAATTGGAAGATGATAGGCGTGACCGCTACCGACTGGGGGACATCGTGGGTCAACTGGGTGTTGAAGCGGTTTATCAAGACCTCCTGCATGGGGAATGGGGCGGACAACAGGTAGAAGTTGACGCAGCGGGAGAAGTCTTACAAGTTTTAGGAGAACAAACCCCTCGTCCTGGGGATCCTTTGACACTGACGCTCGATTTGCAGTTACAAAAAGTCGCAGAACAAGCGTTAGGATCCCGATTAGGCGCAGTGGTGGCGATGGATCCGAGAGACGGTGCGATTTTAGCGATGGCCAGCTATCCCGTGTACGATCCCAATATTTTTTCAACTAAAATTACGCAAGACCAGTGGGATGCGATTCAGAAGCAAGCGTTTCCCTTTTTGAACCGCAGCTTACGGGCCTATCCACCTGCTAGCACGTTCAAAATTCTCACGGCGACCGCAGGTATGGAATCTGGAGTTTATGGCCCGGGTACAGTTTTGAATACAGCGCCCTATATTTCGGTCTCTGGCCACTTATTTTGGGATTGGAACCGGACTGGCTTTGGTCGCTTGAATTACATCAGTGCAATGGCGTGGAGTAGTGACACGTTCTTCTATCAGATTGCGCTTGGTACCAAAGCGGGGCCTATCCAGGAGTGGTCTCGTCGATTTGGATTGGGTCGTCCGACGGGCATTGGTCTGCCTGGTGAATCTCCTGGAATCATTCCAGATGAGGCGTGGAAGCAGACGCACTGGGGACAGCCTTGGTACGCGGGTGACACAGTTAATATGTCGATCGGCCAAGGGGCGGTTAATGCTACTCCTTTGCAGATGGCTGTGGTGACTGCAGCTGTGGCCAATGGGGGCTATTGGGTCCGACCGATTTTGTCCTATCAACCGACAGCGTTTGAAGCGGCTCACCCCAGTGATGGATCCGATCCTGCTTCTGTCATTGAAAAAGGTCCGGTGGGCTTATCTGAGTCAACCCTGCGAGTGGTGCAAGAGGGTCTGCGAGCGGTTATACAGTATGGAACTGGGACACAGGTGGCCCTGCCGTATGTGGCTGTGGCCGGGAAAAGTGGGACTGCAGAGGATCCCCCGCGCCGTTCGCATACCTGGTTTGTAAGCTATGCTCCTTACGAGGCTCCGGAAATTGTAGTGGTGGCGTTTTTAGAAAACAGTGGCGGCGGTGGGGGATCCGTGACCGGGCCCATCTGTCGGCAAGTCATGGACGCTTATTTTCAACTATCCCAGTGATTGGTGTGACTGATCAATTGCATTACATCGTATTTAGGCACTAGGACTGTGGTCCCAATTGAACTTGGGTCTCTACTCTCATGTCAGGATCCTGGCCTTTGCCTACGATAAAACCATAGACAACCAACACCTGCTAGACACTATTCAACTGCAAGGATCAGTCATGATGAAATCACTATCCCGACTTTTTGCACTTAGTCTTGCCGTCCTTACGGTTTCTGCTTGTGCTGATGGGCATGAACTTACGGCTTTGGATCCTGCTGCGGATGCCGCTTCCATTACATTGGTGGCCCATAACGGCAACGGATCCTGTGGTGCTTCACGTCCCGAATTAACCGCAGACCAGCGAGACGATCTACGAGCCATGCGAGAGTCTGCCCATGAGCAGGTGCTGGCTATCTTAACGCCCGAACAAGCTGCCCAACTTGAAGTTCTCAAATCCGAAGAATCAGCAGATCGGGGTCCCGGTCGGGGTCCTGGTCGAGGTCGCAAACCTCATCCACTTGAAGAGCTTGACCTCACAGCTGAGCAAGAGGCCCAGGTTGAAACTATTCGTGAGGCCACTCGGACGGAGATGCGAGCCTACTTTGACGCGAATCAGATTGAGATGCCGCAGCGAGGGATCCCTGAGCACCGCCTTGAGTCTTTAGACCTCACACCAGAGCAGGAAGACCAACTAGCTGCCATAAAAGAGGATGCTCACGCCCAGTTTTTAACGCTGTTAACTCCCGAGCAAACTGAACTTGTCGAAGCCACAACGGAGGCAGGTCAACCCATGCGGAACCTGCGAGGCCAATTAAATCTAACGGAAGAGCAAAAGGTTCAACTGTGTGAACTGCGTCAAGCTACTAAAGCTTCTGTGGAATCGGTTCTGACCTCTGAGCAATTGAATGAGTTGACACTGTAAGCCGCTGCGGCTGTCTTTGAGATCAATTTAAACTAGCCCCCTAATACCAACAAAAAGGATCCTCCCCACGCGGACAGGATCCTTTTTTGACTTGAGATACTTTCATCGGGCCCAAATGATGAGCCGTTTACTCATCCCCAATAATCTCAGGTTCAGTGAGTTCATCGGACATCTCAATCACAGCCCGGCGAATGGGTTTCATCCACCCATCATCAAGATCATCCGCCTCTTCGTACCGACGACGCTTAGCGCGGTTAGCCACCTGGACCGTAATCCGATAGCGATTGCTAGAGGCTTCGACAAGAGACTCCACACGCCGGAGCAATTCAGAGGCGTCCATTGCTAAATTCTTACTCTTCTTCGTAGTCATAGATCCATCGGACGATAAAGGGAAGCCACCATCGTAGCAGCCTCGCTGGACCCACGGCTTAGATTGACCGGATCCACCCCCAGAGATCCCAATGACACAAATTGCCGTCATTATTGATAGATTATTTAACATCTTAAAAGGATCTATTCTGCTGGTGAGAGCTTGAGGACACTTCGAGGGTCGGATCCTGACAGAATTTAGAAATTTGACTCTTAACCTTGTGATGGTGTAGACCCTGAGTTGAGACACTACAGGTTGTGGTCAGGTTGGGATGGATAGGTATCCCAGCTGAGTCGATTGAACGAGGGCCCTGACTTGAATTAAACGACTATCGGATATCTTCCTCGAAAGACTGTTGTGATTAATCAGTTCTTAAAGAGGGTATAAACCTAGCTTGACTTCATTTGACTAACCTGTTCAAGGTTGGAGGGTTAGCGCGTTATGATTAGTGTGAACTTACTAGGCTATCTCTCTATGCTGTGTACTCAGTTGTATAGTTCTGGTTTGTCTCGGCTTGGCGAAGTGAGGAGTCCGTGTTGCTGCAATTACGAATAGTCAAAATCCATCTTTGGGTCATTCTGGTGGTGGGTACTCTGCTGAGTGGATGCTCATCTGGTTCGTCTTCAGGGGTCGCTGTTAGTCCGTCTACGCCGGTAGCTACTCCAGCTCCAGCTGCAACATCGGCTCCTCCTCCATCAGTCGGTAGTAACCCGACACCAACTCCGCAAGCCCCGTCTGATTCTTTCGATCCTACGCCTGGTACTTCTCCCCCTAGTCCGATACCCAGTGTCCCAACGCCAACACCAACTGCAGTTCCTCCCCTTACCCCTGTTCCTGGTGCTAGTCCGATTCCATCAGTGAGTCCAAGTCCGTCAGTGGGTCCAAGTCCGTCAGTGAGTCCGAGCCCGTCAGTAGGTCCAAGTCCGTCACCGGATCCTGTTTCGACTGTGATTACTTTTAACCAGACTGTGTCGACCTTTGCTGGGTTTATTCAAATTTCGGTTCAGCGTCCTCCCTCTGATTTTCCTCCGGTCGAGGATGAATTGTTCCAACCAAGTTTCTCGGTAGATGGAGTTGTATTTGTGCGCTCCAGCCTAGAGATTTATCCTGGCTTCTCCACTTTCAGTGCTGATGTTCAAACTGGACTTGCAGAGGTTGTTTTTGATCAGCTTCAAATCCCTGGTGTCACTAATGCTGATTGTGTTATTGTTCACGACACTCCGCTTGATCCGCTTGTTCCTGCCAATCAGTTGGCTGTGTCTACAGGTTGTTAAGGATTGAAAGATTAAAGTTTTCCTCACCCCTTGTGTTTAGTCCAATCGTGCTCTAGTAGTTGAATTGTGACGTGCCGTTGTTCAAATCTACCGTGTCTAAAGGGTTGTCCTTATGAAATCTGCCCATTGGCTTAAAGTGCTGACTCTGCCTACGCTTCTGGCCCTCATCCTGAGTGCTTGCGGCGGTGGGTCCACCATCACCTCTGTGAATACGGGTTCCTCTGTTGGATCTGCTCCTGGTCTAGAGTCCTCGGCGTCGGGGACTTTTACTTTGGCTGAGTCTGTACCAGAGGGGACTGCAGCTGGATCCGTGGTGCTCAATGTCGTTTCTGATCAAGAGTTACCTCCTACAGTAGCGTTTGGTGATGTTGACCTGGTCCGTCTGCCTATCCCTCAACAACCGGGTGCAACGTCTTACGCAGCCATGAGTGACGACAGTGTGACGCTGCTGACTGCTCCTGTGAGTGAGGTCAGTCTGGGTGTGACCAACGCTAGTGTTTCAGTTGCTAGCACACTTCCAGGGGCTGATGGTACTGCTTTGATTTACCAGGGCAACCCTGCTGCTGTGACGTTCTCTGACTTCGTTCTGATTCGAGCCCTGAGTTCTCTGCCTCCCAATCAGCGGACTCCCGAAAATATTGTCACGCTAGCGAATGAGCTGTTCCCTGGCGGTAACTTTACAGTTGAGGGCTTGGATCCTATCCCTGATGCCACTAACACTGATTTTGCAAGTGGTGGTAGCTTCCCTGCTCCTGACTTAGTTGATGCACTCGTTGTCTATGCGGCCTCCTTCTTGCCAGCTAATCAACGTAATGTCGATAACATCGCAGCAACCGCTAACGCTTTGGCCCCAGGGATCCCTCTAGCGGCAGAGGATATTCTGGCGATTCCGGGTGTTCAACTTCCTGGCGGTCTCCAGTTAGTCTTGTCGTCTACAGTCAGTGACCAGGCTGGCCAAATTCAAATCTCAGTAGAGATCGGTGGGTTAGAAACTGAGAGTTTTGAGGTTGATAACGTACAATTCACTCAACTTGGAGTGCAGCCCTTCCCTGGATTTACAAGCTACGCGGCTGACCTTGCCTCCAGCACACTGCCGGTTGAGTTCGATCGCTTGTCCATTGACGGTACTTTTGCAGACACCTGTGTTGTTGTGCACGAGCCGGGTACGGATCCGACCGACGCCTCCAATCAACTTGCGGTGTCTCCAGGCTGTTCATTCGAAGGGCCCACCGGGATTGTAATCAACGAGCTTGATGCAGACCAACCTGGCAGTGAAGATTCCGAATTTGTCGAGCTCTTTGGTCCTCCCAACACATCCCTAGACGGATTGGTCCTAGTGCTATTTAACGGTAGCGATGACCAGTCCTATGATGCGGTAGACCTAGATGGTCAATCGACAGATAGTAACGGCTTCTTCGTCATTGGTGATGCGGGCGTTCCCAATGCAGGCATTCAGTTCCCTATGGGGTCCCTTCAAAACGGTGCCGATGCTGTTGCTCTCTACACCGGCAACGCAGCTGACTTCCCCAATGACACCCCAGTTACGACAGCAGGCTTGATTGATGCTGTTGTGTATGGCACCGATGATCCCGACGCTACAGGTCTGCTACCGCTGCTGAATCCCGGCCAGGCCCAGGCTAATGAGGGCAGCACCAATAATCCTGACTCTCTGCAACGGATCCCCAACGGATCCGGTGGCGCTCGTAACACAGACACCTTCGCCGCCTTTGCCCCCACTCCAGGCATGGAGAACACGGAATCGATGCCTGAGATGGTACGGATCCGGGAGATTCAAGGCACAGATCAGACCACCTCTCGGTCGGGTGAAGCGGTTGTCAACGTTCCAGGTATCGTGACGCTGATCGAAACAGACAGCAGCGAAGGGTTCTACATGCAGGATCCTGACCTGAGTGAAGATGATGGCATCGCCAGCTCTGAAGGGATCTTTGTTTTCACCAATGAGCCTCCTCCTGTGTCGGTTGGGGATGCGGTCTTCGTATCGGGAACCGTCTCTGAATTTGGTTTCGGTAGCGATCTCACTCAAACTCAGATTGATGCTCAGTCTGGATCCATTACAGAGTGGCCGACTTCCTTCACCTTAGGGGACATCACGCCTGTGGTTCTGGGTGTTGGCGGACGGGTTCCTCCCAGCATGGTGATTGATGATGATGGACTCACCTCCTTCGACGCTGCAACGGATGGTATCGACTTCTACGAAAGTGTTGAGGGCATGTTGGTTCAGGTGAATAACCCTCAGGTTGTTCAAGGGTTGGATCGCTTCGGGCAAATCTTTGTGGTGTCTGATGATGGTGCTAATGCTAGCCCCTTCACGGCAAACGGTGGCTTGTTCTTGGATCCTCCTGATTTCAACCCTGAGCGGATTCAAATTGATGGACGTTTTGGTGAAGAGCTCCCGAATGCTGATGTCGGAGATACTCTGTCATCGCCAGTGGTGGGGGTTGTGAGTTACAGCTTCACCAACTTTGAAATCTTGACTCGTCCTGGAGAGTTCTACACTACCACTTCGGGCGGCACTTCCCCTGAAGTGAGTGCCTTAACACCTGAACCTAGTCAACTCACAGTTGCTACGTACAACGTGCTGAACTTGGATCCTGGTGATACCGAGCAGCTGGCTGGTCTGGGCACCCAAATCGTCAATAACCTCAGCTCCCCTGACATCATCGGCTTGCAGGAGATTCAGGACAATAACGGCACAGATGGTGATGACAGTGTCACTGATGCTACGCAGACCTTCCAGGCGTTAATCAATGCGATTACTACTGCGGGCGGTCCTGCCTACGAGTTCATCAACATTTCACCTGAAACCCCAACAGGAGCTAATCCTAACCCCGATGGTGGAGCACCTGGGTCTAACATCCAAGTGGGCTTCCTTTATAACCCCGCGCGTGTTGGCTTTACCGAGCGCAACCCTGGCGGCACTTTGGATGACAACACGGTAGTGGCAGGACCACAGTTGCAGTTCAATCCAGGTCGGATCCTTGACCAGGCTTTTGATGACGAGAGCGCTGGGGCTCCGGCTGGGTTTGATGGTACACGCAAGCCATTGGCTGCAGAGTTCACCTTCAATGGTCAGACCATTTTTGCGATCGTGAACCACTTCAAATCGAAGAGTGGTGATGATGGCCTCTTCGGTGGTGTTCAACCCCCGGTCCTGGAAACTGAGGTTCAGCGAACAGCTCAAGCTGAGGCTGTAGAGGAGTTTGTCGATGACATTCTCACCTTAGATTCAAATGCGAAGGTGATTGTACTAGGCGATTTTAATGACTTTGAGTTCTCTCCGCCTCTGCAAGAGCTGACATCTGGCGGCTTGACCAACTTGATGGACAACCTGCTCGATGCTGACCGTTACACCTTCAACTTCCAAGGGAATTCCCAGACGCTAGACCATATCTTAGTCAGCGACGATCTGCTGCCTTCAGTTGAGATTGATGCCGTGCATATCAACGCTGATTTCGGTGATGAGACACGCTCTAGTGATCACGATCCTGTCTTGGCTCGGTTTACGATTCCGTCTCTAATCGACTAAGACTGTCCGATATCCTCAGGCTCTTCCTCATAACTGGGGACTAGCGCTACCGTGCCCTGTTAATAACCCTGTTGATGAAGGTTACAGGCAGGGGGAGCTCTGAGGGTAGCCAGTTGTTCCCGCTACAAGGTTCCGATGTTAAGTTTCCAGCGCTACCATACATCGTAGCCATTCAGTCATTTAGCCACCTCACCACATTTTCAAATTGCAAACTCATTCTACGAGGGATCTACACGTGAAACCCTTTACCTTGCTCAAGTTCTTTACGTTACCAACAGTTCTGCTGTTAGCTTTGTTGCAAAGCTGCGGTGGTGGCACTAGCACCGTAACCTCTGTCCCCGCCGAATCCACGATTGAACAATCCGGCATTAATGCTGTAGCGACAAGCTGTACAGCAGGTCAAATGACCTTCCCTGCGACTGATGCGGATCCAGAGACCAAGCAGCTTGGAGAAGCAACATTCGTTAAAGTCACCAAGACTGATGGAGTGAGCTTCTACGCTGCCACTGAAGCATCCTCATTGCTGCCGATGGATCCGGCCATCTGTGGAGAAGAAGAGGTTAGCCTGATCTACTTGGGTGACCCCACTGATGTAACCTTCGATGACTACGTATTAGTGCGGGCCTTGAGCTCTCTGCCTCCCAGTCAGCGGACTCCTGAGAATATTGCTACCGTTGCGAGTGAACTCTACTCCTCTCGCCCAGACGGCCCTTACAATGCGGCTGATCTGGATCCTGTGCCCGATGGTCAGAATACAAACTACGCCCGTGGCGGTAGTGTTCCGGCTCCTGATCTGTTGGATGCTGTGGTTGTGTACGCGGCTTCTTTACTCTCAGATGCTGATCGGACCATTCCTAACTTGGTTGCCACCATCAACGCTGTCTTCCCTGGTGCCAACATCACAGCTGATGACATCTTGGTTGTACCGGCTAGCTTGCCCGGTGGCTTGCCCCTCAATCGTCCTTTGGTTCCAACTTCAGCCGGATCCATTCAGGTCTCAGTTCAAGTAGAAAACTTTGCCGCTGAATCCTTCACGATTGGGGCGGCTGAGTTTGTGAAGTTGCCTCCACCAGCGCAATCCTTCCCTGGCTTTACGACTTACGTGGCTCGGGTTGATTCCAGCTTGATTGAAGCCGGCAATACTCAGATTGATATCCCTGGCCTCATGCTCGACACTTGTGTGGTTATTCACAAGGCGGGTGAGCCACCCACTCGTCAGGCCAGCCAGTTGGCTATCACTGATGGATGTGAACCGTTTGATGCTGGTTTCGAACTGCAAAGCGATCCAACAGCTTTCTTATCCACCGATCCTATTGACTTTACTGTTCAGGTGCTGCACGCCGCTGACCAGGAAGCCGGTGTCGCCGCCGTTGAAGATGCGCCTCGGTTCTCTCAGGTGATTGAAGCGCTGGCAGATGAATTCAGCAATACGCTGCGGGTTACTTCAGGTGACTTGTGGATCCCTGGACCGTTCTACAACGTGACTGGCGGTGTTGCTGATGTTCAAATCAACAATCACCTCGGCTGGCAAGCAGCCGTTCTAGGTAACCACGAGTTCGACTTCGGACCTGGAACACTTGGTGGATTGATTGGGGATAGCGATGACGGCACCGATTTCCCTTACCTCAGCGCTAACATTGATTTCTCTAATGAAGGTAGTCTGAGTGGTTTGACGGTTGCAGGTGGGCTAGAAGCTAGCACTATTCCTCGTAGTATTGCACCCAGCACCGTTATTACGGTAGATGGGGAAGAGTTTGGTGTTGTTGGTGCGACAACGCCTCGGTTACCTGAAATCTCTACTGCAGGTAACGTCATTGTTTCTCCTTCTGGGGCGACAGATATTCCTGGCCTGGCTGCGATTGTTCAAGCTGAGGTAGATGCACTAACGGCAACAGGTATCGATAAAGTTCTCGTTCTGGCTCACCTACAGCAGATCCAAAATGAAATCCAGCTGGCGGGTCTGTTGCGGGATGTAGACATCATCGTAGCTGGTGGCTCCGACACATTGTTAGCGAATCCTGGCGACCGCATCCGGACTGAGTTTGGCAAGGATCCTAGTGGTGTGTATCCTTTACTCTTTAACTCTGCCACCAACGAGCCAGTAGCTGTGGTGAACACCGACCGTGAATATCGTTACGTTGGTCGTTTGATTGCTGGTTTTGATAGTAATGGGCTCTTGGCTAACATTGGCATTGAAAGCCGTCCGTACCCAGCTGATGATCAAGGTGTGGCTGAAACAGGTAATGCACCGGCAGATCCTACCGTTGTGGCTGAAGTTGAAGCGGTTGAAGATGTCCTTTTGACTGTGGATGGAACCTTCTTTGGATCTACTGATGTCTTCCTGAACGGTGAGCGTCAGGATGTCAGGACTCAAGAGACGAACCTCGGTAACTTGACAGCAGATGCAAACTTAGCAGCAGCACAAGCTACGGATTCCTCAACTGTCGTATCTTTCAAGAATGGTGGTGGTATTCGGGCCTCTATCGGGGCTGTACTGCCAGGCGATGAGGGTCTACGCGTACCTCCGCTGGCTAACCCCCTCACGGGTAAGCAGGAAGGACAGATTTCTCAGCTGGATATTCAGAACGCTTTACGCTTCAACAATGGTTTAACACTTCTGACTGTGTCACCCCAGGAATTGAAGGATCTGATTGAGCACGGTGTTGCAAACATCGGTGGTGGGCAAACGATTCAAGTTGGCGGGTTAAGTTTCAGCTATGACCCGAATGGTACCCCTATTGTCTTCAATGGTGATGGTACTGTTGCTACTCCAGGGACTCGGGTTCAAAGTGTTGCCTTGATCGATGCGGATGGTGAGGTCACTGACGTAATCGTTGAAAACGGTGTGGTAGCCCCCGGAGCCCCATCCAATATCCGATTGGTAACTCTGAACTTCCTGGCTAATGTTCGTAGCGATGAGAACCCTGGCTTGGGTGGCGACGGCTATCCCTTCCCCGCCTTTGGTGAGAACAAAGTTGAGTTGTTTGTGGGCGATGATACTACCTTTGAGGCTATGGGGCGTGAGCAACAGGCACTGGCAAACTTCCTTACTAACCTAGGAGCTCCGTTTGATGAGGCTGATGTTGCTCCTGAGCAGGATACACGGATCCAGAACTTGAGCGTCCGTACAGATACAGTTCTCCCATAAGGTCTAGCCGATGGGATATCCAGTCGCAGAACCTGTTGCTGCTGAAGTCTTAACAGCTTATGGACTGAGAATGTGGTAACGAAAGTAAAGTTCTGCTCTTGACATGCAGGATCCTGAGGGTGAGTTCTCCGGAATGGCCTCCAGGATCCTTGTTTCCTAGCTATACCTACTGAGATGGAGATGATGCTTGATGAAAACACTGTCTTGGCTGAAGCCCACGACCCTACCGGCTGTGGTCACTTTGGCGCTGTTAACAAGTTGTGGTAGTGGCTCCTCTTTGACGGCGGTCTCTACACAAGGATCCGGATCCGGTGCGGTTGGTGATGGCTTAGTGGCCGCAGGTACCGTGCTAGTACCGGCTGAGTGTGAGGCTGAGGTAACAGGGGCTGAGTTTGTTGCCTTGCCGACAGGGGACCGAGTTGCGGTTCTGGCTGATGCTTTCAACATGGTGGCAGCGCCCGACTGTGGCACTGAGGCTAGCCAACTCATTTACCTTGATGACTTTCCGGCGGTGACATTTGATGACTTCGTCATTGTGTTGGCCACCTCTCAACTGCCCCCTAGCCAACGGAGTGCGGCCAACATTGCGGTGCAGGCTAGCAGCATTTATCCGACTCGTCCTGAGGGACCCTTCTTCCCAACAGACATTGATCCGGTTCCTAATAGCTTCAATACAGACTATGCGGCAGGGAGTCCCCCACCCGCGCCAGACTTGATTGATGCAGCAGTCATTTACGCGACGTTGTTCCTGCCAGTGAACTTACGGACACGGGCTAACATTGCGGCATCGGTGAATCAGCTGTTGCCGGGGACGAACTTGGCAGCCGCTGATATTCTGGTGATTCCTGGTGTTGAAATTCCCGGCGGTATACCGGTTAATCCTCCTGTAGGCCCCATCCAGGCGGGGAATATTCAAATTTCGGTGTTGGATCCTGATTTAACGACCCCGAACTTTACGATTGGACCCGCGACCTTCGTGCTATTTGGTGTGCAGCCCTTCCCTGGATTTACCACCTATGTTGCGGCGCCTGGCTCCACCCAGTTGGTGATCAATTTTGAAACCCTGGAGATTGAAGGAACTGACCGCGACACGTGCATTGTGGTGCATCAGCCAGGACAGGATCCGTTCATCTCCCAGATTGCGGCCTCTGAAGCCTGCCCTACCATCTTCCGGGATCAAGGGGAGAATGCACCTGATATCGACGGTACCTTGCAAGCCTTCCGGACTGCTCTAGGAGGGCCAAACAATGGTGGTGCGCCAGCCTCATTCCCGAACGGATTCCGGGCGATCAACTGGGATGCTACACCGGATGCGTTCTCGGACCCGAATGCGATTCCAGGCGACTTCTTTAACTTCAGTGCAGCCCCACGAGCAAGAGGCTTAGTATTCACAGAACAAGATTTCACGGTGGCTTCATTGGCACCGCTATTCCGGGTGAGTGCTACGGCGGCCAGTGGAGTCGCCCAACGGTTTAGCTCCATGCCTCCGTTCCAGACTGACTTCTTGAACCAGTTTGATGTCTTCAGTGCTGAGCGTCTCTTTGCCTACATTGCAGAGGGTGGCACCACGTTCGATGTCATTTTCTTCTTGCCTTCCGATCAGACTACGGTGGCAACGGTTAAAGGGTTTGGGGCCGTTTTCACAGACGTTGACCTCGATGACTCAACTCGGTTGCAGTTCTTGGATGCGTCTGGGGATGTTCTATTTGAACAGTTTGCGATTGGAGCGGGAGCCGATACGGCGAACACGCTGTCCTTTGTGGGGGCTGCTTATCCAGAGGGCGCTCCGATTGCACGGGTGCGGATCACAAGTGGATCCATCTCGGTGACCAGCGGGCTGGAAGATGGTGAAGCTCAAGCTAGTGATGATGTTGTGGTGATGGATGATTTCATCTACGGTGAACCTCAACCTCTCAACTAAGTGGGGTTCAGGATCCAAACTGGACTCAAGATGTTGGATCCTGAACTTCTAGACCCTCAATTGATTTGCTGCTGGGGGTCTTTTTGATGATTGTTCCTTAGGGAGTAGCTTATGAAATCGATGTCTTTGAAGTGGGTCTCTGCGTTAGCTCTACCCACCGCCCTAATGATGGTGATGTTGCCGGGGTGTGGTCAAAATGGATCCTCGTTAACCACCTCATTGCCTACGCAATCCGTTCCTGCCAGTCAATCGAGTGCTAATGGCACCTTTACCCTAGCTGAAGACTTGAGTGGCGTGGCTGGAGCTACCTTAATCGTGTTGACTACAGCCGATACAGCGCCGGCCACAGTGACAGCGGGTGATGTATCATTTGTGGCTTTACCTGGGATTGGTGGTGACGGATCCACTGTCTATGGTGCTCTGAAAGACTCCGCCTTTGACTCCGTTGAGGGTGTGAGCGAGATTGTGGCCGAGGGTGTCTCTGAAGCCACTGTCTCTGTGCGTGGAACGGGCTCTGCAGAAGGCGTGCAATTGCTGTACCTGGGTGATGGTGCTGCAGTAACGTTCGATGATTATGTGCTGGTATTCACGTTATCGACGTTGCCTCCCAGCCAGCGGACCCCGATGAACATCGCTACACAAGCGAATACGCTGTACGCGACCCGGCCTCAAGGTCCTTACACGGCGGCAGACTTTGATCCAGTACCGGATAGTGTGAATACTGATTTCGCAACTCCGGGTAACACACCGGCCCCTGATTTGTTAGATGCTTTGGTGGTGTACGCCGCCAGTTTCCTAACGCCTGATCAGCGGACTGCTGAGAATATTGTGGCCGTTGCTAATGCGGTTGCACCTGGTATTCCACTGACGGTTGCTAACATTCAGACTATTCCAGGGGGTGTGTTGCCGGGTGGTGTGGCAATTGAGCCGGCAGTTGAGAATCAAGCGGCTGGCACATTCCAAATCTCCGTCCAAGAGTCTGAGTTCCCGGCCATGATGTTTGAGATTGAGGGCACTCAGTTCAATCGGTTGCCGACGGTGCTGTTTGCAGGCTTTACCAGCTATGCCGCTGATTTGGCCTCCAGTACGATTCCGGTCAGCTTTGAGCAGCTAGATATTCCTGGTATTACGGATGACACTTGCGTCATTGTGCATCAGACGGGTCAGGATCCGTTATTG
>CAYUEE010000081.1:0-20343 GCA_964443615.1 uncultured bacterium | reverse complement strand
AGTCCAACACCAACTCCAAGTCCAACACCAACTCCAAGTCCAACACCAACTCCAACGCCATCGCCAGGCTTCAATATCTTCATTGACTTTGATACTTTCCCAGTTCCTCCTAACGGGACTGGTGGTGATCCTATTCCGAATTCCACTCTTGTTGATGAGCTCTATACTCCCCTTGGACTGGAAATTAACAGTGTAGAAAATGGTGGTGTTGTTGCGTTCGCCATTCCTGTTTTCGCTGTCTCAGGCCCTAATATCATCCTGGCTCAGCCTGATCCATCCGATACTCTATTCACATTCCAGGATCCGGCAACAGGAGACCCCCTGATTACTGACTTTTTCTCGCTTGACACTGATAACGATCCTGAGGTGGAAGTTTCCCAGCTTTCTGTATTCGATGTAGATGGCAACTTATTAGCCACCACTGGTGAGGTTTCTGACACTGGGTCTGTGACTCTCTCATTGTCAGTGCCGGGAATTCAAAGTGCTTTATTTGAAATCATTAGCGGGAATCCCGGTATAGGCATCGACAATGTGCAATTTGGTCCCCTCAGCGCCAGCCCAACCCCATCTCCAAGTCCTAGTCCAACGCCGACCCCAACGCCAAGCCCCACCCCGACACCCACACCTTCGCCCAGCCCGGATCCATCTAATCCTACGGTGGTGAATACGCTCGATGATGATGAGACGGATCCTACGGAATGCAGCTTGCGAGAGGCGATCACGGCGAATAACATCGGAGCTGACTTTGGTGGCTGTATCAATCCTCAAGGTGTCATCGCATTTGAAAGCACTCTGAGCGGGGGAACGATCCTGTTATCGGGATCCGGATTGCCTTTAGTGACTGAAGATATCGTGATCGATGCCTCTGGAGCCCCAGGATTAGAGGTAAATGGGGCCAATAGCTTCCGAGTGCTTGATATTGGCTCTGGCGTCAATGTAGAGATCGAGGGACTGACGATAGCAGGAGGACAAACCCCAACTAGTGGTTCTATCTCTGAGCGCTCGGGAGGAGGGATTCGCAATGAGGGAGGGACCCTGACATTAAGCAACAGCACTCTCACTGGCAATACCGCTAACCTTTTTGGCGGCGGAATCTATAACCGTTTCTCTAGCGTCGTCATCATCAGCAACAGTACCCTGTCTGGCAATTCTTCGTCCTTCATTGGTGGCGGAATCTTGAACTCTGCTAGAGCCACTGCCAGCATCAGCAACAGTACCCTCTCTGGCAATTCCGCTTCCGACAGGGGTGGGGGAGTCTTCAACTATAACTCCAGCACCGTCAGCATTAGTAATAGTACCCTCTCTGGCAATTCTGCTGATTATGGCGGTGGGATTTACTCTGGTACTTCCACTGACAATAGCGGGCCTTACACTAGTGTCAGCATCAGTAACAGTACCCTCTCTGGTAATTCCGCTTTCAACAGTGGGGGTGGGATATTCAACCGCAACCGCAACTTTGGCAGCAGCAGTGGCATCGTCACAATCAGCAACAGCACCCTCTCCGGCAACTCTGCTTCTAATGAAGGCGGCGGGATCTACAACAGTGACCCTGGCAGTATAGTCAACCTCAGTAACAGCACCCTCTCTGGCAATTCTGCTCAGCGGGGTGGTGGGCTCTACAACCGTTCCAATGGCAATGTGAATTTGAGCAGCACGATCGTTGCCGATAATCTCGCGTCTGACAGTGGTCCTGAGCTTGGCAATGATGGTTCCCCGATCGAAGTCAGCTTCAGCCTGATCGAGAACAACTTCGATCAAATCACCAACGATCTAGGCAACAACATTGCTGGGGTAGACCCGCTCCTCCTTCCCTTGGCCGATAACGGGGGCTTCCTGGTGGGAGATCCCGATACCGCAACACCGATCCAGACCCAGGCTTTGCAACCTGGCAGTCCCGCTATTGATATAGGTGATAATCCCGAGGGTCTGACCACCGATCAGCGAGGCCCAGGGTTTGCTCGTCAGGTGGGAGTTGGAACGGATATCGGATCCTTTGAGGTGCAGTCTTTGTGAGGTGCAGTCTTTGTGAGGTGCAGTCTTTAAGCCCGACCAAACCGAAAGACCGTCGCTCCCCAGGTTAAACCCGCGCCAAACCCAGCCATAACTCCCACGTCTCCAGGCTCAAACCAGCCTCGGCTCACCCAGTGATCTAACGCAATCGGCACCGAGGCCCCTGAGGTATTTCCGTAATACTCCACGACTGATGCCATCCGGGTTTCATCCACCTCCAGTCGCTTCACAATGCCATCTAGGATCCGTTGATTGGCTTGGTGCAGAAAGTATCCCTTCACATCAGTGGCAGAGATCCCAGCTTTGAACAACGCTTTTTCAATCACCTCCGGCACTGCTGAAACCGCAAACTTGAACACCTCTCGACCATTCATCGCAATCGGCTGGCACTGATAACTCCCCACTTCAATGTCATCGAGCAAGGTGTGGGCCGTTGTGGCCATCGATAAAGTCAGTAAGCCACACCCGGATCCATCAGTTCGTAACTCCATACTCATTAGACCGTGATTGTCCCTAGGGAGGCCCGCCTCCAACACCACGGCCCCGGCCCCGTCACCAAACAGGATACAGGTCCCGCGATCGGTCCAATCTACCGTGCGGGATAACACATCAGCGGCAATAACGAGGGCCCGTTGATAGGTGCCTGTGGCTAAAAATTGGCTGGCCGTGGAGAGGGCATAGATAAACCCTGTGCAAGCCGCTGTCACATCGAAGGCAAGAGCTTGAGGGGCTCCCAAGGCATATTGGACCTGAGGGGCTGTGCCAAATCGATCCGAACTGGTTGAGGTGGCCAGAATAATTAAGTCAATCTCCTGGGGATCCAGGCCAGCTCGTTGCAATGCTTGCCGTCCCGCTGCTGCCGCTAAATCACTGACATCTTGGTCAGGTGGCAGGATCCGTCGTTCCCGCATACCGGTACGGGGGCGGATCCACTCATCGGAGGTGTCTACTAGCTGACTCAGATGATCATTAGTAAGAATGGACTCGGGTAAGGCCGCTCCCACACTGACAACATGAACGGTTCGTAGGACCGCTGGCTCAGATACTGAGATATTCATGAGGCTTCAACGTTCCAGCTATACGACTAAGCTCAAGACTAGGATAGTTGATTTATCAGCTATCGCAGCGAGGAATTCTATCGAAGTGTATGAACCAAGTCTTCTGCATTGAGGCTATTCATCCCATATCATCGAATCGAACGTGGTGGTTTGAAGGTTTTATAATTCCGTGCATTAGCTTAGGATCTCACGCTGAAGTGCCCTGGTGAGCTTCCTGCTGAAAGGGTGGGTCAAGCTATTAGACGGATCCTGGATATGGATCCCCGTTCGGCATAATGGTCCCCGTCAGAATTGTCCCTACCATCTTCACCATAATCTTGTTGGTAAATCCCACTCGGGCCCCTGTGAGATTAGCATTCGACAGATCAGCCCCACTGAGATCGGCTCCAATCAAATTGGCTTCACGTAAATCAGCGCCTTGTAAATTAGCTTGCAATAGGTTCGCCCGGAAAAGATTGGCTTTGAACAGCGTGGCATGGCTCAAATTCGCCTTGTGCAAAAAGGCATCACTCAAGTTAGCTCCGGTGAGATTGGCAGAACTCAGGTTCCGACCTTCAAGGTACTGCTCTTTCAAGTTAGCCCCTGTCAAATCTTCTCCTTCTAAGGATCCACTAGAGGATCGACCCGATGATCGACTAGAGGATCCCCTCGGATTGGCTGGGGCCGGGGTTGACTGAGGTTGGGAACGGGGTGGGGGTTGATGGGAGGCTGGCTGAGAGGGACGGGGCGGGCGATAGGTTTGCTCCCAAGCCCAAGGATCCCGAGATTGACGACGGGGTTGGGTGGACGAGGCAGGGTAAGTAGGAGAAGGATATTTAAATGAAGATCGTTGGTGCTTGGGATCACTGAGCCAGGTGCGGAGTTGATCGCGGGCCTGATTGATTTCCTGCAGCTTTTGATGGGCCTCCGCCTGACGGTGCTCATCCTCTTGCGGGATCCGGTCTGGATGCCATTGCAGCACGAGTGCCTTGTAGGCCTTGTTAACAGCATCCAGTGAGGCTCCTGGGGATAGCCCTAACACTCGATACCAGTGATGGAGATCACTCATTCTGGATCCACTTAAAATGGGTTTCTCAATCCTATTCTCAATCCTAGCCAAGGATCCGGACGAGCTTACCACCCGGTCCTGGCGCCTGTCAGTTGATAACCATTACTCAGAAACCACCACTCAAAAACTATCAGTCAGTCAACAATCCTTTTACCCATCGCCAAACGGAGGAGAACCAGGATCCTTTGGGTTTACGGGCCTGACGAGCGGTGGGGGTCAGTTCAGGTTCAGACGGAGGGGCTTGGGGCGTTAGTGGGATAGCCTGTGGATCCTGGTGAATGGCTTGACGGACATTGGCGGTTTCTTCAGCCATGGTGCGACGAGGATCAGAAACTTCGGCTTTGACACTGCGATAGCTAACGGATTCGAGATATTGAGAAAATTGAGCGTCAGTGAGTTCGCGTATACAGTACTGGGCTTTGACTTTGCCACCAAAGAGAATTTCATCGCCATCCCTGAGATCCTGAGCTGCCGTTTTGCGACCATTAATCAGGAATCCATTCATGCTGGGGCGGCCTTCCGAGTTCCCATCCATCAATCGGTACACGATTCGGCCATCTGGTTTAGGCACACGCAGGAGAATGGCATGTTGGCGAGAGACTGCTGAAGAGTTGAGCATAATCGAGTTACTCGGATCCCGACCGAGGGAAAATGTTACAGCATCTAAGGCAATGGCCCGTCGCCCTTGGTCATCATCGACCACTAAGACATGCCATACTCGCGTTTGCTCACTGTCCAGCATAAGAACCCCAGCTCTTAGACGTATTAATAATATTGATTTTTGCGGGACTTGAGCCCTGTTAGGACGGGATAAATGAGGCCGGATCCTAACTTAATGGCCCGATCAACCCCTCATTCTGACTCTATCAGGTTGGGTCAGATGACGGATCCCTGAGCCCATTTTCCGATTTAAACCCGAAGTATTGGGACTATAGTTGTCTATCCCTAGCGACTCCAAAGAAAGACTCAAGGGCCAGACTCCCAACGGAGTGCCGGCGGTTGGCTCCAATTAACTTGAACACTACTTTTAATTTGAAGTTTAGCTCAATGACGGATCCGTTCTGCTCACTGAAGCAGGTGATCCGTTGGGCAGTAGCAGTTGGGATTGACGGATCCTGAAAGAGTAGGGGTCTGTGGCAATGGCAGTCTGAAAGAAGGGGGTTTTGCGAAACCAAGTGTTCAGCTAGACTGACGCCTGGGTTGAGTCCTGTGGTTTATTCTAACAATGTTGACTGGAGATCACTATGCAATTGCTGAAGGCTTTGTCGATTATCGGTATCACCGTGTCCAGTGTTGTCGCTGTTTCAGCCTCAATGGGGATAGCACAGGACACGACTATTGAAGAAATGCCCGTGTTGCCCGCTGCCTCCACGACTGCCAATGTTAGTGCTACTGCCACTGACTTCTCAGGCACATGGCTGCTCGACCTTGAGGCCTCTGACTCATTCGATCCGATTTTGGCAGCTCAGGGAATCCCTCAATTTCAACGCCGTGCCATCAATAATGCCTCGGTCACCCAGGTGATTACTCAAACCGATAGTGCTCTGACGATTGAAGCGAAAACAGCCTTTGGCTCCCGACAAGAAGACCTCAACTTCGATGGTCAAACTCGCACAGTTTCCAGTCAGCTTGGCACAGGTGCAACGCGCAGCTTTTGGGAATCCAATGGTGCTCTAGTCACCACGTTCAGTGGCACCTCCAATCAAGGTCGTCCCATAGATGCCACTGTGAGCCGCTCATTAGCGGATAATGGCCAAACGATGGTTCAGACAATTGAACTTCAAGCTGCTGATGGATCCACTTTCATCGCTGATCGCGTATTCCGGAAACAGTAATTCAGGACGGGCACGGTGACGTTGAATACTTTTTGGGACCGACTCACCCACATCCAAACCTTCACGCTAGCAGCCGCAGGATCCTTTGCTCAACACGGATCCGGTATAGTTCAACTGGGCCGCCCCACCTCAACCACTCTCATCTTGGTAGAAACAGGATCCTGGACATTGCCGTCGGGATCCTGTTTGAAGTTTTACAATAGCTATCGATGGACATGGCTGACACACCGCTTCCAACTAGCGCATCTGCGGCGGGGCACACAGGATCCGGAAGTTCTCGTCGAGTTTGTGCTCCAGGATCCGGTGACCCTAGTCTCTGTCAGTCCCTATCTATGTGCCGACGATCGATACACAGCAACGTTAAGGATCCTGGACCAGAGCTTAGTGTTGCAGTGGCATATTCAAGGACCTCAGAAGCAAACGATACTTCGCTATCGATACGTCTAGCGATTCTCCAAACCGGATGGGTACGATACAGTGGTGACCCCGTTTAACACCTACGCAAGAGGCCATTGTTATGAGTCAGTCCTGGAATCGTCGTCAGCTCATTAAGCTAGGGCTTGCTGCTGGTGGGGCTGCTGCTCTCGGGCCCCAACTGTTGATTCGTCGCCCTCAACCGGCCTATGCCCAAGGAGACACCATTCGAGTGGGGCTGCTGCATTCAGCGACGGGCACCATGGCGATTAGTGAGCTGGGAGTAGTGGATGCCGAGCTCTTGGCCATTGAACAGGTGAACGAACAGGGAGGGGTTTTAGGTAGATTGATTGAACCCATTCTTGAAAACGGGGCCTCTGACTGGCCAACATTTGCTCGGAGAGCCACTAAATTGATTGACGAGGACCGAGTTGCTACCGTGTTTGGCTGTTGGACCTCCGCAAGTCGTAAAGCCGTGTTGCCTGTTTTTGAAGCTAAGCGTCACTTACTGTGGTACCCAGTCCAGTACGAAGGGCAGGAGTGTTCACGCCACATTTTCTACACTGGTGCTACCCCCAACCAGCAGATTGAGCCCGCTGTAGAATGGCTCTTTGAAAACATCGGTACCTCTTTCTTCTTAGTCGGATCCGACTACATCTTTCCGCGAATTGCTAACTCTACTATAAAAGCGCAGCTGGAGGTTCTTGGCGGACAGGTGGTGGGAGAGGTTTACCTGCCGCTAGGTAGTCAAGAGGTCGGGCCTATTATTGCGCAAATTCAATCGGCTTTACCCGATGGAGGTGTTATCTTCAATACCCTCAACGGCGACAGTAACGTGGCCTTTTTCAATCAATTGGGCGAAGCTGATCTCACTGCAGACCAGTATCCTGTGATGTCTGTGAGCGTAGCCGAGGAAGAAGTGCAAGCGATTGGCCCGCAGCGATTGGAGGGTCACTATGCGGCCTGGAACTACTTTATGTCTGTCGATACACCTGCCAACCAAGCCTTTGTCGCAGACTACAAGGACAGGTATGGTCAGTCCCGCGTCACTACGGATCCGATGGAGGCTGCCTACATCATGGTTAACCTGTGGGCGCAAACGGCCAATGCGATCGAGTCGATAGAGATTGAAGACATTATTCGAGAAGCACCCGGACAACAGTTTGATGCACCGGGAGGATCCGTGCAAATGCAAACCAATCACCATTTGTCTAAGACTGTGCGGATTGGTCAGGTGCAAGCGGATGGATCCTTTGCTATCGTCTCGGCCTCACCCAATGCTGTGCAACCGCAGCCTTGGAACCAATTTATTGAAGAAACCAGAGGCTTAGGCTGTGACTGGTCGGATCCGGCAAAGGGGGGTAAGTATCGGGTCTAGAGTACCCCTTTAGAACTGGGAATCTGGTCCAGACGGCGCGGATCCCACTCTATCGCCATGCGCAGGGCTCGGGCAAAGGCTTTGAAGCTAGCTTCAACAATATGATGGGAGTTGAGGCCTGCGATCTGTCTCACATGTAGGGTCAACTGCGCATGATTGACAACGGCCTGGTAAAACTCCCGTACCAACTGCGTGTCATATCGTCCAATATGCGGAGTGGGTAGGTCTAATCCGTAACTTAAGTGGGGCCGTCCAGAGAAGTCTAGAACAATTTGAACTAATGCCTCGTCCAGTGGTGCCCAGAAGTGGCCAAACCGATGGATCCCTTTACGAGAGCCAATGGCTTTGGCTACAGCCTGGCCGAGGGTAATCCCCACATCTTCATTTGTGTGATGGTCATCAATCTCTAGATCTCCCACCGCTTTAATCTCCAGATCGACTAGGCCATGTGAAGCGATCTGGGTCAGCATGTGATCTAGGAAGGGAATCCCAGTACTGATGTTGGACTGCCCGGACCCATCGAGGTTGATCAAGACAGTGACATCCGTTTCGCCAGTGCGGCGGTGGACTTCAGCCACTCGGGCGGGGAGATTGTCTTGAGATAAGGATCCGGTGGGGGTGATCACGGCGGTCATAATCGTTCTATCCTCTCAACTATTGACACAGCAGTACAACAGTACTCACGCTAACCCATTCACGGCAGGTCCCTAGGCGCCTAAGTCAGGATCCTCGGTAAATCCGGCCAATCGATAGGCTTCCGGCGGGGACGGATCCCCGGTTGCAATCCATACCACCCATTCTTCTGGCCATTGTAGAAAAAAGACGATTTGAGTCTGAGGATCATACTTCTCTAACTTGGCGTTGATTTCCTCTGGCCATTGGGCATCTTCAATCGTGAGATAAGAGAGGGTATCGGTCTCAAGATGGGGTTCGCCGTAGTAAATAAGACCTCGCCCCCGCTGTAGATAAAAGTGCCAAGCAGTCCCCGCTAACACAGGCCATTGGCCAGCAATCTGGGCTTGGTAAGAGTCAGGATAAAGGATTAGGTCTTCTGAGACGGGATCTTGAGTAGACATGGTCACTAGGAAATGATAAGTCAGATGGGAGCCTAACTTAACTATGACATCACTGAGCAGTGACGGACTTACGTCTTGTCTGACGTTTCGCCGCTATAGCCTCAAAACCCAAGTTTTCACCTGAAGCAGTTCTGTATTGCTCTAAGACGGTCCTACACTACTCTAAAGTAGTCCTGCATTACTCCAAGACGGTCGGTCCTACATTGCTCTAAAGTAGTCCTGCTCAGCTATCGACTGATCTAGAGATAAAAGTAATTCCTTTTTTGAAGAAGACGCTTCAGGTGCTATTGGATATGACCTTTTTGATAAAGGCCAGCGGGTTGAACGAGCGAGTTGGTGTACTGGCGAGGAGATGGTTTTAGAGCTTGAGATCCAAGAGGATCCTGAACTGGATGACCTTGAAGATTTTGAAAGGGATGTGGTCTACTGCTACAGGTTGCCTCCATCTCTTCATCTGGGATAGAATCAGCATCCTGGGGAAGAAAGGCTTTAATCCGGTTGAAGGTACTATCGATCCTATTAAAAGGCATTAGTTTTCTCATGGAAACTCCTTGTATTTCACCCTTATTATTAAGTCTAATCTGTGAAGTGCCTACTAGACTAGGATAGTTTATTCATTAGGATCCTTTAAACTGGTCAATCTTTATTGCTAGTCTTTAGAAAGTTGAGTTATGCAAATCTCACACATTGATCACATTGTTTTGACCGTTGCAGATATTGATGCAAGTTGTGATTTCTACAGCAGAATTCTTGGGATGAAGGTAATCACCTTTGGCGCTGGACGAAAAGCTCTATCCTTTGGTATTCAGAAGATCAACCTACATGAGCATGGTAAGGAGTTCAGCCCAAAAGCAGCACATCCAACACCAGGGTCTGCAGATATCTGTCTCGTTACAGATACCTCGATTGATGAGGTGATTACCCAACTTCATCGCCACAATGTTCAGATTCTTGAGGGACCCATCGAACGTACAGGCGCAATTGGATCCATTCAGTCTGTGTACTTTCGAGATCCAGATAGTAACTTAATTGAGGTATCAAGCTATAAAGATTATAGCTGATTTAATGTTATCAGAGCACTCAGGAATGGGTAGATCGGCATCATTTTATTCGGATTTCTGCTGTTTCGATATGCTATAGTTTATATGAACACTGACTAATTTAACTGCGGGATTTACTTGTCCTTATTCATTACCATCCCAAATCAGAGCGTGCTTGTTCTGCAGCTATGAGTACATCTGCATCTGACATTGAACCCCAATCTGTATCCCCAATCTCAGCATAAAACCGTTCGTCAAAAGCTCGGGTTTGTACCACCACTGGCATCGGTACGGCATGACCTAAAATTAAAGCCTGCTGCTTAGTATCTAATTTCGAGAGCACTGTTTTTAAGTTATGACTGCCTGCTACTCCCGTGAATACCGCTTCAATATCTTTGTCGTCATTCAGTAGCGCTGTAATTCGAGTCCCTAATTGCGACATTACCTCGCTATCAATTCCAGATGGACGTTGGTCCACTACTAATAAGGTTACAAAATACTTCCGCATCTCGCGCGCAATGGTACCAAAGATAGTCTGTTTCGAGGTTCGCGGATCCAAAAATCGATGAGCCTCTTCAATTGTAATCATCATTTGGCGTGGCTTATCCAACGGATTCTTCGTTTGTAAATAGCGCTCAGCTTGTTGAACGTAGGCTTGATGGATCCGTCGTGTAATTACATTAGTGGCTAACATGTAGGAAAGTAGATTTGACTGGGATCCGAACTCAATGACGACATGCTTACCAGCTTCTAACGCTTCGAGAATTTGACCAATATAGTTGTGCGGCAGAGCATTACGGATGTACTTTAAATCATCTAAGCGGGTCAGTTTTCGTTGCAACGCCATAATCGATGCTTTATTCCCTAATCGCTCCTCACAAAACTCTTGAATATCCAGATTAGACATGGTTAACAGTCGAGTAATCCAATCACGACCGAACTCATTTCTAAGGATGATGGCATTTTCCAAACTTGCTTCGGATAGATTGAGCTCGTGACCCAACAGTGCCAGATCCTCGATTTCAATTTGGTTATAACTAATATAGAGTTCCTGAGCATCGCGTACCCCCCGACGCTTGGTGGAATCAGGATCCAACGTATAAATCTGCACTTGATCTGGGAAAAGTTGGCGTAATCCTTTAACGGTATTCTGTTGTCGCCCTTCTGTTGCAGCTTCCCATCCATATTCAGAATGCATGTCAAAGATCAAATTGGCTGCTGCTTGTTTACGGATAATCCCTGAGAGTAATAGACGTGTTAGGAATGATTTCCCCGTTCCTGATTTCCCAAAAATGCCATTGCTCCGCTCCACTAATCGATCGAGATCTAAGCAGATAGGGACTGTCATATCTAACGGTTGACCAATGGCAAAATTGCGTTTAACCGGATCCTCTTCCCATCCAAAGACAGCCCGAAAATCTAACTCATTCGCTTCATACACTTGGGAGAAGTGAGCAGGAACAGTTTTCACTGGTAGCAATTCTAAGTAGGTTGGTGGATCCTGGGGGCCATTTTTGACCTCATACTCAGGTTCTGCTTCTACTGTGACGGGTGACAACATCAACATCAGTGTAATTGTGATAATCCCGAATGTTCCAGTCCCTGACAACACTTCCATCAACAGTTGATCGTCAGGTCCAGGTGGGTTCATCAAAATATGTGGACTAGCGGTCCCCAGCTTCACATCGGTCAAGATTCCAAAAAAACGATGTCGCCGCCCCTGCACCACCATGAATTGGCCCACTCGCAGATCTTCAATCGACACACCGGGATTCAAACGTGCTTCTAACCCTTGACTCAAGGATCCTTGGGTAACAGTTGCAAGTGAAAGAGGAGACATAGACAGTCAGTGATCATCAGTTGAATTGTACCTAACTTAGTATATCGAGACCGATTCTAGGCCACGCTGACCTAGCTTCAGCTCACGCTTACTTAGCTTTAAGTCACGCTTACTTACCTCTAGGTCACGCTTACTTAGCTTTAGGTCACGGTTACTTACCTCTAGGTCACGGTTACTTAGCTTCAGGTCACACTAACTCTAGCTTAAGTCACGCTTACTTAGCTTCAAGTCATACTTACTTAGCCTCAAATCATGCCGACCTGACCTTAGCTTTAATGTTGAGTCAATCCACTTTCGAATGCATCTCGCATCTCAGGTAATGCCAATTCTACAGAAGTCGACTCTGAGGTCTGTATAACTAAAGGATCCGTCTCCCCAGTCACCTTACCTAGTCGGATCCATTCGCCAACCAAAACATCTGCTAGATAGGTCTCCCAGTCTGCTTGATGATCGGGCTTGACTGAGACTACAATCCGGCCTCCTCCCTCACCAAAGAGGTGTTGATCTAGCGGTTGATCAGGATCCATTACTCCCAGTTGAACCACGGATCCTCGGCCTCCAGATAAACAGCACTCTGCTACCGTTACCGCCAATCCTCCTTCACTACAATCATGGGCAGACTGAATCCATCCCTGCCGAATGCCATGACGACATGCAGATTGGACGCGGGACTCTAGTGCCAAATCTGTGGCAGGAGGCTGTCCAATCACTAAATTGTATAGAGTTGCCAGATACTCTGATCCGCCTAAGGATGAGCTGGGTTGACCCAACACGTAGATCAGGTCTCCTGTACGGATCCATCCCTGACCACACACAAGGTTAAGGTCTGGAATCAAACCAACCATCCCAATCACAGGCGTTGGGTAGATAGCTTGGGAGCCCATGTTAGTCACAGTTTCATTGTAGAGAGAGACATTGCCCCCCGTCACAGGAGTGTTCAACACACGACAGGCCGCCGCAATCCCCCGACAGACTTCTGCCATCTGCCAGTACACGACTGGATTCTCGGGGTTCCCAAAATTGAGATTGTTGGTAATGGCTAGGGGTTCAGCTCCCACACAGGTCAGATTTCTAGCTGCCTCCGCAACAGCCGCCTTACCACCTTCATAAGGATCCAAATAAACCCATCGACTATTACCGTCTACCGTTGCGGCAATACCTTTTTGACTCACGGGTACAGTGCCAATATCACCGACACTAAACGCTTGTGAGCGGATCCGAATCACTCCCGCATCCGCCCCGCCCGGAAGAATCACTGTATTATTTTGGACCTGGTAGTCATATTGACGATAAATGGATTGTTTCGAGGCGATCGTAGGACTCGCTAGGAGGGTAAGCAGGATCCGGTTGAAATCCTCAGGTTCCGGGAGAGTGTCAGAAGTCCAGGCCCAGGCGGTTTGCACATAGTCCGGGGGCTCGGTGAGGATATCCCGTTTGTAGACAGGTGTATCGTCGGCCAAGGCAGATGCAGTCATCTCAGCAGCCACGGATCCTTGGTGCAGAATGCGGACAATCGGATCCTGAATCACGGCCCCCGCCACAACGGCCTGCAGCCCCCAACGGTGGAAGATATCAATGAGCTCCTGTTCTCGCCCTGCAGCCGCCACAAATAGCATCCGCTCCTGCGATTCTGAGAGTAGGAACTCAGCGGGGACCATACCTGTTTCTCTCATGGGCACCCGGTCGAGATCAAACTCAATACCCACGTGACCTCGTGCTGCCATTTCAGCTGTCGAGCATGTGATTCCAGCTGCCCCCATATCCTGTGCAGCTACTACTGCTCCCGATTGAAACGCTTCTAGACAAGCTTCAATGAGACACTTACCTAAGAATGGATCCCCCACTTGTACTGCTGGCCGATCCTGGTCTGACTCATCTGATAGTTCAGCACTGGCAAAACTCGCCCCACCCATTCCATCTCGCCCTGTGGTTGATCCCACATATAAAACAGGATTCCCGATCCCTGTAGCCCCTGACTTGATAATATCGGGTGTCTCCATCAAGCCCAGCGCCATAACATTGACCAGAGGATTACCGGAGTAACACGAATTGAAGTTCACCTCACCGCCAATCGTCGGAACTCCCGTACAGTTCCCATAATGGGCGATCCCACTGACCACTCCGGCCAACAGACGCCGATTAGTCGCTTCGCTCAAGGGTCCAAATCGCAGCGAGTTCAACAAAGCAATCGGACGAGCACCCATGGTGAAAATATCACGCAGGATCCCTCCCACTCCAGTCGCTGCTCCTTGAAACGGTTCAACCGCAGAGGGATGATTGTGCGATTCAATTTTGAACACCAACCGATCTCCATCACCTAGATCAACCACCCCAGCATTTTCACCCGGCCCGACCAGGATTCGCTCCCCTTGAGTGGGAAATTGCTTGAGTAAAGGGCGAGAGTTCTTATAACAGCAGTGCTCCGACCACATAACCCCGAACATCGCAAGCTCATTGGGCGTGGGATCCCGGTGCAAGCGCTCATGGATCATCTGATACTCTGCTGGGGTAATGCGACAAGCTTTGAGATCTTCAGAAGAATAGGGGCAGGACGCGTCGGGGGCCACGGCAACCTCGGAATCAGAATAGATAATCAGGTCAATCTAGATTGTGTCAATTATGGATCAGTTCGGGATCCTTGTCAGAGTCTCAGTTCTCAATCAAATTAAGATCAACCAGATCAAGGGGCATCAACTATGGCGTACAATCGATGTACATGGGCTGGTACGGATCCTAACGTGACACCACAAAATCTTTTTCCTTTAACAACAGTAGGTGCTCTGGTAACTAATGTCCAAAGTGACATTTTGATTGTCAGAACTACGAAATGGCAAGGATCCTGGGGTGTACCAGGTGGCAAAGTTGAATGGGGTGAAACCCTGGAGGCTGCTCTGGTCCGAGAATTTCAGGAAGAGACCGGGCTGCACTTAACTCAAATCCAGTTTGCCCTTCTCCAAGAGGCTGTTCTGGATCCTCAGTTCTTTAGAGAGGCTCATTTCGTGATGGCCAACTACTATGCCTTCTCTACTAGCTCATCCATTCAGCCCAACGATGAAATTGAAACATGGGTTTGGACTAGTCCACAGGATGCTTTGAACTATCCACTCAACACCTACACTCAAATTTTAGTCCAAGATTATTTAGATAAAAACATCAGTCAAGTCTTCCGGAACTGATACTCTAATTACCAACGATCAACTTGGGTAGAGGCCGAGCGTTTATGTTAAAAAAAGCACTTGTAACAGGATCCGCAGTTGGCATTGGCCGAGCGATTGCGTTACACCTAGCTCAACAGGGATTTGACATTGCAGTTCAGTACAACCGTAGTCAGAAGGCTGCTGAGGCCGCATGTGAAGAAGCACTAGCTCATTCGATCCAAGCGATTGCCCTCCAAGCGGATGTCACGGATCCTGGGCAAGCTCAGCAATTAGTGGACCAAGCTGCTGAACAGTTGCAGGGACTCTCTGTGGTAGTAAACACGGTAGGCAACTATGTTGAACACCTCACAAGTCAAATTTCAGTAGATGAATGGCATCAGATGATCGACTCCAATTTGAATGCCACCTTTTATGTTACACGGGCTGCCTTACCCCACCTAAAGACAGCAGCATGGGGCCGTATTGTTAACTTTGGGTGCACAGCTGCTCAGCACACGATGGCAAGCCGACATCAAGCGGCCTATCGTCTAGCCAAAGCCGGTGTTATCATTTACACTAAATCACTCGCCAAAGAAATCATTGAAGACAATATTACTGCTAATATCATATCTCCTGGTGTTGCTGAAAATTCGGTCGGATTAGAAGAGATTACCCCCTCGTTGCCCAAAGGCCGTCCGGCCTCACTCGCGGAGATTTGTCATGCCGTTGATTTTTTGGTGAGTCCCAACTCGGACTACATTACGGGGCAAATTATCGAAGTGTCTGGCGGGTGGCAGTTGTAGGCGACGGATCCGTTGAGTCTACTGAGAGTCTATTGAGTTCATCGAATTCATTAACGTGTCCAGCCTATGGTAGGGTAGGGGCTTGCACGATCATCATGCGTTGAGTGGATGGCCAGTGCGCTAGTGCTAGCAATGTAGGAGCGATTCAATGCTGACTCTCCGTGATTTGTGGGAAGTTTACGACAACCACAAAGACGATTACGACATTCAAGTTAAAGAGTTCAGTCTAGGTGGCAAAGACTTCAAATTTAATTCCCGCACGGCACTCTTAGGCGTTGTGAATCTTTCTGTTGACTCGTGGTGGAATCACTCTGTGTGCTACACGCCGGAACAGGCTATTCGTCGAGGGCAAGTCCTGACAGCTCAAGGGGCTGACATTGTTGATATCGGTGCTGAGGCTAGCTCTAGCAATACAGCTCGGGCTAATGTCGACGATCAGAAAGCATCACTCTTGCCTGTGATCAAAGCCTTAAGTCAAGCGGGCGTGCTGACCTCGATTGAAACCTACTACCCGGAAGTCGCACGAGCGTGTTTGGAGGCTGGGGCTAGCGTTATAAATTACACAGGATCCGATCAAAAGGAAGAGATGTACCGCGTGGTAGCCGACTTTGATGCGGGAATTATTCGATGCTTTGTTCAAGGAGATGTCAACGCACGTGATGTGGGCGACTTCAACTTTGAGGAGGCTTTGAAGGATCCTATTGACTATGTTTATAACTTTTTTGAGCGTGAAATAGAACTTGCCACTAGGTTAGGGGTGACCAAACTATTTGTGGATCCTGCGGTGGGACTGGGGTATACCAACTCCTACTACCAACACAAGTTTGCTCAGAACCGTGTGGGCTACCAGTTGAGAAGTTTGCTGGGCGTTTTCCGATTGCGAAAGTTAGGCTTTCCTGTCTTTCACTCTGTCCCCACTCCCCTAGAAATTTTTGGGGATGAAGTCCGTAGTGGCCAGGTTTTCTCCTCTGTCTTTGCCATATTAGGAAAAACAGACTTAATTCGGACTCACGAAATTCCTAAGATTAAAGCGGTCCTAGATACCATGAGTTTAGTCTAGGTCAGATCCGCTCTATCCCAAGCGCTGTAATCCCCAATACATCAAGGATCCTGTCTTCCTCCATCTCTCGTAAATCCTCCGCAAAAATTAAGCCGTTTCGACATCTGACTTCTCGTCAGGATCCCTTAAAATGCCTGCTGGACTCTATGTTGAACCCTTTAATCTGACTGAGGTTGTACCGTATGCGTATGAGAATCTGGGGAGTTGGCCTAGGTGTGGCTCTCACAAGTGTATTGGGATCCTGTTCTTCTGTTCCCACAACGACAGCTGAAGTCCCAACATCCAACACTGCTAGTGTGTCCCTGTTTGCTGATGTGAGCGAGATTAATGACCTTGAGGAGTTGGTGGCGTCCGAGACTCCTGTTACTCGGGTAGGCACGCGCAATAGTGGCATTCCTCTGACTGAGTCTGGGGTTGTTGGAGGTGTGAGTGGATCCTATCTCACCACCTTTACACTGACCCAGGACACAGAAGTGGATATCCAGTTTTCCGGAGACAATGGTAGGACCTCGTTGTTGTCCCGTGAGGGCGGCGCTAGCTTCTGGCTTGATGGGGGTGCGCTCCGTCCATCTGTCTATCTCAATGGCCGTCAATTTCGCACAGCCTATGCTGCCGCTGCGGCAGGGTTAGATGTCACTTATAGTAGTTCCGGACCCTCTAATATTGTCAATATCCAAGGCACCCTGCCCGCAGGAACCTACACCGTTAGCATTTTGCCTTTATTCAATAACTCAGTAGCAGCTTTTGATTTATCGATGACAGCAAGTGGCAGCGGTTCGATTACTCCCTTTGCTCGAGAAGTGGTTGACATCACAGTGGGTGAGTGGAACTTCTGGCAACAGGGGAGTGCGAAAGAAACGGATAATGGCTATTACCAGCGTGTTGGTGAGTACTGGCAAGTAGGCACAGGCTTAAACTACGACGGTCGAGACACCGATGTGCCTTGGTCTGCAGCCTTTACGTCCTGGGTGATGAAAACAGCTGGGGCTGGTAATGAGTTTAATTACAACGCTAGCCACTCTCGGTACATTGTCCCTACCATTGAAAATCGTAAGAGCGGTGACCTCAATGCCGGTTTTGTGGGCTGGCGGCTGAATGAATATGCCCCGACCCTCGGTGACTTGGTCTGCTACGCGCGGCAGTCTGGAGTCGGCTACGATACACCAGCTCCTTATCAATCACACTGTGATGTTGTTGTGGCTGTGAATGCAACTAACATCGAAGTGATTGGGGGGAATGTTAGCAACTCAGTGACCAAAAAGACTGTACCGATCGACTTCAATGGATATGTTGATGATGTCCGCGATACTACTTATGACTGGTTTGTGGTCATCCAAAATAATCTCTAAGCTTGGATCCCCGGTCTAATCTCTGAGGTATTTATGCCATAGATCTTTAAGTAGGAGATTTTCTCGCAAGCATAAACAGAGCCAAGGATCCCTCACCCCTCGACCTTAAGTGTTTTAAGTGAATGCTCAATGGATTGGGATGTCGGATCCTTTTGTTATCTAAACATTGTTATCTAACTATCTTGTTCTGCAACTAGTTGAGTGGAGTGCTCCATCCCCTTAAAAGTCTCAATGATCCACGACACCGGTTCCACACCGATTGGAATGACTAGGGCTTCGCCGGGTGCTTCTACGTAGAAAGGGCCGCGTAGTGTAAGGTCAGGAATGGTTAAATTACGTTGGACTTTGAATTCCTGAGAAAGCTCTTTGACTTGTCTGAACTGATAGCGCTTGATGAAATGCGTTGTGCCCGATAAGAGAATGCCGACTGCCAGGGATCCTTGCCACACCGTCACAAATCCCTCCTCATCCGGCACCAGAGTATGAGTCCAGCCTGATTCATCTTTTTTGAACCCTTCCCATTCAATAAAATAGAGGGTCAGGAGCCGTTGCGACGGCCAAGTCCATAACTGCTGTGAAAGCTCAGCTATTCGTTGTTTGATCCGTTGCTCAATGTGTTGATGGGTTAGTAGACGAGCTCGATAGTCCAGAATTTCACGATCAAGTCGATTCTCAACCTGAGACTCAGAGGTAAAAGCAATAACTTGGTCTGGGCTGTGGATTTCCCAACTCACGCCTGCGCCTGCCCGTCGAATTAACCGCCATTGATCGCCTTCAATCTGCAGAAATAGAGTTTGTTCTGTAGTGTCCCCTTCAATACGGTTGCAGTGGGACATAAAGCGGAGATCGATCTCAGGTAGCCCTTGGACTTGAAATTGCTGGGCTTGGATCTCCAATAGTTCCGCTTGTTCTTTCCAAAAATCGGGCAGCTCACTAGACATATTGTGTTCTAACCAGAAGGGGACTGAAGGGACTGGAGGGCCTTGTCCTGCGTTGAGATAATCACAAAATAGGGTTCTAACTGGCATAATTGCACAACTTTAAACACTTGCCACTGCATCTCACACAAAATAAGTCGTTTCCCAGCATTAGCAGATTCTTTTTGTAACGAGACAAGTAACGCGATGCCCATACTGTCAATAAAAGTTACTCGTGCGAGATTGAGGATCAAGGATCCTTGCACCTCTTGCAGAGTAATCAGGGCCCGCAGCCGAGCAACTTTACTCCCATCCAGGCGTTTGGGCATGGTGATGATAGTCGCAGCTGGATCTGCCTGTCGTTCTATGTACCAATCAAGATCCATAAATCCCTCAGGGTCACCACTGACCGAGTTGGTTATTAATTAGAATAACGGGAATCCAAGGGCTGGAGGGATCTAGCTTTGCCTAATCATTATCTGGATGGAGTCCCAATTTGAGGTTCGTGATTAAGATAGATAAGATTCAGTAGGATGCAGCTTACCTACCCTCGTCTATGGAGGATATGGCTCTATGCTTGGCAAAGTGGGAATTCCAGTAGTGTTACTCCTTGGCCTACTCTTTATTGCTGTTGGAGATCAGGTGTTACCGGATCCGGTAGGGCCTGCTAGTCGTAAGACGCGGGTTGTGCTGATCTCAACGCTGTCATCTTGGCTTGGTAGGGGACTAGAGATGGTTCCTAGCGATTCCCGCCAAGGGGTCCGAGAAGGGGCCGTCGACGAATTTACTTGCGAAGCCTCTGGTAGCTGCCCAGAATAGGATCCGATTAATTGACGGCCAGAATGAGTAGAGCATGACTGATACTGGCAAGACTTCTCGATTCGATGGCGCTTCTGGCTCACAAACTGACTTACAAACTGACTCACAGATAGTTTAACGGCAGGATCCTGGCTCACTTTACCGGGATCGGAACCTCAATGCATGGACTGGGACCCAAACTAGGATCCAACCTCTGGGTGAGTATTTGACCACCGAGCTACTAGGATCCAACCGACAAAGATTACTAGGGGAACTAGAGCCCATCGTGTGACAGTTTCAATAAGAGCCTCTAGTGTCAAGGCCTGTCCAGCCACAAATGCTACGGTGACCATCGTAGTACCCCAGCTGAGTGCACCCAGAGCATTCAACAGGAGGAACTTTGGATATGGCATCCCTGCAATTCCGGCCAATGGCCCTGCAAAAATCCGTAACAGCGTTAAAAAACGGCCCAGGAGAACGGCCTTGCCCGCATTCTGTTGAAATTCGTCTTGAACCCGACCCAGAGCCTCATCTGAAATCTGGAACCAGTGACCGACTTTGACAAGCAGAGGCCAGCCAC
>CAYUEE010000080.1:0-20356 GCA_964443615.1 uncultured bacterium | reverse complement strand
GCTCAATGGCTTCATGCTTCTCAATTTTGACGATAATAGGGACTCGCCGTCCGGCTTGATGCATAAGGTCACGTAATTCGAGTACATCGGAGGGTTCACGGACGAAACTGAGCGCCACCCAATCGACACCTTGATTGAGGCCGAAACGGAGGTCTTCGCGATCCTTATCAGTGACCGCGCGGATGGAGAGGTGAACACCAGGAAAGTTAACCCCCTTATTATTGGAGAGAGGACCACCAACGATAGTACGGCAGAACAATTCTCCTGTTGCCGCATCCACCGATTCAACTCGCATTTCTACCCGACCATCATCAAGCAGGATCGTGGCCCCTTCGGGTACTTCTTGAGCCAACTTGTCATATGTGATCCAACTCCGTTCTTGAGTCCCAGCAATGGGAGTACTGGTGAGGACAAACGGATCCCCTGCTTGGAGAGTGATAGAACCAGTCTCGAATTTACCAAGGCGGATCTTAGGACCCTGTAGGTCTTGGAGGATAGCCACATGGATTCCAAGTTCGATAGCCGTCTGGCGAATAAGGCGAATGTTGCGGCGATGGATATCATGGGTGCCGTGGGAGAAGTTGAGCCGGAGGGTCGTTGCGCCTTGAAGGATCAATTCCCGGAGGACCTCAGGTTCCGATGTTGCTGGACCGATGGTCGCCACAATTTTGGTGCGAGGGGTGATACTAGCATGCATAGCGATAAGACCCAACTGCGGTTAGTAGAAAACGACGCTCTCTGTCGGAGGCTAGGTCGATTATGGACCAGTTTGGCAGAGAGAGGATCCTGTGAAACCGGCTCAAATTGGAGATCTCTATTAAGGTTTCGAATGGCCCTCGCCTGGATTCTAAATGGCAACGGCGTTAACCCAATTGCGGAGAGTGATGGTGAAGAGTTGAGGTCCTCAGCCATCCATCCCCTTACAGTTGCGAGCAATGGTGCTACCACGAGCTGGGGGTTGAACGACCTTTGCTTAAATTCTTAATCTTGCCGCCATTTCAAACCAGGCAGGAATTATGGCACGTGTGAATATCTGCTCAACTAGCTGTGGAGATCTTCTGGTGATGCCTTAGCTGGGAAACACGTCTATTCAGCAACTCACCTTTCACCTCCCCAATGTAATATATCTAACCAGAGACGCTACCATTTGAAACCCTGAAAGCGAGTTTGGTACAGGGACTTGTAAGGTCTCAATAGTGTACTGCAGCTGCTGATATACAGCATTTCCGGCTTGAGTTTAATACAGCAGAACCCGCTCAACACAAAGCCTCGAGCCTTCTCAGATACTCCTGGTAGCTCTGCCATTGCTATGTCAATAAAAAGCTAAGTTTTACCTGGAAAGCTGCTCAAATACCTTATCGAACAACTGCAAAACAAACAAGTGGCCTTTCCCCGGATATCCATGTGACTCTGCATTAGGCAACTTTTCATTCAGATAAATTGCGTAAGTGTAGGGTGCAAATTTATCCTCTTCCCCGTGAAACAGAGTAACCTTTACCTGAATCTCTTCAATTCTGAATCCCCATTCTCTATAAAGGAGAATCGCATCATCAGCTGGACCTCGTGTTCCCTGCCGGAATGCTTCTCTCACATCCTCTGCAAAAAAACAGGCCATCACTTCATTTGATAGTAGTTCTTTGTCAGGCTCACTCATCGAACTTTCTAATGACCTTGCGAAGCTGGAAGGCGGCAACCGTTTCGCTGCGTATCCGAAAAATGAAAATGGGAGGTAAAATGCACAAGGTAAAGTTCTGGACAGCTTGCCAAAGAATTGGTCAAGAGGAGCCATCTCCTGCCAAAGCTTTGGCTCTTCTGCCACTGGCCCCCAGCTTCCCATTAGAACAGTAAACTCAAGATAATCAGATAAAACATATCCGCAAGCAAGGGCATATGGCCCTCCACCTGAAACACCAATCACCCCAAATCGCTCTATCTCTAAAAGCTCAGCAACTTCATACACATCTCGCGGCCAATCCAATAGCGTTCTTCCTCTCACATAGTCTGATCGCCCAACTCCAGGCCTATCGAGAGCTAGGATCCGGTATCCATACTTTTGCCCTGCTCGACCAGCAAACGCTGGCTCATACCGCGAGCCCGGCGTGCCATGAAAGTAGAAAACTGGACTTCCCTCAAGATCACCATACTCGCAATAGGCTATCTGCCGACCATCGCCAAGCTGAACAAGCTGAGTTTCAACCCTACTCTTTTGCAACTTCAGCACCTCCCAGCACGAATCCATTTCAGCAGACTAACGACCAACATCTAGTGGCGGGTGGATCAGTCACATCGTTGCCAGGACAAATTGTGTAATCAGATCCCTGCGAGCAAAATACTTTCACGCATCAAACTCAGCAACTGGTGGAAATTAGTTGAGAATAGAGTACGTTTACGAGCCGAGCCACTGCTTGTCTCAAGAGCTTGCATCCCCAGGCACCGAACCTTTGCCCAGAGAGGATACTTCTGCTCGTATTGCGGACGCTTCATCTAAGCCTACGAATCATCCGCAAAAGACTTCTACCTATACTTCTACTACTGCTAGGATCCATTATGAACTTGGTTAGCCGACCGTCAGAGATCCGTGTCAGCGTCCGGGCTGGAAATAGCAGTAATCTCAGCATCAGGGTCTACCGAGTGGACAAAAGGTACATCGTCGGGTAAAACCATAGCTGTGAGCAAGATCATTGCACCCACCAGAAGCATAGGTAAACCTGCGCTGTTAGCCCAGTCGGCATCGATATCTCTTTGGCGGACGCGAGAACGAGTTAAACGACTCATTACCCTGTTCTCCTACATGTATTCCTCTCTACTAGAGTGACTCAGTCCGGCTGAGTTGCCATCGCTCGTTATGGTCACCTGATTGGGTGAGCTACTCCGTTCTGCCTGCACTTGACGCCCCAGTGAGTTCCCAATATCTGCAGGTGTAATTGCGCTAACCACAAGAGCATTGAATCCTAGTGGAACCACAACTAATAGAACAGGTAGGTAGCGGCTAACATACTCGCTTAAGAGCAGAGGCTGGGAACCCGAACTTACATTTCGAGCGCGATTCATACTGTAAGTAGCTTGCATAGGAACCTTCTCTTCGCCTTGACGTCTACTGGTCACTGTTCCATGGTCACAAGGAAACTAGGATCCTTACTTCGTCCGGCCTGCTCACCCGAACAGGTCATTGCAGCTGAGAATCTATTCATCCATTGATGACTACACATCGGCGCCAAAGTCAGGTGCACCTCTAGGTTTATGGTTATGCTTGGGCCTCTCTAAGACAGATGATGAGGTGGTTGTGCTGGGCAATTTTCCAAAAGCTGATGTAATGGAGAAGCATTGGGGTAAGCCAGTCAGGATCCTGGAGTTATGGACAACGCATCGTTATCGAAATGGTTTGTAGTTTCTCAACCTCGACCTCAGGCGACTCTGCGACTATTCTGCTTTCCCTTTGCCGGAGGCAGTCCGTTCACTTACCGCCCTTGGTCGGCTGAGTTACCTGAGTCTATCGAGCTTTGGGCTATTCAACCGCCAGGACGGGGAAATCGGATGAGAGAGACTTGCTTCACCGATCTCACCCAACTGGTCTCGGCGTTAGTGACTGAGATAACACCGCACTTGCACCACCCGTTTGCCTTCTTTGGTCATAGCTTAGGATCCCTCATCGCCTTTGAATTAACCCGCCGGTTACGACAACAACAGCAGCCCTTACCAGTACACCTCTTTATCTCAGGAAAAACGGCTCCTCAGTTAGCGAGCCCTAACCCTCAACTGCATGCTATGCCTGAAGATCAATTGATCGAGATGCTCCGGCGTTACGGGGGTACTCCCAACGAGGCCCTGGCAAACCGGGAGATTATGGCAATCTTTTTGCCTGTGATTCGCGCTGACTTCTCTGTTTTAGAAACATATCGGTATACGACTGAACCGCCCCTGCCCTGTCCCATTTCAGCTTACGGAGGAGAAGAGGATCCTCGCGTCCCCCAGGATTACCTCAGAGCGTGGGAAATCCATACCTCTGGCGCTTTCAACACTAAATTTTTTGCGGGGGGGCACTTTTACCTCCAATCGCACCAATCTGAACTCCTCGCTACAATGACGCAGGACCTGCTGCCATATTTATACATCTGAACTTATGAAACGACTCTATGCCATCAGTGACCTCCACCTAGAACGTGCAATTAACCGGCAGGCCCTCGATGCTCTCCCCGCTCATCCTGAGGACTGGCTAATTGTTGCAGGAGATATGGCTGAATCTGAAGTGTGCTTCCGCTTTGGGTTAGAGATACTCAGTCAACGGTTTGAACAGCTCTTTTGGGTACCCGGTAATCATGAATTGTGGACTCTACCCTCTGATCCTCGGGGGTACCGGGGTGAAGATCGATATCAACATTTTGTCTCGATTTGCCACGAGTATGGCGTGCTGACTCCCGAGGATCCCTATGTTCAGTGGTCAGAGGCAGAGACCCCTCATATTATTGCTCCTATATTTACGCTATATGACTATTCCTTTAGTCCGGATGGGTTGAGCCCCCAAGGCGCGATCGAGTGGGCCATGGCATCAGGGATCCTTTGTACTGATGAGTATTATTTGTATCCAGATCCGTACCCCTCTCGAAGTGATTGGTGTCGGGCTCGATGTGAGTATACGTCTCAGCGCCTAGAGGTTGCAGCTCAGCATGCTCCTCTTGTGTTGATTAACCATTTTCCCCTGCGGCAAGATCTCGCCATTCTGCCCCTAGTTCCGCGTTTTTCAATCTGGTGTGGTACTCGTCAAACGACGGATTGGCATCAGCGCTACCGAGTGTCTGTGGTTGTGTATGGTCACTTGCACATTCGCAAGACTCAATTCCGTGATGGGGTTCGGTTTGAAGAAGTCTCACTCGGATACCCGAAACAGTGGAAACCAGATCGAGGGATGACTGCTTACTTACGTGAGATTTTACCTGGAGCCGCTTCAACCTGAGGGTAAAGAGTGTTGTGAGTGGGATCAATTCCAGACTCCTTAGGGGATGGAGGATCCTGCTTGAGACTGTGACGATAGCGCAAAGTCAGGATCCGATTTAAACCATGTTCAACCTTAGCTAGACCTCGGGACAGGAGGTGACTACCGACCCCTGCAGTTAGTTTACGAGCAAGGGGTTCAATAACTGTGTTGTAGCGTCGCCATCCCAGTTTCTTGTACTTTGATTTGAAATAAGCATCTTCAGCTAGATCCCACTTGGCCCGAAAGTGCTGCAGACTCTCTAAGGTCCAGCCGTTACTCCAGCGCAGCATGTAGTAGTGCAAATCACTCCATTGCAGCGGGGGACCTGGAACATAGGTCACAATCGAGTCGGGTTCAAAATAAATGGATCCTCCTGCTGCCGCTACACTCATGCAAAAGTCCAAATGCTCTTTTGTGTTGAACATTCCTTCATCCAGAGAGCCAATCGTCTTGAAAATAGAACGGCGCACCAACACACAATGAAACTCAGCCAGCTCTACTGGGATCCGTTGAAGGTGAGGTTTGATGGCGGCTACGGTTTTACCTTGGCCATACATTTTTTCCCGGATCCGTCGCCGACCTTGGGGATCCATCCAGATATGAGCTTCACCGCCCGCGAAATGAACCGTTTGATGCAGGGGGCGATCCTGGCACATGAGGGGACCTACCACCGCTGCTCCAGTTGTTTCGGCACAATTCACTAGTGCAGTTAGCCAGCGAGGCGAGACAATCACGTCATTGTCAATAAAAACGACGTACTCTGTATCTGCCTGCACGAGCCCTAAATTACGAGCCGTATTGGGTGTGAGATAGTACTCTGTGCGAATCAGGGTGAAGCCACGACGTTCGGCTTGGGCTCTTAAGTAGGCATGGACTGAAGGGGGGGAGTTGCCATCCACATAGGTCAGGTTGAACGGATATTGAGTGTAGGTGTAGAGACTTTCAAGAGAGTCTTGGACACAACTAAACCGTTCACGTGGAACCACAATCAGGGTGACTTGGGGATGGCTCGATGTCGGTGGCATACACTCACACTCCTCCATTTACCAGCAGTGTCTCCATTTACCAACAGTATCTCATTGGGCTGAGCAACAGGATCCTTAGATAGTGTAGCCAGTGATAGTGTAGCCAGTGATAGTGTAGCCAGTGAACTCCCTCAGTCTAAATCTACCCGCCACCCTCAGGCTGAGTTGACCTCATACACTGTCGCCAAGTCAACTTCGGGTGAGATTCCAGTCTTGAAGTTATTGCCTCATGGGGTTTGATGATTTGGGTATTGGCAGCGATGTCTTGAGTATTGGTAAGGAGGCTCTGCGTATTGTCAGTGATGTCCCAAGTATCAGCAGCGACGTCATGAGTATCGTCAGTGATGTCCTATCATTAATGATGTCCTGGATATCAGCAGCAATGTTCTAGAGATCGGCAGGGATATCCTAGATATCAGCAGTGATGTTTCAGGAATCAGCAGGGATGTCCTGCATATCGGTAGGGATATTCTGGGTATCGAGCGTGATGTCCTGAGTGTTGTGGCTGATAGGTTGAGTATCCATGATGCAGGATCCTATTTCCCTTAAGGAGAACTAGGGAGGATCCTCTCAACGCTCACAGATTAGATAAACCTGTGTTTAATTTAATCCGTTCGGACTATCAGCCGTTCACACACCACAATGTTGGCAAATGGGGATCGCCTCAGTCGTGATGACGTTGAGCAGGATTCTACAGCGAGGGTCACTCTAGATGACCGCGGCACAAAGATTGGCGGTGATACTGTTGTTTTTCAATCGCCTCAAAAAGAGCCTGAAAATTCTGCTCCCCAAAACCCTGGGCACCTTGGTACCGTTGGATGATTTCAAAAAAGAATGTGGGTTCGGCAAAAATCGTATCTGTGAACGTTTGCAGTAACAGTTGTGCCGGATCCTGAGGATCCACCCAATCCACCAATACCTCCTGAGCTTGAATTGCCGACCAGTTAGGCAACTGTTTGAAGGCAGAGGACAATGATTGGTAATAGGTCAGTGGCACCGGGAGAAATCGGATCCCTCTCTGCTTCAGTGTTTGAACAGTGGCGGTCAAATCGGCTGAATGGAGAGCCACATGTTGAATGCCGGGTCCTCGATGCGCCTCAATAAACTCTTGAATTTGTGACGTGGCTCCGATCGGTTCATTGATGGCCAATTGCAACGGCGGCTTACCTAAATCGGGTGATACACCCACTACCACACTATTCAAGCCAGACCGCTTGGTTTCCACCTGATAACGGTACTGAATCGACCATCCTAGAGTCTGCTCATACCACTGAGCCACCAGCAACATCTCAGACTGTGGCACATTTAATACAACATGGTCTATATGCGTTAGCCCTACACCTAAGACAGGATCCTCTCCCTCCACTTCAAAGCCCGGCAGAATCGGGTCCTGAAGACTCAAGGGGGCTCGTCGCTCAATTAAAGAATGCTGCAAACGAGTGGTTTCTAATGGGGTAGCAGAAGCATAGAGAAGGGATCCTGTGGCAGTAATACCTTCTCCACCCAGCAAACCCTCCACTCGAATCCCAATATCAGCCACCCCCTGAGGATGACATTGTAAGTAGGCATGTACAGCCCCTGAGGCCATCGTTGGTTGCGATAGGATGACGTGAACATCACCCTGGCTTAACCACACACTGAAGGACTCCGACTGCCAGCGGTAACCTCGTTGTTGAAACCCCCAAGCCTGTTGGAACCAAGGTCCCCACCGCGCCACATCCTCAACATAGAAATGCACATGGTCGAAACCTAAACTCGTCTTTGCCAGGGGTGCCATGCCGCGCCAGAAATAACACTCCCCTTAGGATAATCTGTATCAGCTGAGACGCTCGGATCCTGATCGCAATCCCCTCAACAGGGACCATTAGGACGGATAAGAATCGGCCTTAAGTCATGGAGCTGATTTGGAGCACCCTGCTACAGTATCGGGGTATGTTATGAGCGATGTCTCAAGGATAGGTTGTGTCTAGGACCGTGTATCTAGGGATCCTGTTCCTACCGTTACTCATAGCCGGTCCCGTTAGCGCTGAGCCAACTCCTTTGCTCATAGCCCAAAGCGCTGATTTTGGAGCGACTCGTCCCAGCCTAGGCCCTGTCCCCAGAGCCCCCATTCCTAATTCAGTTCAAAACTCAACTTTTCTGCAGACTCAACCGGCGCTCACTCCCGGCTCAACAAGGCCGACCTCCGGCTCAGTTCCTGCTGCTGTCTCCGTTCCTAGCTCAATTGCCATTCCACGCATGCAGGTGGGCGATCCTACCCACTCCCCTACCCACTCAAGTGTCTCCTCTCAGCCGTCCGGATCTGTAACCTCGTCAGGATCCAATACCCGTGATACTGGATGGGTAGACTCGCCACCCGATGAGGGCAACCCTTCAACAGTTGAACAGACAGGTCCAGGTCCTACACGCAGCACCAATACTCTCAGGCTCCCAAGGCATTTAGAGCGCCCCACGAGCCGACCAGATACCCTTGAACCTCCGCCAGGAACGGTGCCAGCCAACAGGCTTGATAGTCTAAGGCCCAATACTGATTCTGAGCTGCCTACAGATGGATCTGAACTCCCTTCTAGTCTGAATCCCGCGACTTTACCCGAAAACCTGAGTTCTCCTATTAGTACGGACCCACGGCCTCATTCATCTACAGGAGATCCTATTGAGACCACAAGTGTAGGGAGAGATTCATTGCCGGACGGTATTGAACTGCCGCCAGATATTGACCTCCCACCGGGTCTGACTCCTGCCGATATTGCAGACTTAGTTAACGATCTCAATGTCAGTAGTGGAGAGGGAAGAGGCGGTGGAGACCCTCTGGTGCTTCCCCCTGATCTCGAGCTACCAACCGGTGTGGATATTCAGGATATAACCACTATTATTGACAGCCTCAGACCCTCTACTGTGCAAGATCCTGGCCGTTCTAATGCCGACTCCAACGGATCCGGTACATCCCGAGAAAATGCAGGCACAACAACCGAAACAACTCCTCTACAGACTCTACCCGTCACTATTGAGATTCCAGAGGGAATCACGTCCAGTGAGATCCTACGCGTGGTGAATGAAATTCTAGGAACTCTACCAGAGGGACAAACAATTACCGAAATCCCCAGTACTATTGCGCTCCCTGCCGGCCTCACCGCTAATGATCTCCTGCAGATAGCCAACAGCGTATCCCAGCCCAATGCCACTAGTACGGTGTCAGAACCTACCACTACTGCCGGTGATACCACTGATGAGGCTAGCAGCCCCAGCACTTCTATCCCCTCAGACATCAATGATATTCAAGACCTACCCGTTGCAATTCAAGATGCTTTGGGAGAGATCATCCGCGAAGCCTCAACAGCCGCTGCCGGTCCCCCCATTGCCACAGGTAATCTTGGTGTCCCTGTGTCGCCAACGCTATCTCAAGTTGATCCCTCTGGATCAGTCACGGGGGGAATTGAAAGTGGGCCGGCTTCGAGCAGTGTGACCCTATCGCGTCCCTCACTAGGAAGTCGAGGATCCTTGGCATCTGAAGTAGGGAAAGCAGCCCCTAGCTTAGAAACCCGCGCCACAAATACTCAAGCTGGTGCGGCGGAGGCACTGTCATCTACCCAAGAAGGGGATACACCAACTCAATCCCGGTCGGGCAAGGCGACGGCGGGAACTCGAGCAGCATCTCTACTAGAGCAAGCCTCTGAACAAGGATCCTCAAGCCGACAGGGGGTACAACAGGGCGGAAGCGGAGCCTCAGCCGATACAACGTCTGTGTACAGTGCCCCTAGTTGTACACAAGTGAGCTCATCTGTTCAAACTGGGTTTCAAAATTTTGCCAATCTAACTGAACAGCTCACTGAGGCAGAAACAATTGAAGAGCGACGAGTCCTCGAGAGGGTTATCTACGAGCAAGGCCTCAAGCTCCCAGATTTACTGGCAAATGACATCGCTGCTATTGAACAAGAGTATCAAAGCTCACTAGATTGTGAACAATTGGTCAATGATGTGTCCTTCTTCATGGAGCAGGTTGCTGACTACTTAGGCGCGCTCAGTGATCTGCAACAGGAGGTGCTTTGGTAGGTTTTGCCTTTTGGCGGTGTGTTGGCGGTTATCCCGATGCAGGATCCGCTCAAGAGTCTACAGGCACAAGAGGTGTCAGCCGCTAATATGTAAGCATGACTGGCTACCAGTCACCATATCCGACGTTAGCAGAAGCCTGAGGAGGAACGATGCTGGATCGTAAAATCTACCAATTATCCCAAGAAGGGAAAGACGTCTGGATATATCTGCGAGATCAGGGCCGCTGGCTAGAACGGGCACGGATCCTAGACATTCAAGGGGAAACCATTCTGGTTCGTTATGAAACTGAGGATGAGGACGAAATTTGCTCCTGGGAAGAACTACTACGCCTCGACAGCATTGGTGGTGTAGCCCAACGTCTGTCCACCATTCCTAAAGGCCTCACTGCTCCCACGGATCTCCTGGTCTCTGATGAATGTCCGGCCGAAGAAATGTTGAAGGATCCTGCCTTAGACCCCAGTGATGACCTCGATACTGCTAGTCCAGGTAACACTGTAGAACGGGATCCCGTAACGGAACCCCTGCTCCGGAGCCAAGAGGAAGGACAATCCACCTGGGATAGTTCCTCAGAGGGACATGAGTAAGGGAGCATGAGCTGATCTAAATGTCACATCGAGAGAATACCAGTGAGGCGTACCAAGGGTGCGTCTTTTTTGGGCCAACAAATAGGTGTCTCTCGCGAGCAAGCAGGTGTGGGTCCAAGTCTGGCCTGCTGCTTGTAGGATCCTCCCAAACCCCCTAGACTAAAGTACTGTACTGATCAGTAGATGTTGTCTCTGCGTGGAAGGTCATCATGATGTCGCCTGCTCTGAACTCACTCTTGGATGCGTTGAATCAGCGCCAAGCCCTTAAGGTCATTAGTGGTTTGAACAACCTAGACCCCCAGTCCGTTCGTCGAGTTGTGCGGGCGGCTGAGCAAGGACACGCCACCTGGGTGGATATTGCCGCTCAACCTGAACTCATTGCCTTGGCCAAAACTGAAACAACACGACCCATTTGTGTTTCAGCAGTGGATCCAGAGCGGTTGCAGCAAGCGGTACAAGCAGGAGCTGACCTTGTTGAAATTGGCAACTACGATAGCTTCTATGCGTCTGGTCGCCAGTTCAGCGCCACTGAAGTGATGGAATTAACTCGTCAGACTCGCTCTCGCCTCCCTCGCACTCTGCTTTCTGTTACAGTCCCACACACATTACCGCTAGATCAGCAGGCGGAATTGGCTGAATCTCTGGAGACGCTAGGGGCTGACTTTATTCAAACAGAAGGGGGCACAAGCGCTACCCCAAATCACAGCGGTACTCTAGGATTAGTGGAGAAGGCAGCGCCTACTCTAGCTGCTGCTTACGAAATTAGCAGAGTTGTCTCTATTCCGGTTATCTGCGCCTCAGGCCTGTCTAGTGTCACTGTATCAATGGCTATTGCTGTAGGTGCATCTGGGGTAGGCGTAGGTCGGGCAATCAGTCAACTTCAAGATGAAGTCGCGATGGTGGCTCAGATTCGGACATTAGTTGAAGCCCTCTCTCATCGTCCAGCTTCAGTTCAGGCTTAAGTATCACTCCCTTCATCTGGTCAAGGCCACCGAGTTCAACTCTCCCCCTCTTCTGACAGCTTTGCGGAAGGATCCCCTTGTACTACAGTATGCTCGTGTACTACAGTGTGCTCGGATCCTTCCAGTTCGATAACCATATTGTGAAGAGCAGCGTTGATGAATGTAGTGGCTTGATGCGTTTCAACTTTGCCTCCATCGTAATGCATGTGGCCACAGAGGTAGTAGCGTGGCTTCAGAGCATCCACTAGCGGGCGGAGAGTTGGAGTGTTGCGGTGATACCACTTGCCGCCCTCATCCAGCACCCCCTTGGGAGGAGCATGGGTAACCATGACATCAATCCTGGCATCGGTATAGGTAGTAATTAATTGGCGTAGTTGCTTTGAACTGAGCGTCCAATTCCAACCACAGGGAGGTGTCATGGGAATGGATAATACTCGCAACCCTTGCCACTGGTGTAATGTGGGCTCCGTGATCATGGTGCCCCAAGCTCCTTGCAATGAGCCAAGAGCCACGGCTGAAGGATCATGGTTACCGGGGACAAATAGCCAAGGTTTACCCAATTGATCTACAGAGGTGAGAAAGTCCGTTAGGATCCTGATTTCCTTTTTGCCCTTGGGGTTATAACCTAAGGATCCATGTTTATGTGGCTGGGCTCCGGCCTTAGAGCAAAAGTCACCACAATTGACATAGCAATCAACCTGTGGGATTAGCTCAAGAGCTTGGTTCAATAGGGCAGGCTTGCAGTGGTAGTCGGAACCGACAAGAACTTTCATAATCAAGATCCGTATCTAGCTCCATTGAAGCACTTCACCGGAGTAGAGCAGCACCCCGAGTAAGCGATGGATTAGCTATGGCGGTAAGGCCGGGTTGGTTCCAGATCAGTCAACCCTTCAGGCTGGAGATGGGCATTGTCCGGATCCTGTGAGAGCGCCCGTACGACTTTAGCCCCTAACCCTTGAAGTTTGCGGTCGATCCGCTCGTAGCCCCGGTCAATATGTTTCAGTCCATGAATGGTGGTCAGACCTCGTGCCGACAAGCCTGCTAGGATCAAAGCAGCACCTGCGCGTAGATCCGTCGCTATAACCGGCGCACCAGACAAGGCCGGCACTCCCCGCACAACTGCCACATTAGTCTTCACGCGAATATCAGCACCCATGCGATTGAGTTCTGGCACATGGTGCATCCGGTTTTCAAAGACCGTTTCCTCAATGAGGCTGTCTCCTTCAGCCACGGCGGCTAGAGACATCATAGGAGCCTGGACATCGGTAGGAAATCCAGGATATGGCAGGGTTTGGATGTCTGAAGCATGGCAAGTCCAGCCGAAATCTGTCTTGGCGGGAGCGACTTGAAGGCGATGAGCACCCACTTCAGAGATTTGAATCCCCATGTCCTGAAGTTTAGAAATAACGGCACGCAGGTGATCGGGAATGACAGGACCAACTGTTATGGTCGAGCGAGTAATTGCTCCAGCAATCAAGAATGTACTTGCTTCAATCCGATCTGGGATCACAGTGTAGTCCGTGCCATGGAGCTGATTGACACCATCAATAATTAGGGTGTTAGTACCCATGCCCTGAACGTGAGCACCCATAGATTGACACAGATTAGCTAAGTCGATAACCTCAGGTTCCTGAGCCGCATTCTCAATAACCGTACGGCCCTGGGCAAAAACAGCGGCCATGAGTAAGGTTTCAGTCGCGCCAACACTAGGATAGTCCAGATAAATACGGGCGCCTTTGAGTTGTTGAGCGTGAGCATGAACTACCCCATGTTCAATCATAACGGTGGCTCCCAAAGCTTGGAGTCCCCGCACATGGAGATCAACAGGCCGACTGCCAATGGCACATCCCCCAGGCAGAGGGACTCGGGCAATACCCAGTCGAGCGAGCAGTGGCCCTGTGATGAAGAAGCTGGCTCGCAATTGGCTGACTAACTCGTAGGGGGCTTGCGTGGCACAGATGGCTGCCGCATTTAAGTCAAGGGTGGAGCCGTGATATGACACCTTGACACCGATAGCCTGCAGGATCTCACTCATCCGTCTAATGTCCACTAGGTTAGGGACGTTACGCAGACGACAGGGTTCGGAAGACAGTAGAGCACCGGCCATCAGGGCGAGCGCAGAGTTTTTAGCTCCACTGACAACGGCATGGCCACTAAGAGGGCGGCGACCCCAAATGTGTAGCACCGGCTCTGGCGTATCAGGGGAGACTTGGGGATGCAGTGGGTGTCCCTCTGTTGAGGGGGGTTGACCTTGACGAGGGACAAAGTGGGGTGGGGTAGACGAAGCAGCGTGACTCAAGGGACCTCCTAACAACATACACGAACGCCCTGACCTGGAAGCCTTAGGGCACGGGCCCCTCCTATATAGGGGCGAGACGGTCGCGTCCAGAAACAGCAGTCATATCCAGAAGCAAGGACAGACCTGGACTAACCCATCGGGGTCGGTGGATCCTGAGGTGATGATGGAGGTGATAGGCTGCTCTAGGCCTAGTACTCTAGACTCAGCTGTTCACGTAAGCCACTCATTGAGCAAAGCTACTGAGTGAAGGGGAGGAAGTAAAGGATCCGACAAGGATCACGTAAGGGTCTCACCAAACGAGGGTCTCACCACACGAGGGTCTCACAGAGATCTCTCAGGAGATACCCCAACCGCATTGGAGGCAGGCACTACAAAGGATCCGGTTATCCGACCTGGACAAATCAACTTAGCCCTTATCTTATCGGAATCTGAGAATTCTGCACCCATTAGTCATCATTTTGCCACGAGCTTTTAAGAATCCGTTCAGGATCAACTCAGATTTGATCCGAATCTCAGGGCTGGACTCCCTAGTGAAGAACTACATGGCGCGAGGCCTTATTGGTTGTGGATCTTAAGCGGCGAGGGGAATGGGATTGGATCGGAGATTATTCGTAGATCCAGCTATGGGTAGAGGCGCTCCACGTGACTAATTCCTCGGGCTTGAACCAGAGGGCAATTTCGCGGTCAGCTGTTTCGGGAGCATCGGATCCATGAATGATATTACGGCCAATGTCGATGGCATAGTCCCCGCGAATGGATCCCGGATCAGATTCAAGGGGGTTAGTTTTGCCAATCATTTTGCGAGCGCTGGCAACAACACCTTTGCCTTCCCAAACCATAGCAACAACGGGGCCAGAGGTAATAAATTCAACTAAGCCCTTAAAGAAGGGGCGTTCTTTGTGCTCTTGGTAGTGGGTCTCGGCCAGCTCTTGACTTACTTGCATGAGCTTTAGGCCCACCAGTTGGAAGCCCCGAGTCTCAAAGCGCTCGACGATAGCTCCGACCAATCCACGCTGCACACCGTCTGGTTTGATCGCAATAAATGTCCGTTCCACGTTCGTCTTCCCCTTCGAGTAGTGGCTAATTCAGTAATGGTTAACCAATGGCCGCTATAAACCTACCATGTGGGGTATCAAATCAGAAGACGAAGATCATGTGTGTGTAGGTCCAGAGGGAGTACGAAAGCCCGGTATCCTGTGCGCGAAAGCCAGGATCCGTTGCGTAAATCAACTGGATCCTAGCTAGTTTTAAGCGGACAGTTCAGGCCGCCAGCTATTCACTTAGTCAGTTATTCACCTAGATGCATCACAGCTTTGGCAAGGCCTCGTTCGCTACTCAGCTCCACCTGAAACCCGACACGACGGCAGAGTCGAATCATCCGCTCATTTTGAGCAATAATCTCCCCTGTCAATTGCTGAAGACCTTCTGCTCGTGCAACTTCAACTAAACGCTGTAGTAACTCAGTCCCAACACCTTGTCCTTGATAAGGATCCGCGACCATCATGCCAAATTCTGCGTCTGGATTCCCGTATTTTTTGGACAGGCGAGCAACACCTAGAATACTGGGACTCAAATCAGCAGACTCAGCGACTAAAGCAATTTCCCGATCGTAGTCAATGAAACAGATGCGCGTGAGTCGATCATGGGCAACACGGGTGCTGTATTTAATGGGATGAAAGTAGCGTAGATAAACACTGTCATCCGATAAGGTGCGGTGAAAATCAATGATTTGAAGTTCATCCTCAGGCCGAATTGGGCGAACGGTGATGGAGTCTCGGAAGGTCCAAGTGTACTGAGTCGGATAGGGACGAATCGCGAGTTGCACTGAATGAGCTGGATCTGATTGCAAAATGACACGAGCATCCAGAGCCACTAATCCATGGGGAGAGGCAAGAAGAGGGTTAATGTCGATCTCTTGAATAGCAGGCTGCTCAGCAACCAGTTGACTAAACCGAACCAAGATATGCTCTAGCATTTTCAAATCAACACTCTCTTGTCCCCGAACCCCTTGCAAGGCTTGATAGATGTGGGTACTCTCCATCAAGCGACAAGCCAAGGTACTGTTCAAAGGCGGCAACCCAATCGCCCGATCTTTCAACACCTCGACCAGCTGTCCACCACTACCAAACACAAGCACCGGGCCAAACTGAGGATCCTGACTACTACCCAAAATCAGCTCATAGCCATCCCGACGGATCATAGGTTGAACCGTTACCCCTAGGAAATGAACGGATCCTACCTTTTCAGTGACATTGGCTTGAATCTGACAAAAGGCCTGTTCAACAGCTGCCGCGTTAGATAAGTTGAGTTGGACTCCACCCACATCAGATTTATGGGTTATGGTGTGCGAATGCAATTTCAGAACAACCGGATAACCCATCTCTTCTGCTGCTTGAACAGCATCACTGGGCGTTGCAACAACCCGAGTGGAGACGGTGGGAATGCCATAGGTCGAAAGGAGCTGTTTCGATTCAAACTCAGAAAGGATTTGGCGGTGTTCCATTTGAGCCTGGCGAAGGAGATGCTCAACCCCTACCCGATCGACTTGCGCTGGCATGGCTAAGGTAGGAGTCTCATAGAGACTTTTGAGATGATAGCTATGACGCCACAGATGACTGAACACACGGGCCGCCTCATCCGGATACCGATAGGTTGGGATCCCTGCCTGATTTAAGATGGAATCCCCTGCATCCACAGCAGCACCGCCCATCCAACTGGCTACAATAGGCTGATGGGAGCCACTCTGGTGCCATACTTCAACAACGCGTCGAGCAGTTTCAGTCGGGTCCGTCATCGCTTGGGGAGTCAGAATCAACAGACATCCAGCATTAGCGGGATCGGCAAGCACAATCTGTAGCACTTTCGCAAACCGCTCTGGATCCGCATCTCCAAGAATATCAATGGGATTTCCATGACTCCAATGCTCGGGCAGCACCTGATTCAAACCCTCTAAAGTGGCTTGTGACAGCTGAGCGAGGTCTCCTCCAGACCGGATTAAAGCATCTGTAGCCAAGACCCCAGGGCCGCCAGCATTGGTAATAATAGTGAGATGGGATCCTTTGGGCCGGGGTTGCTTCGCTAGAACTTCGGCTAAATCAAAGAGTTCTTCAATGTGGTCCACCCGCAAGACACCACAGCGTTGAAAAGCGGCATCAAGCACGGCATCACTACCCGTTAAGGATCCTGTGTGGGATGCGGCAGCTTGAGCGGCAGCTTGAGTGCGACCTGCTTTGATCACAATGATGGGTTTGCTGAGGGACACCTCACGAGCCGCAGAGAGGAAGGAGCGGGCATCCCCGATCGATTCCATATAAATAACAATACTTTGAGTATTAGGATCGTGACCGAGATAATCAATTAAATCGCCCCATCCTACATCCAGCATTGACCCCAGAGAGATGAAGCTACTGAACCCAACATTCGTACGTAAACTCCAGTCCAAGATTGAGGTGCATAGAGCTCCACTCTGGCTGATGAAACCTACATTACCCCGTTGAGCCATTTGGCTACCGAACGTTGCGTTCAAGCCTGTGAGAGGATTTTGAACCCCCAAACAGTTGGGTCCAATCAGACGTAGACGTCCCTGAGCAATGTCGCGAATCCTCTGCTCTAGGAGGATCCCAGCTTCCCCAACTTCCTTAAACCCAGCCGAGAGAATGATGGCCCCTTTCACCCCAGCATCGACACAATCTTGAATGACATCAGGAACTCTAGCAGCTGGAATCGCAATTACGGCTAAGTCAATCGCATCAGGAACGGCTTGAACATTAGGGTAGGCACGGATTCCGAGCACATGATGCCGCTTGGGATTAATCGGATAGACAGCCCCACCAAACGGGTGACTGATGAGATTCCACAGAACAATACGACCCACGCTGCCTGCACGCTCTGTAGCACCAATGACGGCAACCGCTCGAGGCGAGAACAAGGGTTCTAGCGGGTGGCTCTCTGTTGTCCAAATGCCAGTAACTGAGTCAAGACAAAACAAAATGCTCCTCCTTCCCTTTGAGTAGGGTAATATTGACTTCATAGCACTGAATTCAAAGGATCCTTTCAAGCTGGTCCTGATAAGCACATCCTTCCACAAGGATCCTTTCACACGGATATTTAAAAGGATCCTTGTGCAGCAATACTTATGCTTAGGGTAGAGCTGGATCCATGTCTGGAGTGGACACTAAATCAGGCTGGTGGTATAAGCTTGCATCTACTCGGCAGCCAGCATAAGCCAGAACATAGAGTTCTTTCATATCTTCAATGAGAGGGTAACGAGGGTTAGCTCCTGTACATTGATCATCAAAGGCCTGTTCTGCCATTGTGGCTAACTGATCATAAAAGTCTTGCTCAGTTTGATCGAGTGTTTCACGGATAGTCAAAGGAATATCCACTTGCCGTTTCAAATCTTCAATGGCATCAATGAGGCGCTCTACTTTCTCATCATCAGACCAGCCACCTAAACCAAGAGAGTTTGCAATTTCAGCATAGCGATGCTTAGCGTTAGGGTAACGATATTGAGGGAAAATCGCTTGCTTGAAAGGTGCATCCGTAGCATTGTAACGAATGACATGCGTGATCATTAACGCATTGGCTAACCCATGAGGAACATGGAATGTAGATCCTAACTTGTGGGCAAGTGAGTGACAGATGCCTAAAAACGCATTAGCAAATGCCATGCCTGCAATAGTTGCAGCATAGTGAACTTTCTCTCGAGCTTTCGTATCTTCGGCTCCATTTTGATAAGCCCGAGGTAAATAAGTCATGAGCAATTTAATGGCCTGTAGCGCTAACCCATCCGTAAAGTCACTAGCCATCACAGACACATAGGCTTCCAAAGCATGAGTTAAGGCATCAATCCCACCATAAGCAGTTAACCGTTTAGGCATAGTCAGGGTGAGCTTAGGATCCACAATCGCCATACTGGGAGTCAGGGCATAGTCAGCTAGTGGATATTTAACACCAACTCGATCATCGGTGACTACAGCAAAAGGAGTCACTTCAGATCCAGTCCCTGAGGTCGTTGGGATACAGACTAGCTGGGCTTTTTTACCTAGAGTAGGCAGCTCATACACTCGCTTACGAATATCCATAAATCGTAGAGCTAATCCCTCAAATTTCACCTGCGGTTGTTCGTACATCAGCCACATTACTTTGGCAGCATCCATAGGGGATCCTCCCCCTACTGCAATGATCACGTCAGGTTGGAATTGGCACAATAAAGTCAAGCCAGTATTCACATTGGTTAGCGTCGGATCCGGTTCTACATCATGGTAAACATCCCATTCAATGTTAAGTTCATCTAGAAGATGAGTGATCGGATGAAGAATCCCTAGGTTAAAGAGAGGTTTATCCGTGACAATAAACGCCCGCTTCTTATCTGCCAGCTCACGTAGTGCAACAGGTAAACAACCTGTTTTGAAGAAGACTTTAGGGGGCACCTGAAACCAGAGCATATTTTCCCGACGATGGGTGATAGTCTTGATGTTTAGGAGATGATGGGGGCCAACGTTGTCGGAGATAGAGTTACCGCCCCACGTGCCACATCCGAGTGTCAAAGAAGGATCCAATCTAAAATTATAAAGGTCCCCAATTGCACCTTGAGATGAGGGTATATTGATCAAGACTCGTGCTGTCTGAAGTGTGTTTTCAAAGTAAGCTATGTCATCTCGATTAGCCGGATCCGTATACAGGACAGAGGTGTGACCTTTCCCAGCAAAGTTGACTAATTGATCAGCAATAGTAACGGCCTTGTGGAAATCAGGAGCCCGGTAGAGCGCTAAAATCGGAGTCAGCTTCTCGTAAGAAAGGGGCTCATTGCAGCCGACCTCCTCCACTTCAGCAATGAGAACCTTGGTATGTTCGGGAACTGTAATTCCAGCAAAAGCGGCAATCTTCTTGACTGATTGTCCTACAATCGCAGCATTCAAACGTCCATCGTTGAGGATAATCTGACGGATAGCCGCTGTTTCTTTAGAACTTAGTGCGTAAGCTCCCCGCAGATGAAACTCAGCCTTGACCTGTTCATAGGCAGCATCAACAACTACGACTGATTGCTCAGAGGCACAAATCATGCCGTTGTCGAATGTTTTACTGAGCAAAATGGAGCTGACAGCCATCGGAATATCAGCACTAGCATCAATGACAGCAGGGGTATTCCCCGATCCTACACCCAAGGATGGATGGCCAGACGAGTAAGCGGCTTTCACCATACCAGGCCCACCTGTGGCCAAAATTAATTTGACATCAGGGTGCTGCATCAAGGCCTGCGATAACTCGATTGAGGGCTCATCAATCCACCCGATCAACCCTTCTGGAGCTCCAGCAGCCTCAGCAGCTTCTTTGACACACTGAGCCGCAGTTATGGTACAGCCCCGGGCTCGGGGGTGGGGCGAAAAGATAATTGCATTACGAGTTTTTAGGGCAATGAGGTCCATAATGATGGCAGTTGAGGTAGGATTCGTAACCGGAAT
>CAYUEE010000079.1:0-20601 GCA_964443615.1 uncultured bacterium | reverse complement strand
CCCCTGTTGTTGAGCCAGAGGACGTAATCGCTCTATCTCTTTGATGAGCACCGTTAACACCACTTGCGGTAGCAGCAGTTCCAGGATGTGTTGGGCCGCTACTCCCCAGTCCAACTCTTCCTCTGCCTCGCATTCGCGCGTTTATCGACTTTATGGTGAAGCAGAGACATTTATCAAACGTCGCCTCATCCCCTTAACCCTAGCGATCTCTTAAAGCGGCATAACCATTGCTTAACTTTGCCGTCAGGATGGCAAGCTCTTACCCAATTTTTGCCATTGCAAGCTCAAAGGCAGGTAACTCAGGATTGCAAGTGACGTACTCCCTACGCTGACCGCTTCGCGGTACAGCGAGGGATTCTCCTCCCGTTACGGGATTCGCGTTTTATGCTGAACTTTTAAACCCCTTTGGGCCTAATTTCAAATACGTTATCCGTCACTCGCACGTTAAACAGTAACAGATCCTCTGTGGCTGGCCCCGCAGTGACCTTGCCTTCAATATCAAAGTTAGACAGATGACAGGGACACACAAACTCCTGGTTTTCCGCATCCCAATTCAATACACAGTAGCGATGGGTGCAAAACGGACTCACGCCCACCGTGGCCCCTTCCGCATCCTTTACGATCAAAACCTTGTCGGTGAGGACCTGCCCTTGTTCCTCCAGAAGGGAAGCCGGACCAACAACTTTGAGATAACCATCTTCAGTCACTTCATCCGCCGGATTCGGTCTGGTATCCTCGGCAGGATCCTCCTGGGCACTCGCCCACCGATTCACCCCCAAAGCGGATAGCACGCTTGCCCCCAACACCAGGATCCGTCGCCGCGATCCCAACCACGTCAATGCCATTAGACCATCTCCTAAACAAGTCATAGCTAGGATAGGTCGGATCCTGAGAGGAAACCAGAGGCATGAGAGACAGACCTGATCCTTTTCGGCGAGCATTAGAGCGTTTTATCCACCATCCTTGGACCGAGTATGGTCTGATTGTGCTGATTGGGTTGTCAGTGCTGTTAGTGGTAATTGAAGCCATAGTTGGCTCTGAAGATATGCGGCTGTGGCGTTGGATAGGGGTCGGCATAACTGGAATCTTCATTCTGGAATTAGGGATCCGGGCGTATGTGGCCAAGCGGCGAATGCGGTTTCTTAGGAATTATTGGCTCGACATTCTTTCCGTGATTCCTTTGGGCTACGGGTTTCGCATTTTGCGCTTATTGCGGCTACTGCGACTGGTGCGGATCGGGATGTTAGCCAACCGCCGGCTCCAGGCCACGTCCTTACCCGAGGGTATTAGCTCCCAAACAGGGATCCTGTCGATGCTGTGTCTGATCACGTTGGCATCAGCTCTGGCAATTTATCAATTGGAACGGGGAGAGAATGCCGCGTTTGAAACCTTTGGGGATTCGTTGTGGTGGAGCTTGATGACCTTAGTAGCCAATGAACCCATCGGAGGAGAACCGGAGACGTTACCAGGGCGTCTGGTCACAATTGGCGTCATGCTGAGCGGATTGACAATGTTTGCCGTCGTGACAGGGCTAGTATCGGCAGTCATGATAGACAAGGTCAAGGAGGTGATGGAGCTACGCTTGGTGGAACTCGATGAACTACGCGGCCATATCGTGATCTGTGGCTGGAATCGCAGCGGATCCTTGATTGTCAAAGAACTCCTGGCAGAACCAAGCCTGCAAGGGTGCGCATTAGTGATTGTTGCAGAGGACACGGATCCGGCTAAACGAGAATTGCGCCAGCTTGATCGCTCTCGGATCTACTTTCATCCCGGCGATTTCACACGGTTAGAAGTGTTGGAAGAAGTCGGCATCTACAGAGCCGCCCAGTCCATCCTGTTGGCTGATTCCAGTCAACCCCGCAGCGATCAGGATCGCGATGCCCGCACAGTTCTAGCGGCCCTTACGATTGAAAAGCTGCAACCTCAGATCCATACCTGCGCCCAGTTACTCGATCGAAGTAACAACGTTCAGCTCAAAGTCGCTGGGGTTGAAGATATTGTCGTCGGGGATGAAATTACCAGTCACATCATTGCAACCTCAGCTCGCAACCGGGGCTTAACCGATTTGTTGACGGAGCTTTTAACCGTTCAAATCGGGAACCAGTTCTACAAGATTCCCCTACCCTCAGGTTGGGTAGGGCTGACCTTTGCCCAAGGATCCCAGCACAGCAAAGAAACCTATGATGCCTTGTTACTGGGGATAGAGCGGCGGCGAGGGCATGAGCGAGAATCGCTAGTCAATCCTGCGGCCCACACCCGCCTTGAAAGGGGAGATCAATTAATTGTGATCGCACGTCAACCGCCTCTGCGTGCTGACTCTACGGAAAAATCTGATTGACACAGAACCTGACTAACCAAAGCGATATCCAAACCCACGAACCGTGACTAGGTATTCAGGCGCACTGGGATCAAGCTCTAACTTCTCTCGCAACCAACGGATATGAACATCGACTGTTTTGCTATCACCCATAAAGTCAGACCCCCAAATCTTCTCCAAGACCTGCTCACGAGTCCAAACGCGGCGGGGGTGACCCATAAAAAGTTCTAAGAGTCGAAACTCCTTAGGGGAAAAGGCGACCTCTAGCCCCCGGACAACTACTCGGCATTCCTGCGGGTAGAGAACGACATCTTTGTGGCGTAGAACTCGGGTTTCGGCCTGCTGAGATTGCTGTTGTCGCCGCAGGAGTGACCGACACCGAGCCACTAATTCCCGCATCCCAAAGGGTTTAGAGAGGTAGTCATCGGCTCCAAGTTCCAATCCCACAACCCGATCAGTCTCGCTATTTTTCGCGGTCAGCATCAAGATTGGAACCGTGTTTCCTTCATGTCGTATCAGGCGACACAGATCTAGACCGTTAAGACTGGGCAACATAACGTCTAGCAAAACGAGGTCGAGCCGTTCTGCGTTATGGATAATGTCTAGGGCCTGACGACCATCGCTAGCTTGCAAGACTTGGTAGCTACTGGCTTCTAACTCCAAGGCCACCGTCTCACGAATCAACTCCTCGTCATCCACAATCAGGATGGTCTCTTGTTGGAGGGATAGATCCTTAGACTGGAGCGTTACATTAGTTGCTTGCATAACAGGTCACTCACCGAAACTAGGGATATCCGGGGTCTGGCACTTTGCGGAGCCTTCGATAGGATACCAGACTTCTCTAAAGCGTATATGTTCGGAGTAGAACCAGATCTTAGGATGGCTTTAGTCGTATCTTAATGGTGTTGAGGGCTCATGCCGGCGGGTTAGTGATAGACTCCGTGCTCTCAGGTGACTGGTGGGGTGTTGCCAGGATCCTTACCGCTGCGTTATCCCAGATCCAGATAGATTTTGGAAAAATTTAAGAACTCTGTCCCTGTCAGCCTGCGGCTGGGTTAAGGGCCCTGCTAGTGCTGAGGGTAGGATCCGGCCGAGCTCAGACGCAGGTCTAGCGGGTCTGCTTATTCGTAGTAGTCTGAGAGTGATCTGCCCAACCTGGTCACAACCTAGTGGGGATCGCGAGCTCAAGGTGATGTTATGACTACTGGAATTGATCGTCTCCTGTCCGTCCCGTTGGTGTCACAGCGACAAGTGGATTACAGATCGCTGCGAGATCTTCTGCAACAGCAATCGTGGGAAGCCGCTGATCGCAAAACCTTGCAACTGATGTGTGAGGGTGCCGGATCCACTGCTGTTTCACGGGGATGGTTGTACTTCACGGAAGTAGACAAGATGCCAGTCGAGGATCTCCAGACGGTTGATCAGTTATGGCGGGCGGTTTCACAGGATCGATTTGGGTTTTCTGTGCAGCGGCAGTTGTGGCTAGGTGTCAATCGGGACTGGGATCGACTGTGGCCGTTGATTGGATGGAAAACAGAGCGGCAGTGGACTCGCTATCCCGATGCATTCACCTGGGATCTCTCTGCCCCTAAAGGCCATCTGCCCTTATCGAATCAATTACGAGGGGTGCGGACATTTGAATCATTGTTGAACCATCCAGCTTGGTCTACATCAATTTAACTGCGCATTGAATTTTAATTGCCCAGCTGTTTAAGGATCCATCATCATGTCTGAGTCTGTACCCGCGTCAACTGCCAATGCTGAGTCGATCCCACCATTGCCCAGTGATTTAGCCGATGCTCAAGCTCAAGCCAAGGACGCTGTCCAAGCCGCTATCGCCGCAGGGTATACCCGGATCCTGGTGGACATCCTGGTGTCTGAGATTAAACCGGAGGTACTAGCGAAGCCCTTTATATCGCTGTGTGACCCTCCTTTTGCCCTCTTATTCAGTGATGCTGGAGCAGCAGCCTTGGCTCAACGAGAGTGGACAGCTCAGCAAGGCTTACCTGAGGGGATCCTGCTACAAGGCGTGAGTACGCGGGTGCCGGTGACGGAGGATATGGGGATCCTGTTTGTGCAACCGTCGGTGTACACCATTGATGTGGTGGAAAAGCTCTGTGATACCGTCAACCAACCAGGCAAACGGGGCCGTCCAGCTATTTTACTCAATCCCCAGCTACAAGATGCCGCCACGGTAGGGGTGGGATTAGCTGGCCGCCGGTTACGAGAGCGATTTATCAACACCTTTGAACCCTGCTACCACTTGCGCGCTTTGCCTACCGGCGCGGTAACCCGATTTTATCCTCACCCTTGGTGTATCTGGCAGCAGGATGAGTCTGGAGATTACGTCCTACTCGAAACCCGCTCGACTCAGCCCACGGGCGAAGATATTGCTGATGCCTTTGAAAAAGAGACGACAGGAGGTGGAGGGTTCCTAGCGGGGTTACGCCGATTTATTCAAGCCCTACAACGCTGAGTTCGGCCTCAAATCCCCCGCTTCATCACTAGACTCGGCCCGGTTGCTCAGTGTAGGAGGTCAGGATCCTAACGCTCTACACCCAAGAGGTAACTCCACACATCAGTGACTTGAGGCTGGCCATCATTCGTAAGGGGAATGAAGTCATCAACAATGACACAGTTGTGAAAACGAGCATTTCTCCGTTCAACGCCATCTGGGAGGGGGCAGGTGCGATTCGTTGTCACCAGACGATGACTACCCCAGTAGGGGGGACGACTCCGATCGACATTGATCAACCAACCAGGCAAGTTTAAATTCTCCCAGGACTGAACTATCGCCCTGTAGCTCGTTTCGCGCTTGTGGGCGATCCCGTAATAGGCATTAGAGGGGGTTTGAGCTCCGTCTAAAGTCCACTGAGCAGGTTCGGTCGCGTTGAACAAAATCACACGTGATAACGACTGAAGCGTGCCTGAAAACGCAGCCATCCCTCCACCCTGAGAGTGACCTGCCATGATGATTTGAGACCACTGCAACTGGTTCGTTTGAGCATCAAGGTACTGGTCCCAAGCCTCTTGTGGATAAGTCTGATGAAGGTAAAGCAGTAGGTTAGCTAATCGAGAAAACGCTGCACTAGCAGGTCGTTGCTCAACCGTTAGGTCAGCTGAGGTATCCGCACCTGTTAGAATTTCTGTCCGTGCTTGACGGTGACAATCGGGGTTAACATCATCACGGCAGATTTGAAAATTGATCGAGGAGGCATTCTCATAAGCCAAGTTAATGATATGAAATCCTTGATCAGCGGCATATTGAGCAAACAGGCTGTACTGACGCGGCTGTCCTCCAGTGCCTGGGAAAAAGAGAACAAGTTTGCCCTGGGTGGCCGAGTGGGATGGTGCGCCTGCTAGGTGGTCACCCGGATTATAGAGGTCACCATCCGGTGTGGGCACTTGATCAGGAATGTCACGAGATGTCGCCGAAGGTGGAACGTAGCGTAACTCTGGCGCTCCATCAAGCATCAGGCGGGCTTGAGAGACTAGGCCAACGGATCCTGAAACGCCCTCGAGAGCTTCACTCGACTGATCAGTTGGCGAGAGGGCAATAGGACTAGACCTGTCAACCCCACAAGCGGCTAGACCTAAGGTAGCGAGGATCCCGGTGACTAGGCTGAAGGCTAATAACGAGCTCTGAACCTTGCGCATTGAGATTACTCCATGGATGGTTTGGTCAGTAAGACTAGAATCAAACTCTAAAGGTTCAGAGGTAGCCTGTCCCATTACAGCACTGTGTATCAGCTAAAACGACACAAAGCTGTTCAGATAGTTGGTCATAGTTGGTCATAGTTGGATGGTAGGGTGTGGTAACTTATCGTGCTGGTATCTCTGGGGTTAGGAGGGCAGGTATGGCTTACGATTTATCAAACTTATTAGTGATTGGAATTTCTTCGAGAGCTTTATTTGACCTAGAAGAAGAGAATCGGGTATTTCAAGAGGAAGGATTAGAACGCTATATCAACTACCAGTTAGCTCATGAGCAGGAGATTTTACAGCCCGGTACGGCCTTCTCCTTGATTCGAGGGTTACTAGCATTGAACCGTAAAGTCCAGCGACGGTTAGTTGAAGTGATTGTGACCTCAAAAAACAGTCCGGACACGGGGTTACGAATCTACAAGTCAATTGAACATTATCAGTTGGATATTACTCGAGCCGCGTTTGTGGGAGGAGAACGGTTAGCACCCTACTTAGCTGCGTTTGAAGTGGATCTGTTTCTCTCCAAATTTGAACCCGATGTGCAAGAAGCAATTGATGCAGGATTTGCCTCAGCACTTCTCTACAATCCTCCTGAGGGGTTTAATCCCGATGAAGATCAAATTCGGATCGCATTTGATGGGGATGCCGTACTCTTTTCAGAAGAGTCGGAAGCAATCTACAAGCAGTACGGGTTAGAAGCCTTTTGTGAAAATGAACGAAATAATGCTGACAAGCCACTGCCAGAAGGACCCTTTGCCAAATTACTGAAGACTCTGAGTATTCTGCAACAGGATCTAGACCCCATTCACCCTCCCATCCGAGTAGCTTTAGTTACAGCCCGGAGTAGCCCAGCTCATGAGCGAGTGATCAAGACCTTACGGGTCTGGGGCGTGCGAGTCGATGCGGCTTTCTTTCTGGGGGGCATTTCCAAAGAAAAGGTCTTAGCTGCCTTTGGTGCTCACATCTTTTTTGATGACCAAGAAGTTCATCTGGGCTTAGCTTCGGCTGTGGTCCCGTCCGGACGAGTACCGTACCCCAGTGGATCCGTGTTGACTCATCGTCAGGATCCGGGGTTAGATCCAGCCTCATCCGGAAAGGATCCTAGCTGAGGGTGTTGAGCTGCATACGAATGTCGTTAACAGTCTGCTGGGCCTGAGTCAATGATTGCTCTAGCTCTTGAGCCTTCTGGGCGTAGCGCTTCTTCTCAACCAAGGCCTGCCGGGCGAGATCATCATTGTTTTCACTCAAAGCCTGTTCCGCTCGCTTGAGCCATTCATCAACTCGAGTCTGGGTTTGCTCAAACTCTCCTTCTAGGCGCTTCTGAGTGGCAATGGCAGACGTTAGCGATTGTTGCGCCTCTTTGGCAGAAATTTTGGGGACTGGCTGCTGCTGAACAACTCCTCGATGCTTGCGTCTGGCTAACAAAGCAGCTCCAGCCAAGACTACGGCACCGAAGCCGAGTGTAGGTAGAGACCAGGCCATGACGTTGTCCGCAAACACAGAGGGTGAAGCAAACCGACCAACACCAGCGTTGATCGCAGTCTCAGTTGCATTTGACCACCAGTTGCCATAGATGGGATTGGGCAGAGCCCAGGGGGTTTCAACCACTCCGGCTTCAATCATTTGGACATTGAGCATGCCGTCAGAGCCGTGAGCAAATCCAAAGATGGTCTCACCTCTACTAAAGGCCGGCTCTAGGAGGAGCTCAGTGCCAGGGGGTGCAATTTCAGCCAGATGAGCGGCGGCAGCAGCATCCCAGCTGACCCCTTCTTCAACAGCAGGACGGATGTAAGCCAAATTGAAGCGAACAAGCTGCCCATTGACATCAAGGAGCAGGTGATCGCCATCTAGAATCTCAACGACCCTGCCCAAAAATGTCTCTTGAGCCTGGGCCGCTGGAGCCGCGAGAAGGGTGAGAGTCGGCAATAGCAGGACTAATAGCTTAGGTGAGAAGGATCCTTGCATAATCTCAGTCGGGTAAAGGTCAGCCGAAGCATTAAACAGACATACTCCACAGAGCCATAGTGTCGGGTCCAATGCTGTGTCTGTTGTAGCATTCTCGCGCAAGCGGCAATGACGGATCCTGGTAAAGAAGACGGATCGTGATGGTAGCTAACTCTATGTGGGATGCTTAGCCGATTCATTTTGCCTGAGTTCAACGAGACAGGATCAATGCGGGTGCCAGTTTAGGTTTGTCCCTAGGCTAGTCTGGTATAGGCTAGTTGCGCTGCGTGGACAGTCCCGTAGGAGAGAGGATGAGCTCAGGATCGAAGGGCGACATTTTGATTGTGGATGACAAGTTGGAGAATCTTCGCCTCCTCGCCTCACTCCTGCAAGAACAAGGCTATGAGGTACGAGCCGCCATTAACGGATCCATTGCCCTCCAAGCGGCTAAGGCGGCTCCTCCTGATTTAATTTTGCTAGACATTAATATGCCAGGTATGAGCGGCTACGAAGTTTGTCAGGAGCTCAAGGCGACAGAATCCACTAAACAGGTCCCCATCATCTTCATCTCTGCTTTAAGTGAAGTGTGGGATAAAGTCAAGGCACTGACCATCGGAGGTGTTGATTATATTACTAAACCATTTCAAGTCATTGAAGTACTCGCCCGAGTTGAAAATCAGCTTACGATCCGGCGATTACAGCTACAGTTAGAGGATCAAAACGCACAATTACGAGCGGAAGTGGATGAACGACAACGTGCCCAAGCCGCCCTACAGGCTGAGCAGGAAAAATCAGAACAGTTACTCCTAAATATTTTACCGAAAGCGGTCGCCGCACAGTTAAAACAGGATCCGGGCATCATCGCTGAACACTTTAGTGAAGCAACTATTCTCTTTGCCGATCTCGTCCAATTCACAGAACTCGCTTCAATGATTCCACCACGAGATTTGGTCGAACTGTTGAATCATATTTTCTCACAGTTTGATGAGTTAACAGAGCAATACGGGCTGGAGAAAGTTAAAACAATTGGTGACGCCTACATGGTTGTCGGAGGACTACCAGATCAGAGGGCTGGTCATACCGAAGCGATGGCAGTAATGGCTTTAGAGTTACATCGGGCTGTAGCCACTATTCGGGAGGATAAGGGACATCAATTGTTCTTACGGGTGGGGATCCATTGTGGACCGGTAGTGGCAGGTGTGATTGGGACGAAAAAATTTAGTTATGATTTGTGGGGAGACACGGTCAACATTGCCAGCCGGATGGAATCTACAGGCGAGGCCGGTCGTATTCAGGTGACAGAAGAGGTATATCGAGAACTTCAATCTGCATTTGCGTTCCAAGAACGGGGCATGATTCCAGTGAAGGGGAAGGGACAACTCCGAACTTATTGGTTGCTCGATCAAAGGTGAAAATTGTACAGGATCCTGTTCTTCTGTTGTGTTCTAGCAAATATCATGTCCCACCGAATATTGTGTCCCAGCAGAGATCGGATTCCAGCAAATAATTGCGCAAACAGGCAAATTATACAATTAAGAGAAGTGTAGGATCGAGCAAATAGAAAGTTGGATGAATAGGAGGTTGAGTAGTAAGCAGTAGGCTGTAGGGGAGCTCTTATTCAAATGGCAGACAAGTCATTCTCTAGAATTAGTTCGACTCGGTCTCCTCGAAATCGTGTAACACCGTACTCAATCACTCGACCGTGTTGATCAACATTAATTGATTCAGTCACCATGACCGGAGCATTAAGGGGAAGTTCTAACAGCTGGGCATCGTGGGGATCGATGGTCTGAGCTGAGACATAGGTGTTCAAACGAAGATGGTCTCGTTCATAAATAGTTTGGAATAGCTTGGAAACTGATGTGATGGTTTTGAAATGATCTAGGATCCCTGGAAAGACATCAGCAGGGAAATACTGTGTTGAGATGGAGATCGGATCTGAGTCCGCACATCCTAATCGTTCAATTAGAGCTGCAGTGGCACCTACTTCAATTTGAAGAGCCTCAGCAACTTTAACATCAGCTGGCAGCTGCAGGCTCCGGACCTGCTTATACGTTACAGTGTGTCCGTGGGCGACCAAGGTATCTCGAAAACGAACTCGTTTGCCGATGGGATACCGAATGGGACGGCTCGCGACAAAGGTGCCACGCCCCTGATCTGCTCGCAGTAACCCTTCTGATTGGAGTAACCCTAGAGCCCGTCTCAAGGTGTGGCGGTTGACTCCAAACCGCTCAGATAACTGTGCTTCTGTTGGGATCCGATCGCCAGGGCGGTACAGGCCATCTCGAATATTTTGGCGCAGCTGCTCAGCAATTTGAAGGTAAACAGGTTGATGACTGGTAGCCATAAAGTTTGCAGAACGTGAACACAACATACGGACACAACTTGGGAGTGCAACTGCCAAAGAACACCGCTTAGGCAATGCAACTGACTGGAACAGAACTCTATTGGAGACAGGGTTCTGGTGGAAACAGGATCCTATCGTTGCGACTTTACATTTAAGATCTCTAGCGATAACGTTGAGGTGTACTTGTCTAGACATCTATACAAGTGCTTTTCTACACATTAGGGCGGTTGTACCCATGTTGTCCAGTCCCCACACGACCCAGACTCCAACTCCAGCCTCCTCAGACGTAAATCTACATCGTGCTAGTTGGATGGCTGTGCTGTCCAAGACATCATTCGCTGAGCTCGAAGACAAGGTTAGAACGCTGGCAACACTGCCTCAATATCGGTTTTTGCGTTCTCCTGAGGTTGGTTTGGTGATGGTGCGAGGACGAGCGGGTGGTACGGGACAACCCTTCAATATGGGGGAAGTACCTCTGGCCCGGTGCACAGTGCGTTTAGTGGAGTATGACGTAGTCGGGTTTGGATTTGTGATGGGGCGATCGAAGCAACATGCGGAGCGGGCGGCTCTATGTGATGCCTTACTACAGCTACCTGAATGGCACGACACCCTGATGGAACAAGTCATTGAGCCGTTATATCAACTATTGCACCAGTACCATCAACACCAGTGGCACCAAACTGCAGCAACGAAGGTCGAGTTCTTCACGTTAGCTCGTGAGGTCACATGATTCAGACACCCCACTTACCAGGATTCCAGGATCCTGTCCATCAGTCTCAACAGACATTTCGAACGCTGCTCCAAGCTCTAGCGTATCCGGGTAAACCCCAACACCTTGAGCCCGTTCTAGCCGCCCCCCCGCCCTTATCCCCTGCCTGTGCAGCGGCCTGCTTGACCCTCCTAGACTTTGAAACCCAGGTTTGGCTGCAGCCCTTGGGGGCCGAGTCTTCTGAGTCACAGCTCGATAATCTGAGCGTGTGGATCCAATTTCACACGGGTTGTCCTATTTGTGCGGAACCTCAGAAGGCTGATTTTGGGATCCTGTTGGATGTTGAAAGGATCCCTTCCCTGAGTCAGTTTAATCCAGGCTCAGCCACGGATCCAGAACACTCAACAACGCTGCTGATTCAGGTCCCCAGTATTGCAGAGGGCGATGTCTTGATGTTAGAAGGACCGGGTATTGCACCTGAATATCCCTGTCGGTTGCAACTCCCTTCAGCGACCTTGAATGAGGTTTTAGTGACTCGTGATGCTAGTTTTCCTCAGGGCATTGATATTTTTCTGCTAACTAACAGAGATGTAGTTGGGCTCCCAAGAACCACCAAGATTGGATGGGGGTGATACAGATGGCTTATGTGGCAGTTAAAGGGGGTGAGCAGGCAATCGAGAACGCGGAACAGCTGGTTGCAGCCTTGCGGCGTGGGGATCCTGCCATAGCAGAGCTTACTCTTGATCAAATTGAGCAACAGTTATCCCTAGCAGTGGACCGGGTGATGGCGGAAGGTAGTTTATACGATCCATCCTTGGCGGCGTTGGCAATTAAACAGGCATGGGGAGATTTAATTGAAGCTATTTTTTTATTGAGAGCCTATCGGTCCACCCTGCCTCGCTTGTATACTAGTGAACCCCTGAACACGAGTCAGATGCGGATTCAGCGGCGTGTGTCTGGGATCTTCAAAGATATCCCTGGTGGCCAATACTTGGGTCCTACATTTGACTATATCCATCGAGTGCTAGATTTCAAATTAGCGGCAGAAGGATCCATTCCCCCGTCGCCGACCCAGGAGCAGGATCTGCCAGTCATGCCAGGTGTCTTAGATGCATTAGGATCCGAAGGTTTAATTCATTCTGAACAGGAAGGGAATGAATCCGTTTATGACTTAACTCAACAGCCCTTGAGGTTCCCGGCGAGCCGAGATGCCCGATTACAAAACTTAGCCCGCGCTGATGAAGGCTTCCTCCTATCGCTAGCCTACGCCACACAGCGAGGGTACGGGGATAGCCATCCGTTTGCGGGTGAAATTCGTATGGGATGGGTAGATGTGGTCATCTGTCCAGATGAACTCGGGTTTGAGATTGTTATCGGTGAGATTAAGGTCACTGAGGTGCAGATGGTAAATCAGTTTACGAGAAGCCTTGAGGACCCGATTGAGGATCCGAATGAGGACCCGAGTGTATCTGACTCTCTCGCTTTAGCAGAGGATCTCGATGCAGAACAGGAGTTGGAATCTTCTGGAGGGTTCCCTCAATTCACGCGAGGATACGGGCTGACATTTGGGCATAACGAACGCAAAGCGATGTCAATGGCCTTGGTTGACCGGGCCTTACGGGCACAGGAGTTTGGCGAACCGATTGAAAGTCCGGCCCACGATGAAGAGTTTGTCATGTATCACTCGGATAATGTTCAGGCGCAAGGGTTTGTTCAACATTTGAAGCTACCCCACTACATTGACTTTCAAGCCGAACTCAATCTCATCCGCCAGCTCCGCCAGGACTTATCCCACTCTAGAGGTCCCTATCACTCTGGAGACATCGCCCACTCTGGAGACTCATCCCAGTCTGGAGACCTATACCAAGCCGGAGATCTAGTATGACAGAAGCGGGGTTCAATTTTGCCTACCTAGATGAACACACCAAACGGTCAATTCGGCGAACATTGTTGAAAGCTGTGGCGATACCGGGTCATCAAATTCCGTTCGGATCTCGTGAAATTCCCATGTCCTACGGATGGGGAACGGGGGGGATCCAGGTAACGGCATCAGTGATTGGGGCCAACGATACGCTAAAGGTGATCGATCAAGGCGCTGACGATACAACCAATGCCATAAATATTCGGCGTTTTTTTGCCAAAGTGTGTGGGGTGGCAACAACGGAATCCACCCAAGCAGCCACTCTGATTCAAACACGTCATCGGATCCCAGAAACCCCGCTTCAAGAGGATCAGATCCTGGTCTACCAGGTGCCTACCCCAGAACCGTTGCGATGGTTAGTGCCATCTGAAATTGAAACACGTAGAATGCACGCTCGCCGAGACTATGGGACGATGTATGTCAAACTATACGAAGACATCACACAGTACGGACATGTTGTGACAGCTTACGATTATCCTGTAATCGTGAATGACCACTACTTAACCAGTCCTAGCCCGATCCCCCGGTTTGATAATCCCAAAATGCATATGAATCCAGCGCTACAACTGTTCGGGGCCGGTCGGGAAAAACGAATCTATGCCATCCCCCCCTACACATCTGTTAAAAGCTTGGATTTTGAAGATTATCCTTTTGAACGAGAAGGCTGGTCGCACGCGTGCGCATTTTGTGGTTCTACAGAAAGCTATCTGGATGAAATCATGACCGATAATCAAGGATCCCGTTTATGGATTTGTTCAGACACAGACTACTGTGAACAGCAACAGCGCCGGAGAAATCCATTATGATGCCACCTCCCTTACTGAAGGTTCAAGCACTCTCGAAGCGGTTCGGATCCATTATGGCCTGTACTGATGTGAGCTTTGATCTGCATGCGGGTCAGGTCATAGGGATTGTCGGAGAGTCAGGATCCGGGAAGTCTACGTTACTCAACTGTGTGGCAGGCTACACCACAGTAGAAGCAGGGTCAGTTGTATATTATACGCAAATGGGTGCTGTTATAGAGATTACAGACTGTCCGGATCCAAGCTTGCAACACCTACGGCGGAGTGAGTGGGGGTTTGTCCATCAGAATCCTCAAGATGGATTATTGATGGAGGTCAGTGCGGGGGCCAACATTGGTGAGCGGTTGATGAGTGCAGGATCTCGTCACTACGGATCCATTCGATCGGCAGCCCAGAAGTGGCTGGATCAGGTGGAAATTAGCTCGCAGCGGATGGATGATCCTCCCACCACTTTTTCAGGTGGAATGCAGCAGCGGTTGCAATTGGCGCGAGTATTGGTAACACATCCACGGTTAGTGTTTATGGATGAACCCACAACAGGATTGGATGTCTCCGTGCAAGCGCGATTCTTAGATTTGGTGCGGCAGTTGGTACGTCATTTACAGTTGAGTGTGATTCTAGTAACTCATGACATTGGTGTCGTGCGATTGTTAGCCCATCGGTTGATGGTGATGCAAAACGGATCGGTGGTGGAATCGGGATTAACGGATCAAGTCTTGGATGACCCCCAGCACCCCCACACCCAGTTGCTAGTGACATCAACCTTAATGCCCTAAGGAATGGCCATGACCGCTACCCCCCTACTCAAGGCAGAGAACCTCCACAAGAGTTTTACCTTATATACCCAGGGTGGGATCCGGTTACCGGTGTTAGAGGATGTATCACTGCAGGTGTATCCTGGAGAGTGTGTTGGGTTAGCAGGGGCATCCGGCTCTGGGAAGTCAACCTTGATGCGGTGTTTGTATGCAAACTATCGAGTGGATCAGGGATCCATCTGGGTACAACATCTGTCGCACTGGGTCAACTTGGTGCAAGCGGATCCTGGGGAATTGTTAGCCATTCGATCTCAGACTATCGGTTATGTTAGCCAGTTCCTGCGAGTGATTCCGCGAGTGCCCGCGTTAGATATTGTCATGGAACCAGTGTTAGAGCAAGGACAGGACTGGGTTAAGGCGAAGGAGGCAGCCTGTCAGATCCTACGGGAGCTACATGTTGGCAAGCATTTATGGTCTGTATCCCCGACAACCTTTTCTGGTGGCGAGAAGCAACGGATTAGTATTGCTCGAACTCTGTTAATGCAAACTCCGATCCTGCTACTGGATGAGCCGACGTCAGCGCTAGATGCGGTAAACAGTCAAGTAGTGATTAATCTGATCAAGGCCAGGAAAGCAGCAGGATGTGCCGTTGTAGGCATCTTTCACAACCTGGAGGTGCGCCAGCAAGTGTGTGATCGTGAATTTGTACTGACAGGGAGGGAATGATGAGGGAGACGATTTACTCTAACTACCACCTGGTGTTACCTGATCAAGAGATGTTAGGTACGATGGTCGTCCGTGGTGGTCAGATTACTGACATCCAACCCGGTGGATCCGCAGCCCCTGGCGCTCATGATGGACAAGGGCAGTACCTACTCCCTGGGATTATTGAACTGCACACTGACAACTTAGAAAAATGTGTTGCCCCTCGCCCCGGGGTCCGTTGGCCGATGGAGGCCGCTGTGGTGTACCACGATCGCCAACTGGTCAACTGCGGTATCACCACGGTCTACGATGCCATTGTGGTTGGGGATATTCAAGGCACACCAGGATCCTTACGTCTGACCCATTCGCAAATCATGATCGACGCACTCACTGAGGCCGCCAGTCAAGGGCGATTGATGGCCGATCATCACCTGCATCTTCGCTGTGAAGTAGGCTATGGTACCGTCGACCAGGTCTTAGCGTCACAACTGGAGAATCCCCTCTTGGCCATGATTTCTTTGATGGATCACACTCCAGGTCAACGCCAATTTATCCGTATGGATAAGTTCAAAGAGTACTACATGGGCAAACATGGTCTATCTGAAGGGGAGGTGAATCAGTTTATAGAAGAGCGCCTATCCGATCAACACCTCTACGCCACAAAAAATCGTAAAGCTCTCGTCACAATGGCCCAGCAAAAAGGGATCCCTATTGCCAGCCACGACGATGCCACCGTTGACCACGTGTTGGAAGCCCTAAATGATGGTGCTGCCATTGCTGAGTTTCCCACGACGTTAGAAGCAGCCCGTCTAGCCCATGACAAGGGGATGAAAGTGTTAATGGGAGCACCCAATGTGGTGTTGGGAGGATCCCATTCTGGGAATGTAGCAGCCATGGAGCTTGCACAGCATCGGATCCTGGATATCCTCTCGTCTGACTACGCGCCTCAGAGCCTACTGCATGCTGTTTTTCTCATCGCTCAGGAGGGTAGAATCCCATTGTTTGAAGCCCTGAAAGTAGTGACCTTGACCCCTGCAACAGTGACGGGATTATCAGGGAGTCGTGGTTGTTTAAAAGTGGGGTACCAAGCGGATTTTCTGACAGTTCAAGTCGATCATACATTACCGCTCCTGACATCAGTGCACAGGCAAGGACAGCGCGTGAGTTAACTCAGATCTTGCACCAACTGATGTGACTATCCGATCCCTATTATCGAGCCAAGGATCTTAATTGCTCCCTGTCATCGATAAACTTATCGAGTCACCCGGTAAATCACAAAACGATCATCTTCTTTTTTATGGTAGTACAGAGAGTTCTCATCAGGAGAAAGAGTCGGGGCCTCAACATATCCCTGAAGCGCTCTCAGTCGCCGGGGCAACCCCCAAGGGAGGGAGGGTGAGAGGCGAGTGGCAACCAAAATCACCGGAGGGCTCTGACGTCGAGGGTTATAACGAGTGAAATATAGCTCGAGCTGATCAGCAGATAGAGTCATGGCATATTCCCATGCGGAGGTATTGATTTTCCGTAGGATCTGGTCACTACTGGGATCAACCTCAAAGTCGGATCCAATACGACGAGCGAAGACCATGTTTGCGACTTTTGGCACATTCGAATTGAATCCAAACCAGCTATCAACAAAATAAAGAGTGTCCCCGTCTCGTGATATTTCAACATCAAAATTGATAAACCCCAACCGTTCTCTCGAGATATTCTCTACTAATTGGATATTAGTAACATATCCATCATTAAAATCTCCTTGATAAATGCTTGAAAGTGTCTCTGCGTAATCAGCCACTGAAACAAAGAAAATTCGGTTATTTTCAGCCATCGTAGGCACACCTTCTAGTTCCGCTGTGTTAACCCCTTGAATTTCGCCTTGATACTGAAAAGTGAGATCGTCAATTCGGGTTGCATATTGCAAATCCTGATTTCCAGACGACCCATTCCAGTTATTGAACAAAAGATACTGACCATCTGGTGAGATAGAGGGCTCCATCGCATCCTGCTCATATCCCAGAATCGTGACTCGTTCTGGATCCTGAAAATCAATACTCGGATTAACAGCTAATTCAACAGCAGGTTCCTCACCAAGGGCAATGGGCTGGGATCCTGGAGTCGATGAAAGACAGCTGGATAGACAAAACAGGACCCAGAGACCGGCCATCCATGGGCTTTGAATTAATCTCAGGAGTTTTGAATAGATATTTTTCTGCATATTAGACATCTAGATAACTTGCCAAGATTTTACATCTTTCTAGAGTAGAGCTGGGGAAATTCCCCAATAAGGAAGTAAATAGTCAACTCCTCTCTCTTAGATCCATTCTCGATAGGGTCTGCAGCAATCAGACTGCAATGGTGAGATGACACAAGCTCACTCACAGTAGTGCGACGGATCCAACTAGCCTCTTATTGATCACTCCGAGCAACACAAAGGATCCCGAGTGCTACACATTGATCGCTCCGAGTAACACAAAGATCCCCAGTGCTACACATTGATCGCTCCGGGCTGTACAAAGGATCCCGAGTGCTATACATTGATCGCTCCGAGCAGGAGAGAGGATCTCGTGTGGTGCAGATTGATTCTCGGCGGGTGCAGATTACTCCTGAATAGACGGAGGAGGGAGAATTGAACTTCACACCGCTTTCATGATCAAATCTTAGTGTGTTGACGCTCAGCAGGTGGACAGCTTGGCTGACTATCTGTTCTATCAAGAGGTGTACTATGGTATTCACTTTTCTCCGTAAAGCCATGCTCGTGTTCGCGGTCGTGGTTCTGTTACTACTTAACAGTGGAACAACGTTCGGTGCTTGGGCTGCAGATGCTGAGGCTAGCGGAAATCCCATTCGCAGCTTTTTTGACGGTGTTTTCGGAGCAGGCACATCCGAACAAGTCGAAGGTCAACTAGATCAAACAGCCGGTAAAGTGCAGGAAACCGCCGGTGAAGTATCCGATAACCCTGAGATGGAAGCTAAAGGAGAAGCTAAGCAAGCAGAAGGATCCATTCAACACGCGATCGGTGAAGCGGAGCAATCTGTTGAAGAGGCTCTAGAAGGCTAGTTTTCTCAAAGTTCTCAGAGCCCATTATTTTAGGATCCATTATTGTCTGGGTAAGCAAATCCAGATAGCCTAAATCAGTCCAATAGTCTCGTCGCCATTTGGGGTTACGAGATTTTTTGTGCCTGAATCTTTCGAGTAATCTTCTAAAAATGAAGCTGAAGAGGATTGACAGCCACTGTATTACAAGTGTAGTATCACTATGTCGTTGAAAGCAACAAGGAGGGCACCAATGACACCCTGTTTACGACTCAACACCACATCTTTCTAACGGATCCCGGCTACATTTTGGCCAAGTCACGCTAGGCCGGATCCTCTGAACTGACCTCTCATCATTAGGAAACTGGCCATGTCTTACTCTCCCCTTAATATCAAGACGCCTCATCCTGTCCTCTCATGGGCTAACCATGACTTGGCCTCTCAAGAGCTCACCATGGCCAAGAATGTGGCGTCACTCCCTTTCATCTTCAAACATGTCGCCCTAATGCCCGATGTTCACCTGGGTAAAGGATCCTTAGTGGGATCGGTACTTGCTACCCGTGAAGCCATTATTCCTGCTGCTGTGGGGGTAGATATTGGCTGCGGGATGCATGCTATCAAGACACCCTACAACGCTAACCAGCTAGAGGGTAAATTGAAGCCGATCCGCTTAGAGATCGAGGCAATTGTGCCTACAGGCTTCAATGAAAACAAGTCTGTCACTAAAGACGCTCAAAACTGGCAAGGGTGGCAGAATTTTAAGCATCTGCACCCAGGTGTTCAAAATCTCAGCGGCAAGGCGCAACGGCAGATGGGATCCCTTGGCGGCGGTAACCACTTCATTGAGGTGTGTGTGGATACTCAAGACCAAGTATGGGTCATGCTGCACTCAGGATCTCGGAATATCGGCAACATGTTGGCCCAGCGGCACATTTCAACTGCCCGTGAGTTGGCTAAGTTGTCACATCAGACCTTGCCGGATCCTGACTTGGCTCACTTTGTGGAAGGGACCGATGAGTTTGCTCACTACTGGCATGACCTGCAATGGGCTCAGCGCTATGCTCGGGCAAATCGGGATGTGATGATGGCCCGTGTTAAGCAGGTGCTTGAGCAGCAGGTGGCCGGAGGCAAACCCTTCAAACCTTTACTTGCCGTGAACTGCCATCATAACTATGCTGAAAAGGAAGTTCACTTTGACGAGTCTGTCTATGTGACCCGTAAGGGCGCAGTGCGAGCTCAGAAGGATGACTACGGTATCATTCCCGGATCGATGGGAGCTAAGTCCTTCATCGTCAAGGGAAAAGGTAATCTCGATAGCTTTTGCTCCTGCAGCCATGGTGCGGGTCGCCTTATGTCTCGGAACAAAGCTAAGAAGCACTTCACCCTCGATGATCTAATTCAGCAAACCCACGGGGTTGAATGCCGCAAGGATCCGCAGGTGATTGACGAAATTCCAGGCGCATACAAGCCGATTGAAGAGGTAATGGCTCAACAGTCTGACCTTGTTGAAGTGGTTGCCACCCTCAAGCAGGTGGTGTGCGTCAAGGGATAGGATCCGTCATAGATGAGCGTGCATGGACACTATGGACCTTGAGCATACATGAGCACTGTGAGCAGGTTGCCTTAACCAAAGGGTTGGGCAATCTGCTTTTTAGCAACAGGTTAAACTAAGGGTTACTGTGTGATCAGGAGTCATTGAAGGCTATGTCTCCTCGGAAAGTGGCCCTCCTTATTGGTGTTAGTCATTCAGCAGGTCTCCACTCCCTCCCCGGATCCTTACACGACGTGGAGATCATGCGACAAGTACTACAGGATCCTCAATTGGGAAACTTTTCAACGGTAGAAGTGCTCCAGAATCCCGATTTGGTCACGATGCAGAAAGGGATCCTGACTTTATTCAAGCAATGCACAGCCAATGATTTAGCTCTATTATTTTTTTCAGGTCACGGATTTATCGTAGATGAGTGTCATTTCTTTCTTAGCTGTGGACTCACAGAAATCGATTACATTGAAGCCACCTCTGTCCCAGCTCAGTTTATTCACGCAGCGATGAATGGCAGTGATTGCCCCCGACAATTGGTCATTTTAGACTGCTGCCACAGTGGTGCTTTCGCCAAGGGCTGGCAGGCAAAAGGATCCACCCATACATTCGATATCGGCACAGTGTTAGGCGGCGAAGGACGAGCGATCCTGACGTCATCCAAGGCTATTCAACAATCATTTGAACATAAGGGGACTGGCCTTTACACCCATTATCTTGTTCAAGGGATCCGGACCCGAGACGCTGATCTGAATCAAGATGGCGTTATCTCAGCTCGCGAAATCCACTACTATGCCAAGCAAAATGTGCAGGCGGTG
>CAYUEE010000078.1:0-21003 GCA_964443615.1 uncultured bacterium | reverse complement strand
CCGCCGGAGACCTGACGACAGTGCAGATCAAGGAGCCAGCACACTAAGGATCCTTTCAAATAATAGGAAATCTCAGCATTCGGGGTGTTTTCATGCGAGCGGTAGAGTTTAATCCAAGCCTCAAAACTAGATTCCGCTAACGATTGGACATGGCGGCCTGGGATCCGTTGTAACCGTGTGATCTGATCACCCATCAACTTTAAGATAGTTTCAGGTGGAATAATTCCGGCGCGTAAGAGAATAATTTTTTCGTAGTAACTGGTGGCACCTTCACAGAACCAGAGGGTAGTAAGGTAGGTTTCCTGAGTGTAGTCATAGGTTTCTAGCGCTTGGGGACGGATCCGTTTAACATTCCAGGTATGAAAGAATTCGTGTGCAACTAAAGTTAGGAAGCGGTGATACCGTTCAGTCTGGTGAAATTCAAACCGGGAGAAGTTGAGGGTACAACTCGACCGATGCTCTAACCCGCCAAACCCACCGGCAGACAGATGTAGTAGGAAGAGATAGCGATCATAGGGTAATTCGCCATCAAAAAGTTGGGCGGTGGTCTCGATGATGCGTTGAGTCTGTTCAATGGTGTCATCAAGTGGCAGGTTACCCGATCCCCAAACGACGAATTGGTGTGGTTTACCCAGGGCTTCAAAGTGGCGATGCTGATGGATCCCAACTTCAATAGGACTATCCACTAATTCATCGTAGTGTGCTGCTCTAAAGGTCCATTGACGGGTCTGAGGATCCTGATAAACCGGCATTAAACTCGTGGCCACTTGCCAGTGAGGATCCGGTGTTTCAACGGTGAGGTGGAGGGGAGTATTCTCATGACCAACCAGGTAGAGAAACGTTGCTGCACCAGTGAGAAAGGCATGGGTTAAATCAACATGGTTAGTCCGGACTGTGAGATCGTTAGCGTACAGGCGATAGTGGATTGAGAGAGGCAGGCGGTGGGAGTCTGTGAGGTTAACGTGCCAGGTGTGCTTGTCCGTTTTATGCCAGGGAATTGCAGATCCATCACTGTCCATAACCTGAAAGCAGTCGAGGTAGCGAGCGTATTCACGGACAAGATAGGAGCCGGGTGTCCAGACCGGGAGCTTGAGAGTCAGGGGTATCGACGGAATCAGGTCCGTGAGCTGCAGTTCAATGGTGAGGGTCCGCGTGCTGGGTTCAGGGATACGGACATAATAATGACAAGAGGTTGCAGTTGGGCTCAGGGTAGATTGATCGTCGAGTGCCAGCATAAGGATCCTTTGGAACGCGTTTTCATCCTAACGTCACAGAGTTTGTATTCTGGGGATTACTGAACAGTTTAGGTGGGCTGTCATGCAATCGGTATTCGTGGGTTTGGATTTAGGTACGTCGGGTTTGCGGGTGGTAGGGCTGGCGGAGACAGGGATCCGGGTGGCCAGTGTCGCTCAGACTTGGGAAGGGGTGGAAACGGATCCGAATCGCTGGGTGGCGGCGTTGCGGACTCTGCTGCCCAACTTCAAGGCGCAATTGCAGCCCGATCACTGTGTACAGGCGTTGAGTATTTGTAGTACGTCAGGATCCATTTTGGCCCTCGATCAACAGGGGGCTCCTCTGACTACAGCTTGGCTGTACAACGACCCACGGGGCCAAGAGCAGGCCAAGCGGTTAGGAATTTCGTCGAGTTGGGGGCTGGGGCGATGGTTGTGGTGGAAGGAGACAGATCCTCAGAGATATGAGCAAAGTGTGCTGGCCCATCCCACTGACTTTATGTTACAGCAGTTGGGTGCAGAGCGAGGTATTACAGACCATACCTGTGCATTAAAAAGTGGATTTGATCTGATGTCTTATCGGTGGCCTGCTGAGTGGCTCTATGAGTTTGAACTGACAACGGATCCGTTACCCAGAGTGGTTGCCCCTGGGACCCCAATTGGAACTGTGAGTATAGAGTGGGGGTTGGGATCGGGTGTGCAGTTAATCGCCGGATGTACCGATGGGTGTGCGGGACAGTTGGCAGCAGGTGCTGTATCTATCAATCAACTGTCAACATCATTGGGAACGACACTCATTTTCAAGGCTGTGAGTTCAGAACAGATTCAAACACAGGATGGGAGTGTATATTCACATTTGCACCCCGATCGGCAGTCTTGGTTGCCAGGGGCAGCGTCCTTCTGCGGGGGTGGGGCGTTGAATCATTTTTATCCAGGTATTAATTTTGCTGAGTGGGATCAACGAGCTTGGGCCGAGGTTCCGACGGCAACGTTCAGTTATCCACTATGGTCAAAGGGTGAGCGATTTCCCCTAACCGATCCTGACTTCAAAGGATCCTTGCCCCAGGCTGACCCTGGATCCGTGACCTTCTACGCGGGATTGATGGAAGGGATTGCAATGGTAGAACGGTTAGGACTGGAGCGGTTAGACGCGTTGGGGGTGAATCGGAGTGAAGCTGTTTATACAACAGGAGGATCCTCTCGGAGCGAGATATGGTTACAAATTCGGGCCAGTGTATTGAACCGGCCTTTAATCCTGACTCAGTACCCTCAACCCGTGGTAGGAGCTGCTATAATTGCAGCAGCGGGATGGTGGCAATGTCCTGTGGAAGAAGCGGTGAAGGCACTGGCTCGAATTCATCGGCAGGTGGATCCTGTGAACGACTGGGTAGAACGGTATGAACAGAACTATTCAAATTTAAAGGCTCAATTCAGTTTAATGCAGTGATAGCACCGGATCCATCCGAGCAGAAGTCTGAAAAAGAGGCCTAATTCGCTCGCTCCCATAATCGTTTAATGTCGCCCAACACAGCTTCACTGGGTAGAGGGATCCTGTCACCTGGTAGTTGAACTTGGGCGCCGGGGATGCCTTCGGCCCAAGGACTGTCGGGAATGGTGGTGAGATCGACGGATCCATTCTGAGGTCGGAAACCATATTGGACAAAGACCGCTTGTTGATCGGGAGCGAGAAGGAAATCAAGGAACGTTTGGGCCGCTTGTTTTTCGCCGCTATCAATATTGCGAGTGACAATAGCTGCCATTGAAACAGTTTCGAAAGTAGGATTTAGGTAGTAAATTTGATAGGGATTGGCTTGATTAGCACTGGATTGAGACCAACGGAACAGCGCAATGCTTTCGTAAACAGTGGCTACATCTGCATCATTAGAACCTCTAGCAATGAACTCTCGCAGTAGAGTGTCAGTCGATCGAGGCGGTTGGTAGACTGAGCGTTTAACGAGATTGAATAGAGACTGAATAGCTGGAGTGTTCAATTGAGCGGGGGTCGGAACTTGGTTCAGACCTAACGTCTCTGTGGCCCATAAGCTCATGGTCAACTGACCACTATTAGACCGCGTTGGATCCGTCATGAGGAAATCAAAGCTACCCCAACGAACCTCGCCCCTAATGGCGTCCCATAGCCCAGCGTCCATCGCTGATTCCAACCGTTCCCAGTCAAACAATCCAGTGGGGAACAACACCGATCCCCTCTCAGGCCAAGCCACACCGACTAATACCGTACTAACGATGGGACTCGGATCCTGGTGAAATGCAGGCGTTGAATGTTGGGCCTTCCACCGTTGTTCTAACTCCTCTAGAATCACGCCATTGGCAGGAATGAGAATAGCCGGATCCGTCTCATTTTGATCATCAATGTAGTTATTGACAATGTCTTGGGATCCTTGGAAGTCCAGCTCTACAGTGATGTCGGGATATTGAGATGCAAAGCGGGGCACCAGAGCGTCTAATGGTTCTTGAAGTTCTGTGCCACTGATGATGAGTAGGGTTTGACGAGGGTTGAACAGAGGGCTGTAGGTTAGGGTTACCCCAATCGCCAGGATCCCCAGAGATAAAGCGATACGCTGGGATTTTGTTATGGATTGAGTTGCAGATTGAGTTGCAGATTGAGTCATATATACTACCTCTCTATGCAGTCATTACGCTGAGCATGGCTTCAAAGGAACTCAATTGGTCACTGAGATTGCGAAGTGAGTTTAAAGTAGTGTCACTATTAGGATGACCCGACTGCAGTTGTGTCTGCATGGTTTGAAGGATCCCTGCCGCTTCCACAATCCGGGTTGACAGTTGCGTTACTTGAGCTTGACGGGCATCTTGACCCTGTTGAGCTAGAGCGAGGTTGCGTTCCAATTGTTGAGCCAATGTCTCTAGCTGTTGCTGTGTCAGAGCAGGACTAATGGCAGCTCGAGTTCTCACCTCCGTTATCTGTGTTTGTAGAGAGTCAATAGAGAGAATCTCTTGGCCCGCTTGGAAGTGTTGTGCCATCTGTTCAACACGGTCTGGGATCCTTTTCAACTGGTCACACAGACTTTGAATTGCCACCAGCACATCAATTGAGTCAACCGTAGTCAGGCGTTCTGCCACTTCAGCTCGTAGTTGTTCCGCCCGGTAGGCAAGTCCCTCAGCTTGTTGCTTAGCAAATTGGAGTTCCCTGGCGAGATTAGGATCCTGCAAATCCCAGACCACCGGTTCACGACTCTTCTGATAGAAGGCGCCTGCTGTAGATACGGCAATGGCCACAGGCACAACTGTCATAGACGGAGCGTTCAAAACCTGAACACCGATTACTAGAGAGACTGTACCTGCCAAGATAGAGAAAGGATAATACAGTGGATTCACAAATGCCATGGATCCTCCTTAGAACTCTAGTTGTAATCGCGACATTACTTCAGCAATCGAGCCGGGATCCCCTTTGGAGTAGTAGCCGCCGTTCTCTGCCGCAATTTGCGTCAATACACTCGGGTCAAACTCCCTATCTTCTCCGTAGCCTACGGTAAAGACTCCAATGCGGGCATCTGATTCAAACCCAGACTCAGCTAACTGAGCGTTGAGGACAGAAAGGCTTGTCTGGGATCCGGAGTCGATACCATCGGTGAGAACGAGGACAGCATTGATGGCGTTTGGACGAAGATTAGACTCCAGCCAATTGCTAGAGGCAGAGATTGCATCGTAGAGAGCGGTTCCCCCACCCGCTCCCAGCTGGCTGATAAATTGAAAAGCGCGTTGCTGCCCCTCCGGAGTCCCTTCAATAAGAACAGGCTCTCGAATTTGACTGTCAAAATCAATCAGCGCGATTTGTTCCTTCGGTCCTAGGTCATCAACATACGTTTTCAGGGTTTGTTGAACAGCTGCAATCTTCTCGCCCCGCATGGATCCGGAAGAATCAACGACGATCACAACTAGAGAAGCCTTCTTAGCCACCTCTTCCCACGATCTCAGCATGGCTTCAACGACTTCTGGTTGGGGAGGACGATAGGAATCATACTGAGGCTGGGGTTCCACACCAAACTCGGGACTGAACTTAGGCCCCAGTTCAACTCCAGCAACACCGGGCCGCAATCCTTCTTCAAGGGCTACGACTTGAGTGTCTGGTTCGCGTAGGAAGGCTATGATTTGGTCTGCTGCTTCCCGCTCCTCTGCACTGACCCAGGGAGCAGTGGGCAGGATCCCACGCATATTCGAGGAGAACGTAGCTTCTGGATACACCGCGACATACTCTTGTGCTGATTGATCTGAATTGGCCCGGATAACTAGGGACTCGTAGACGGATCCGACCGACGCCCAGAAAGGACCGTTTTGCACCATAGAGCGGGCTAAGGAACTAGTTGAGACACCGTATCGAGTGATTTTCTCTTGAATTTGGCTAACTTCATTCTCGTACTGGGCCACATCGGCCAAGGTGAGTTCCTCCGGACGTTTGCCCGCCACCGAAGCGAATTGAGCCACTAGGGTTTGCAGACCTGAGTTAGAGCGAGTCGGAGCCGTGTGGACGAAGCTGATCGGATAGGGGGGAGCGGCAGGATCCAAGTCTTGATGGGAGTCAGACGTGACAAGGGCTGTGTAGATATCCGCCGTCTGTTCCAGGCCTGGCGCTAGGTCGGGGGTAGTCATCAAAATCATTGGACTGTGAACCAGCAAGGGGGAATCTGTGATCGCTGGAATGTAGTCCTGACCAGGGAAAAGCTGATCCATCTGGAAGATAAGCTGGCTTTGATAGATTTCGCCATCCACTGATAGCAGGGTGGGGAACTCAGGAGAATCCACCGCGATCTGACCATTACGGAGGCGTTCAGCCAGATCTAACGTTGTTGAGACAACATCACCGCTACCTTTAGCCTCACAGGTAGCATAGAACGCTGCACCGCTTTGTAACTTCGGCCCTTGCTGATTGAATCGTTCAATGGCGTGAACACAAAAATCATCAAGCGCACTACCAAATAAAAGTCTTACTTCAAAACCGGGATACTGCTGACTGGATGGGTCGCTAGGTCCTAAGCAAGCGGTCAAGCAAGTCCACGCGACTATACCGAGACATAAGCTACGCTGCCGTGTTCTGGACGTCGAAACCATGTGTGATATACCTCTCGTTCCTACTACTAGTCTTTCGGCTTCCCCACATTCAATGTCCCTACTACATTGTCCCTAAAGGATCGATCTCCTGAGGAAGCTATCAATTGGTCGCTATTCTGCTGGTCGCCATTCTGCCGGTCTCCATCCTGCTGGTCGCCATCCTGCTGGTCGCCATCCTGCTGGTCTCCATCCTCCCGGCTTTCATCCGTCTGACTCTCATACTCCTAGCCCTTACAATTTAATACTGTCCACATCAGTCTATCAAACTGGAGACTTAAGCCTTTAGGGTTCTCCCTCTCACCGTTCATCTGGACTTAACTTGAATATAATCTTAGGCCAAAATGAGTGATTGCTTCATTCCGCAGAGTTTTAACTTTTACGATAAGAGACTTGAATGCCCAATGTCTCAAACGCCACGGCCAGGATCCCCTGTGCTTCTTGAAGATAATGCCAGGATCGCTCAGGGGATAGATGAGCATGAAATGACAGAATGGCAGCTTTTACATTACCCTGACAGGATCCTAGGATCCGTTCTGCCTCCTCTGCCGAGATATCACAGGCTAGTTCAACCATGCGGTGAGCCCGACGCTTCAGTTTGGCATTAGTAGGTTGTAAGTCAACCATAAGATTCCCGAATGTCTTGCCGAGTCGAACCATGACGCCTGTGGAGAGGAGGTTTAAAACTAGCTTCTGAGCCGTTCCCGCCTTCAACCGTGTGGATCCGAGAATCACTTCAGGCCCCACTAAAGGCAGGATACTGATATCAGCAGCTTTTTCAAGAGCACAGGGGCGATTACAGGCTAGACCAATCACCAAGGATCCTTGGTCACGAGCATAAGTCATCCCACCCAGCACAAAGGGCGTTGAACCACTCGCCGCAATCCCGACCACACTGTCCCAGGGAGCAATGGCGAGATTCTTCAACGCCGCTGCTCCCGCTGCAGGACTATCCTCTGCCCCCTCCACTGCCTGTGTAATCGCTCGGGCTCCACCTGCAATTACCCCAATAACTTGGCCCGGATCCGTACTGAACGTAGGGGGACATTCGGCAGCATCGAGAACGCCCAGACGACCTGAGGTTCCCGCTCCGATATAGATCAATCGGCCCCCCTGTTGCATCCGAGCCGCGATTTCATCAATGGCAGCTGCGATAGCATGGCATTCTTGACCGACCGCAGCAGCAACCTGAGCATCTTCAGCGTTAATCACCCGGACCATCTCCACCGTTGTAAGGGTATCAATGGTTGCCGTCGCTGGATTCCGTCCTTCGGTACCCCCTACAATATCAACGCTAGGATCCGGTGAAGTTCTGGGACGCCCAGGTGTCAATTGCCCCAGAATCACCGGGCGAGAGGCTCCTGTGGCCGTAGACAAATTACCGGGACGTTGATGCCATGTTTCATACGCTAACAGAGCAAAGGCAATTGCTTCTTTCGCATCCGGCAGGATCCCAATGTAGTCAGAGGTCAACACTGGAATTGGATCTAGTAGAGTTTGCAGCCATAACATCAGGGTTAAATTGTGAGAGCCACCCCCACCCACAATGACTTCATCTGGCATCGGTGGCAAAAAAGACCGATAGGCCTGTTCAATCGATTTAGCTGTAAATTGAGTCAATGTTGCAATTAGATCAACGGGAGAGAGGGCCAACGCTTCAGCGCGCCGCCAACAAACTTCAAAAAATGAGGATCCATAATATTCTCGTCCTGTCGTTTTGGGAGGAGGTTGGCGTAGGTAGGGATCCCGCAATAATTCAATCAGTAACTCAGGATGGATCCGTCCCTGAGCGGCAAACTGACCTTGGGGGTCAAACGTGTGGGATCCTTTCGTCCAGCGAGATACAGCGGCATCGATCACCATATTGCCGGGGCCAGTATCAAAAGCAAATGGGGTGGAGAGTGGATCGTTTAAGGCCGGTAGATATGTCACGTTCCCAATACCGCCAATGTTCTGAACGGCACGTGTTTTTTCCGGATCCGTTGCCAGTAACACATCCGCATAGGCCACTAGAGGAGCCCCTTGCCCCCCCACTGCCATATCTCGGGCTCTAAAGTTACTGATAACAGGGATCCCAGTCAATTCGGCAATCACGGCAGCTTCGCCCAATTGCAATGTCGATGGTTCGGATCCGGTGGGATGATGCCAGACTGTTTGACCATGACTGCCAATCAGATCGACTTGCCGAGGAGATAGACCGGCTTTTTCAATCACCTGTAAACTTGCTTGGGCAAACACTTGACCTAATTTGACATTTAGTTGACACAGTTCATCCACACGACTGGTCTCGGGATTGAAGGCCGTAAAAACCCGGTCTCGAATCTCAGAGGCAAATGGAACACTCACAAACTCTAGTAATTGCCAGTTCAACCGAGGAGGTACGCCCGATACATTCACGAGTACAGCGTCCACTCCGTCAACAGATGTTCCAGAAATCAAGCCAACCACTAACATACAGCTCTGCCCCCCACTGACCTCAGCCCATCCACCACAGCCTGATGCAACGCCACCCGAAAGGCTAGAATGTCATCCCGCTCCCGACCATAGTAGAGACTATTGGTGACACACGCGACTACCAACTGCCGACAAGGATCCATCCACAGTGAAGTGCCCGTAAAGCCCGTATGCCCAAAAGCTTGCGGACTCAAGGCAAAACTACTTGCCCTCGGGTCATCTACTCGCAAAGCGACCCCCAATCCCCGCCGGATCCGACCATCCACCGCTTGAGGTTGAATCATCTGGACCACCGTCTCAGGCTGTAACACAGGATCCCCTCCTGCTAGCAAACACTGACCCAATAGTGCTAGCTCCGGCGCTGTTGCAAACAGTCCAGCATGACCCGCCACCCCTCCTAACCCGGCTGCATTTTCATCGTGAACCTCTCCCAGGATCCGCCGTTGCCGCCATTGACAGTACTCTGTTGGTGCGACCTGTTGAGATGAGACGATGGGGCCAAAGCGTATGGTTTTCAACTGTAATGGATCCAGGATCCGAGATTGAACTGTATGCTTTAGAGAGTATCCCGTTAAACGTTCAATCATTAAACCCAGAATAATAAACCCAATGTCACTGTAGGCAATCTGGGTGCGAGGCGGATAGGCGAATGGAGTGGTCAGAGCTAAATGCCAAGCGGAGGCCGGATCTCCCTGTTGAAATAACGGACGCCAAGGTGGTAATCCTGATGAATGAGTTAAAATGTCTTGAACTGTAACCCTTTCAGCATCATAGGATCTAGGATCCGGAGATAGCGTTATCACCTGACCCGGATGCAACGGATCCTCAAACGGTTGAATGGCTCTGGCCCCTATAAACTCTGGGATGATGGGGGCAATCGGTTGGTCTAATTGAAGGTGACCCTGCTCAACCAGCTGCAGAGTCAGAATCGCCGTGAAGAGTTTCGTCAGAGACGCTACATCATAGACAGACTCAAGGGTTGCCGGGATCCTATGTTTTGGGTCAAGGAAGCCGTGGGCTTGGGAGTAAACTGTTTGCCCCTGAGCTATGATTGTAAGCTGGAGTCCAGGGGTGACGGATCCTAACGATAGGTTAATGAGAGTTGTGAGGGGGGTTAGATCCATACATTAGATCCATACAGAATGGGTGTGGGGCAACGATGGTGCGGATCCCGGAGCTGTAACAAAACCTAGATCTATCCGCTACATGACTCTACACTATGTAATTGATTAACCCTCTGATTCATTTCGTCTCTGTGAGAGTTCAAGAGTGAAAAAGCGCGCCCCTCGTAATCGAACACTCACATGCTCGGAACAAGAGCTCGCAATGTTTAGCCTATCGTTACTCTCTCTCCATTCCCCAGTCTCTATCGATGACATCATAGGGAGAATTATCAATCAAGACTTTTTTACCGCAGCCAGCTTTTTCCCAAAGGAATTTATCGACCTTTTGATTATGGATCCTCCTTACAATCTTTCCAAGAACTATAACGGTAATCTGTTTAAACAAAAAGAAAAGAGTGCCTATCAAGATTGGTTCTTATCTATTCTGAGCCTGATTAAGCCATTGCTCAAACCTACGGCAACACTGTACATCTGTTCTGACTGGAAAACATCTATACTAATCGCACCATTACTCGAAGAAACTTTTTCTGTGCGCAGCAGAATCACATGGGAGCGCGAAAAAGGGCGGGGCTCAAAAACCAACTGGAAAAACAACACGGAAGATATCTGGTTTTGTACTGTTTCAGACCAATACAAGTTTAATGTTGGCTCTGTTAAACAAAAACGGAGAGTGATTGCTCCCTACAGAGATGATAATGGCAATCCTAAAGATTGGAGGGAGGAAGACGGTGGAAATTTTCGTTTAACCTATCCTTCAAATCTCTGGACAGATATCAGTATCCCCTTTTGGTCAATGCCAGAGAATACGGATCACCCGGCACAGAAGCCAGAGAAGCTAATTGCTAAACTCATTCTCGCAAGTTCCAGTATCGGTGACATTGTATTCGATCCTTTCCTTGGGAGTGGAACGACAGCAGTTGTGGCCCAGAAGCTGGCGCGTCAGTTTACCGGGGTCGAGCTGAATGGGGACTATTGTTGCTGGGCTTTAAAGCGTCTTCAATTAGCCGAGACGGATCCTTCTATCCAAGGCTATGTTAATGGTGTTTTCTGGGACAGGAATATGCTCAAGGCCCAACCCAAAGGAACCTGTTAATCAACAACTCAGGGGTTGGACTCGGTGGGCGACAAAATTGCCGTCAAGATGCCTAGATTTTTCTCTGCTCTCTGTGCTTCACTTGCTTCTACCCTATTCACCGCCAATGGACCCGTCTCCGATAGTCTGTAGACCGGATCCTTAGCTGACTATTGACTCAACTCGATCCTCAGGCATAGGATGGTAAAGCGCTTCTCGAGGGCGAGTGGCGAAATCGGTAGACGCACAGCACTCAAAATGCTGCGGAGCAATCCATCTCGGTTCGAGTCCGAGCTCGCCCATATACTTAGGCCATCTATTTCAACGTGATTCCTTTAAGCATGTCAGCCTGGATTTGATGAGTCAGCCTGGATTTAATGAGTCAGCCTGGATTTAATGAGTCAGTCTGAAGGGATTTGAGTGTTATGGGGGATGTTCGGTGATCCCACTCTCTGATTAAGCTGGTCCTGGCTGCATTGAAAGTTAGGGGGAACACGAATGAGCGCTGATGTCCGTCTTAATAATTTGACTTTGCGAGTGTTGCGAGACCGAGCCTACGGGCGTTTTCTCCAGAAATGGCGCCGGGATGTGGTGATGTTGCGGGAACGTCGGATGGGAAATGCAGGACCTTTAATTGGGGATCTCACCTGCCGGTTCAATGCTCAGTCCGCCTACCTCCGATGTGCCATTAATCCTTTGGGTCCCTGTGAAACCTGTAACGAGTATGAGGCTCGCCCAGGATCCTTAGGACAGTAGGGATCCTAAACCATGACATCTGATTTAATGCCTTCTGTCTATGTCTCCTCACCTGAAGCTCTGCAAGCATTAGCCGCAGACATGGGCCGCTGGGCCGAACCGGGTACTGTCTTACTACTGCAAGGGGATCTAGGCAGTGGGAAAACAACTTTTGTGCAAGGACTGGGGCGCGGGTTAGGAATCCCTGGCATCATTAACAGCCCCACCTTTGTGATAGTGCAAGAATACTGGGAAGGCCGACTACCCCTGTTCCACGCGGATCTCTACCGACTTGGTCCCAACGCATCCGATGAATTGGGGTTAGCCGAGTTATGGTCAGGATCCGGTATTACCGTGATTGAATGGCCTGAACGCCTACTAGAACGTCCATCGCAATGGTTACACCTCGAATTTCAAATTATTGATGATACAACCCGAGTGTTACACCCAACCGTTCAAGGCCAAGCCTCACAGCAGTTATGGTTGGCTAGCCTAGGTACGGATCCAGCGATTGGATGACTGCTATGCACCTACTATCACGTCACATCACTTGCCGGATAGCTTGCCGAGCAGTGGCAGCTAGGCCTGTATCTGTAACACGAGGGAGATGGTAGTATCGTCCTCCAGCCAGTTGAGCTAATTCCGAGGCAAACCCAGTGGTGATGAACTTGCTCTGGGAGTCAATCAGCAGAAACTTCAAACCCAAGGCCCGAATCCGTAGGGCGATATCCCGTAACTCCTGCTTCAAATCGGGCTTTGGATCCGTTGGCAAGGCAGTTCCCAAGGATCGGCTCAGTGAAATATTCCCGCGACCATCAGTTAAAGACACGATCAAGACTTGACCTACGTCTCCACTGGACTGCGCATTTAAACCCAATCGGATCGCTTGACTAAGAGCATGGGCAAAGGGGGATCCCCCTCCACACGGAAGTGATTCTAACCGGCGGCGGGCCATTTGAATTGAACGGGTAGGAGGCAAGATCACACTCGATTGTTCACCTTGAAAGGTAATGAGCGCAATCTTATCGCGATTTTGATAGGCTTCCGTCAGCAATTGCAGCACCGCCCCCTTTGCCGACTGCATTCGGTTCAATGCCATAGATCCCGATGCATCCACCACAAAGATGATTAAGGATCCGGCTTTGCGAGCTAAGCGTTTTGCCCGAATATCCCCTTCTTCAACAATGACCTTGCGATGGGGTTGACGCTGACGGCGGGCTTTCTGATACGGGGCAGAGGCACGGAGGGTGGCATCCACAGCAATACGATACGAGGATCCTTGAGGCAAAATTGGCTTAATATAGCGACCTCGATCGGCACTGAAGGTCAAATTCCGAGCCCCCGAATTCCCCTGCTGCTGCAGACTTTGCGCAAACGCCAACAGACTCGGATCTAGCATTACACTTTCGGGATCAAACACAAACTCTTCAGGGATTGAAGGCGGGGATTGATCGGTGTCTTCAGGATCCTTAGGATCCGTTTGATTATCTGGGTCTTCAGACGGATCTTCAGAACTCTCCTCAGGGTTCGGATCCTCTTGCTGCTGTTGCTCCTGTTCTGGCGGTGGCGGCGGTGGGGGCATATCCTCAGGCAGAGTGCGGGAGCGAGGGGTTAACACCAAAAGGACAGCCTGTTGCAAATCCTCAGCAGAAACTTCCGTTCGACCGTCTAGAGCTGCTAGAGCTTTTGCGGCTTTCACGGTGAACAGTTCCCCTCGATGTCCTTGAATATCAGCTCGGATAGCTTCTTCAACCACGTACTGAAGTTGATCCGGTGTGATCGTGACTTGAGGCAACCACTCACGGGCAAAGATGATTTGTGTGCGCAGATCCTCTAGATCACTGGCATAGTCAGTTAAAAAGCTGGTTGGATCATCGGCAAACCGACTGGCTCGACTGACAACTTCTAAGCGATCCTCCAATTGGGTTATGTCTTCAGCGGGCAGAATGATCGCAATTCGGTCTAAAAGATGCTGGCGCAAGGATCCTTCGTCCGGGTTGTAGGTGGCAATCAGAATTGGACTGCAGGGATGTTGCAAACTTAGCCCTTCCCGCTCCACTTGATTAACCTGATCCCCGATGGCCCCCAACAACAGATTGACAATTTGATCGTCGAGTAAATTAATCTCATCAATGTAGAGCACCCCACGATGACAGGAGGCTAATAATCCCGGTTGAAAAATCGTATCCCCAGTTTTAATCGACTGTGCCACATCAATGGCTCCCACCACCCGATCTTCAGTGGTCCCCAACGGGATCTGCACAAATGGTGCTGGAATCACTTCAACCTCAGGATCCAGGTCGGTGTGCTGCTCTCGACTAGCGTCTGACCAGGTGTCCGGACGGGCAGGATCATCGTTGCAAAAGGATCCTTGAATGACCTCAATTGGGGGTAGCAGGGCATGGATCCCTCGGGCTAAGACAGATTTAGCTGTCCCTCGCCGTCCCACAATGGCGACACCCCCTAGAGTGGGATCTACAGCAGCTAGGAGTAACGCCAGTTTGATGGGTTGTTGGCCGACAACTGCAGTAATCGGAAAGGTCGGTAACGGATTGGAAACAGCTAACATACAGGCGATGGAGGGGACAGCTTTAGGATCCTAACCGAGATTCCCCACCGAGGTCTTAGTGAGCTAGTCAATGCCGGCAACTGTGGATACGCTCAGAGTAGGATCCATCGTAGATGTGTTGATACCTGCTTATGTTGCTGCTTCTAATTCGGTTTGATGCTCGTTCCCTCGGGTGGCTGGTAATGTGGCTGGGATTAACGGTTACACCAGGTTTAGCAGTGACAGGATCCGTCCGCAAAGTCCAACAGTCCCCCACCGAGATGGATCCGGGATGGCTAGCGCAAGTCACCGGCGTGACCGTAACCACCAGCCGTGACTCAGTCTCTGCAGATGGGCTGTGCAGTTTGCGCGAAGCGATTGAAGCGGTCAATACCAACGCCCGTGTGAATGAGTGTGGGGTCGGTCAAGCGATTGTGTTTGATTCATCCCTGGCCGGTGAACCGATCACGTTGAACTCGGAACTCGCGATCACCCAAAATGTCGACATTCGCGGGTCAGGATCCGATAAGACCGTGCTCAGTGGGGGCGGTCGCGGGCGAGTACTGACGGTGGGTCTGAAGACAACGGTGACGCTGCGGAATCTTTCCATCACAGAGGGGCGCGCGGATCGAGGCGGGGGAATTTATAACTTAGGATCCTTAGTTATTTCCGAGAGTGTACTAGTGGGGAACACAGCCACGGACCATGGGGGTGCTATTTTCAACCGGTATGACACTAGCGGTTTGCGGATGGATCGGTCTGTTGTGACTCGCAACTCTGCCATGACGGGCGGGGCTCTATTTATGTTGTTTGGAACCGCAGGCATCACCAATAGCGCAATCTCAGACAACACGGCTGACGTTGGCGGCGGCATCTACAATCGCAGCGGCACCCTCGAATTTCAAGACAGTTCCATCTCGGGCAACATAGCCAATGACACAGGCGGCGGTCTCTACAACGAGGAAGGCATCGTCAAATTTACCGCCTCTAGATTGGATAACAATCAGGCTCAAGAGGGCGCCGGTTTGGTGAACTTCCTCGGTCGGGTTGAACTGATGGGTAGTGTTGTATCGGGGAATGTGGCGGCAGTCTCCGGGGGCGGGATCCTAGGGAATTCGTCAGGATCCATCCAAATCCAACGCAGTCAACTGTTGAACAATACAGCGGCTCAAGGCGGAGCAATTCACAACATCCGCAACTCTATTCAAGCAGTCGAAACCCTCTTCAACACCAATGCCGCTCAGGATGGATCTGCCATTTTCAACCGTCGTCTGGGCCAGATTCAGTTGCAACAATCTTCAATCGCGGAAAACCAAACTGCCAATTCCGGGAGCAGCGCGGTACATACAGAAGGGATCCTGGCCTTGACTGCCAATACGTTTCAGAATCCACGTGGCAATGTCACAGGACCGGCGACAGGACAAGCGAATAACCCAACTACCTGTGATCAGGGCAATTGCTAGCCAGGACCCAGTACAGCGGGCTCAGGATCCTATCGTTGCCGAGTCAGAATATCTTGATATGTATTGCTTTGAAACCAGCGATCTACTTCACTCGCGCGCAGAACCGGAACAGGATGGCTCCGACCCGCCGTTTGCAATATTTTCAACTCAGACTGCCACTCATCATCATCAAGCGCATTGTAGGCACGGGCCTGTTCTAAAAACGCCTCCACATTCAACAGCTGCGCCAGTTTAGGGGATCCGCCACACAACTTCATCAACACTGACACCACCGTCTTGGCATCCTGCGCCACCAGCAACGCCGCCCGGTCACAGGTAAACTCCGCACATTGCACCCAAGTCGCTAGCTGATCCTGTAACGATTGATAAAGTAAGCCACCTAACGGCAACAGAGTCGTGGAGAGCATCAAAATGTTAGCCACTGTTAAGTAAAGACCATGGTTACACTTCAGATGGCCCAGTTCATGCGCCAACACCACCTGTACTTCGTCCGGATCCAATAAATCGAGGAGAGAGGTGTGGACCACGATAAACGGTTTCTTTCCGCGCATCGCAAACGTGTAGGCATTCGGAGCTGGATTCTGACGCACATACAGCTCTGGTACATCCAAGTCCAGGATCCGACAGGCATCCACCAATAACTTGTGTAGATCGGGCAATTGCTTTGGCCCCACCTGGATACTAGAGGCCAGGTTGTCTACATAGAACAGCTGTTCCGCCGTCGGTCCCACCAAGCTCTGCACCATGAACCCCAGTCCCGGAATTTGCTGGATCGACCGGGTGGCCTCCAGGTCTACCGGGTGGCGGAACTGATCGGCCCGGAGACCGTAGAGGATATGACGATTACCTATCATGATGACCTGCTTGCAACTGAACCCGATACGAAACCCGATGAGGCTACGTGCTCCATTGTGGCCTGAACAGGAGGGAATCGGCCAGAATACGACGGATGAATACTCACTCCTGCAGGATTGAGCCGGATCCTCTCCGGATCGTTCAGACCCATCGGGGCAGCGGATCCAGTGTGTTATTCAGTTAGGATCCTGTGAGTCGAGAACACCCAGCGCAGGATCCTCGTGGTGCAGGATCCTTTAGCTCAGAATCTTGATAAAAACATCGAGCGAGCCACTGTTGTCACCGTAGCTGCCTTTGGCATCATTGACGTTAATAAAGATGTCCTGATTCGGATCGAGTGTGATGTGTTGAGGGGCCTCCACCGTCGAGCTGATCAACTTCCAAGCCTTAATTTGGGGAGGATCCGGCTGGAACAGAACTAAGCCGTAGCGAGCCATACCGGGATAGCGCCAATCGGACGGAGTCGGGAGTTTTTTGCCCAAAGGCTCACGGATAGCTGTCGCAAACGAGAAGCCATATCGCCAGGAGACATCCGACGGGAACACCTGAATTTGGTTAGCCCGCAGCGGGGTCTCACCTTGGTAGAGCCGCACCCCAGTCTCATTGTTGACACCAATATTGTTGAACCACAGCCAACCAGCCGCCTGGAGGGCCTCATCCTCGGGAGTATTAGCTTGCACCGAGGACGCTAGGCCAAAATTGAGGTCGCTACCGTCACAGCTCACGACATCCGGGAGGCCAGCTTCTAAGGGAGTGGAGATTTGATCAGCGTTCATAGGGCATTACGTTGAAAAGGTCACCAATGGACAAATCGCTTGAGCACGGTGGGCCGGATCAGACCCTCAGCCAAATTATACGAGGGCACGGATCCGTTGCTGAGAGGAAAACGTTCGACTGGACTAAACTCTGGCATGAGCTAGACAATGAACCAGAGACACACGGGAGAATACCAGGCGACAAGTTAACTCTCCAGACGACAAATCAACTCTAAAAGCACAGATCGAAATCGATATAGCTCAAAGCGGATCCTGGCCTCCAGCTGACCTAATTCCTCACTCAGCTCAACAACAAAAATAGTATCAGGAGATGTTTAAGACTAGGTGAAAGTAATGGCATTGCCGACGAGACTCACTACGGCTGACGGCGGCGATAGTCCCATGGCATCTCGGGATTCGCTTGATTCCAAAAGCCTAAACGGTCAGACCGGGCCGCCGCTTCTGTGGCGAGAAACTGATCCTGTGAAGCCGCACAGTTGTCGAGGAACCGCCGATAGACCACAGCATGGCCGGTTGCTACCATCTGTAAGTTAACTGAGGTTTCCCCCACATAGACTTCCGCAATCCAACGCTCATAGTCATCTTCTTCCACCACTCGCAGCTGTATAGTGTCGCCGACCGAAAGGATCCGTTCCAGCTGCTTTGTCGCCGCTAGGCCCCAAGGTTCTTGAGTGAATTCTGGCGCATCAATACACACTAACCGGATCGTCCGGGTCTGTTGGGCTGGATCCTGAACCGTGATTGTATCGCCATCGCGGATGGTCAGGACCGTTGCTGTTACGGTCTGGTCCGCAACACTGGGTAAGCAGGACATCCAGGATCCGAGCCCAACAAGACTGGTCACAAGCAGGATCTGACTCGTCAAAGACATGACATCAGAGGGCTAACAACACCTGCACTTTACCAGACGAACTTCCTAATCTAGGCCTATCTAGGCTGGGATCCGTTCCGGTGAGTCAGCGGGTTCAGGCCGGTGAGACTGAAAGTCTAAACCTCCCCCCCGGACAGAGACCAGAATATGATCTCCCGGCCCAAATTCACCTTCTAGGAGTTTGGTGGCAATCGGGTTTTCAATCTCCCGCTGAATACATCGTTTGAGGGGGCGGGCTCCGAAGGCAGGCTCATAGGACACCTCAGCCATATAATCTTTGGCAGCTTCCGTCAGTTGGATCCGGATGTTCTGATCGGCTAGGAGGTGTTCAACTCGCTTCATCTGCAGGGTGACAATCTCGCGAATCTCGGTTTTGGTGAGGGAGTGGAAAATGATCAGTTCATCCACCCGGTTGAGAAATTCAGGGCGGAAGCTGTGGCGGAGAGCCGTCAACACTTGGGTGCGCATTTCCTCATACTGGCTCTCATCTCCCCCAACTTCGAGGATCTGCTCACTGCCAATGTTACTGGTCATGATAATGATCGTGTTTTTGAAGTCGACTTTGCGCCCTTGGGAATCAGTAATCTGACCATCGTCAAGGACTTGGAGCAAAATATTAAAGACATCAGGATGGGCTTTTTCAACTTCATCAAATAGGATCACTGAGTAGGGACGCCGCCGAACCGATTCAGATAACTGACCGCCTTCTTCATAGCCGACATAGCCAGGAGGTGCTCCGATGAGGCGAGAGACCGTATGTTTCTCCATGTACTCCGACATATCAATGCGGACAATGGCATCGCTGGTGTCGAACAGAAAGGTGGCTAGAGCACGGGCCAGTTCTGTTTTACCCACCCCTGTCGGTCCGAGGAAAATAAAGGATCCGATGGGACGACCAGGATCCTTCATCCCGGCACGAGCACGGCGGATAGCTGCAGACACAGCCACGACAGCTTCATCTTGACCGATCACATGTTGATGGAGATGATGTTCCAGTTGCAGGAGCTTTTGGCGTTCGCTTTCCATGAGATTCTGCACAGGGATCCCGGTCCAGCGAGAGACAACAGCAGCAATGTCTTCCGGGGTGACCTGTTCACGGAGCATCGGATCTCCAGAAGATTGCTTCGAGGCCAGACGCGTTTCTTTGAATTGGATTTTGTGCTCTAGTTCCGTCAGACGACCATATTTCAACTCAGCCGCCCGGTTAAGATCATAGCGCTGTTCAGCTTGCTCAATTTGCAGTTTGACGGCATCCCGTTCTGACTTCAAGCTTTGGAGCTCCTCTAGCCCCTCCTTTTCCATTTGCCAGCGAGAGTTTAGGGCCCGTTGCCCTTCAGATAGGTTAGCGAGTTCTTGCTCCAGCTTCTGTAGACGTTCACGGGAGGCGGCATCATCTTCCTTTTCAAGCGAGAGCTTCTCCATCTGCAGCTGCATGATGCGACGATCAATCTCATCTAATTCAACGGGTTTGGAGGTAATCTCCATTTTCAATTTGGCGGCGGCTTCGTCGATCAGGTCAATTGCTTTATCCGGCAAGAATCGCTCGGAGATGTAACGGTTAGAGAGAACGGCGGCAGCCACTAGAGCGGCATCAGCAATCTTGACTCCGTGGTGAACCTCATATCGTTCCTTCAAGCCGCGCAGAATCGAAATTGTCGCCTCTACACTGGGTTGATCGACATAAACCTGTTGAAACCGTCGTTCTAAAGCGGCATCTTTTTCGATGTAGAGCCGATACTCATCCAGGGTTGTAGCTCCAATACACCGTAACTCACCCCGAGCTAACAGAGGCTTCAATAGGTTCCCGGCATCGACACCTTCCCCCCCTGTACCGACCACAGTATGAAGCTCATCGATAAAGAGGACAATGCGACCTTCTGATTCTGTGACTTCTTTGAGGATGGCTTTCAATCGTTCTTCAAAGTCACCGCGATACTTGGCCCCAGCAATTAAGGATCCCATATCCAGGCTGATTAAGGTGCGATTTTTCAAGGACTCGGGAACATCACCGCGATTGATCCGTTGGGCGAGACCTTCAACAATAGCCGTTTTGCCGACACCGGGTTCTCCAATCAGAACAGGATTATTCTTGGTGCGCCGAGAGAGGACCTGGATCACACGACGGATCTCATCGTCACGACCGATCACTGGATCTAATTTGCCTTCACGGGCAGCGTCAGTGAGGTCGCGGCCATAGCGTTCGAGGGCTTCGTAGCGAGATTCGGGATTCTGATCGGTAACCTTCTGTTTGCCTCGGATTTCCTGGATAGCAGGTTGCAGACGGTCGGGGGTGAGTCCAGTGGCAGTGAGTATGCGTCGTCCAAACCGTTCATCTCCAGTGCAACCGATGAGGAGATGTTCAACGGAAATGTAATCATCTTCCATCTGTTGGCGAGTTTCTTCGGCCCGATCAAGTGTTTTTTCCAGACCTCGTCCCATGTAGAGCTGTTCGACGTAGGACATCCGGGGCTGGGCGTTGATGAAGGATTCCACCCGTCGTTGGATGAGCTGAGGATCCAAGCCAGCGCGCTGCAGGATCGACGCGACAAGGCTGCCATCTTGCTCGATCAAGGCAGTGAAGAGGTGTTCGGTTTCGAGATGTTGCTGTTTGTAGCGGCGGGCAACGTCCTGAGATTCTACAATGGCGCTCCAAGCTTTCTCAGTAAACTGATTGGGATTACTCGGCTGCATGAGGGAGGATAACGAAACTGTAGCTTAGTATAGCAAGCTCCTTTCTACCCGCCGGTTGTGTCCGCTAACGTCAGCCAGTCCCAGACAATGGAAGACTCAG
>CAYUEE010000077.1:16309-21555 GCA_964443615.1 uncultured bacterium | reverse complement strand
CTGGTCTTGATTGGGCTGGTCTTGATTGGGCTGGTCTTGATTGGGCTGGTCTCAGGGGGTTAGCTAAAGCCCTAAACTCGATACTTATCAAGCTGGATACTTATCCGGGTACTATAGCTCCTTACTAGTATTGCTGAGGGATCCGGATCCCTTAAACCGTAGATTGGTTAAAACTATCCTTCAATTTCTTAACGTCAGGATCCTAACCTAGACCTCCGGCCTAACTCTCTAGTCCAACTCTCTGGCCCAGTGCTAGGAACTAACAACCGGATCCGGACTGGCCTCAGGATGGAAGTAGAGATAGATTTGTTGCGCCAGTTTGGGACCGATACCGGGGACACGCGCAAGGTCGTCCGCTGAGGCTGTTTGAATCCGGGCAATAGAGCGAAATTCTTCCATTAACACTTTTTGCCGGTGCCGCCCGAGTCCAGGAACCTCATCGAGGGTAGAGGCATGTTGGCGGACCTTGCGTTGTTGCCGATGGAACGAGAGGGCAAAGCGGTGGGCTTCATCGCGTAACCGTTGCAGGAGAAGACGGCCTGGATCCGACGGATCCAACTGAATGGGGATGGGATTACCCGGGAGAAAGATCTCCTCTTCCCGTTTGGCTAACCCGATGATGGGAAGATGGTCAAGACCGAGATCCGCAAGGACAGCGCACACTGCCGAGAGTTGACCTTTACCACCATCAATCAAGATCAGATCCGGCTGATCTGCGGCGGCCATTTTGCTGAAGCGGCGGCGGGCAACCTCAGCATGGCTGGCAAAATCATCAGAGTGACCTGCACGGACATCAGGGGTACGGATTTTGTACCGGCGATAGTATTGTTTGGCAGGTAAGCCGTCGATAAAAACCACTTGGCTGGCAACCGCATCGGATCCTTGGACGTGGGAGATGTCATAGCCTTCCATACGGTGGGGGGGGGCGGCGAGATCGAGGATATCCATTAGGCGTTGCAGGGCTTCGAGGTCACGATCAGCAAGGCGCTGGTTGCGCGCGAGTTCGAGATCAGCATTGCGCTCCACGAGTTCAATCAGTTCTGCTTTCTGTTGGCGTTGGGGGGTGATGAGGTGAACCTTGCGGCCTTTTTTCTGAGAGAGCCAACCTTCTAGGAACTCCTGCTCGGGCAGATCGTACTGGGTCAAGATCTCAGAGGGAATTTCCACGGCATCACAGTAGCGGTAGTGTTCTTGCAAGACTCGTTGCAGGATCAAAGCCGGGTCATCCCCATGGTTTTCGGAGATGAAGCCGAGGCGACCAACCAGTTTACCGGCCCGGATCTGGAAGAGTTGGATGCAGGCACGGGCGTCGTTAGCGGCCAGGGCGATGGCATCGCGGGAGGCGGTGGAGTTGGGGAGGGAGACTTTTTGGGAGGCACTGAGTTGTTCGATCCCCCGGATTTGATCGCGGAAGCGAGCAGCAGCTTCGAAATTTTCGTGCTCGGCAGCCTCGGTCATTTTCGCCTGGAGCTGGGTGATGAGGGTCTCGGTTTGGCCCTGGAAGATCATGGCGACTTGCGAAACGGTGCGGCGGTATTCTTCCGGAGAGATGAGGTTTTGGCAGACGCCAGGGCAGCGACCAATGTCGTAGTTGAGACAGGTGCGGTCTTTGTAGAGGGGTTTCCAGCGTTGGCGTAAGGGGAAAATGCGTTTGACAAGGCCAAAGGTGTAGCGGAGCAGGCCCACATCGGTGTAGGGACCGTAGTACTTGTCTTGAGACCGTTCGAGGCGGCGGTTGCGGGTGATAAAGAGCTGGGGATAATTTTGGGACCAGGTGATGCAGAGGTAGGGATATTTCTTATCGTCTTTGAGCAGAACGTTGTAGGGGGGCTGGTGAGTTTTGATGAGGTTGTCTTCGAGGGCAAGGGCTTCGGCTTCAGTGTCTGTAACAATGAATTCGATGTCGCACACTTGCATCACCATGCGCTGGATCCGGGGCGAGAGATCGCTGGTGAATCGAAAGTAGGAGCGAACGCGCGAGCGCAATTTCTTTGATTTACCAACGTACAGAATCTGGTCAAGATGATCCCGCATGAGGTAAACCCCCGGTTCGGGCGGAATTTCTTTGAGACGGGTTTCTAGGATCTCACGGGTGTCCAGTAGAGGAGCAATCATGATGCAAGCGTGGGGATAGGGTTAAGCGCGTTTACGTTTGGCAACGATGGCGTTAAGGCGGGCTCCCGTCTGGCTGGGCTGGGTGAAGGATTGGATCCGGAGGCGGGTAGATTGAGTCATTCCGATAGAGCGGATCGCTTGGGCCGTTGCGGTGAGCTTGGTGAGAACCGGTGTGATCGCAGGCTCAGCTAGAACCGGATCCGGTGGCTCAACCTGGCCCTTGTGGAATTGAGGGATAGGGGTTGCTGTGACTGGAGGGGTTGAGACTGGAGGGGTTGAGACTGGAGGGGTTGAGATTGGAGGGGTTGAGATTGGAGGGTCAGTGGCAGCCGTTGTTGCAGTAGGCGGGGCAGCGGGGGGCTTGGATACAGGCGGAGCGGCGGGAGGAGTAGGCTTAGGGGCAGAAGTGGGCTCAGTTGATGAGCCGGATCCGGTTAAGCTCTCCCAGATGGATTTGAGAATTTTGAGCATGGGTCTAGGACGGATTGACAGGGTGATCCTAACGTTGAATCTGGGTTCATCACTAGATAGAGATATCAGGTTTGATGACTTGGTGGCGGCTGAGGAGATCCTTGAGAATTTTGAGGGCTTCGCTGTCGAAGTTATTGGTCCGGATGGCATCTTCTAAAAACTGATGTTCTTCAGGGGTAACTTGGCCATCTTGCAGAATCAAATTTTTGAGACCTTCTGCTTCGAGACGATCAATGTAATTGTCTTGCTCCAGAAAGAAGGCTAATGCCTCACGTAGGGTATGGATCGAGGGATCTTGGGGGGTAGCAGCAGGATCCGACATGGTTACCGAGGATAGAACAGCTTTTTGATCATAGGCTACGGGTTGGCCTTCGGATCCGTCCGCTTCGGCCCCGTGCTTTGGATGATCTAGCTCACGGACATCAACCTCAATCACCCCCGCCTCGGCATCTGGAGGGCTGAACTCCACAACAGGGATCCTGAGATCCGCGTCCGGTACTTCGATATTGGCTTCGGGAATGGGTTCATCAGCGGCAGGAATAGCGTCATCAGGTTCGATAGGCGCATGGTCAGGTTCTTCTGGGCTAAAGTCAACTTCAGAAATATTAAAGTCAATCTCATCAATACTAAAGTCAACTTCGACAACACCACTACCAGCTCCCGCATCACTGAATTCAGCCTCAGGAACATCAAAGTCAACCTCATCAATACCGAAGTCAACTTCAGCAACACCAAAGCCAACCTCGTTGGATCCGTTGTCAATCTGGGCAAGCTCAGAGTCAACCAGATCAGAGGTCTCAATCAGATCGGGGGCTGAGAATTCTTGAGCCAGCCCTTGAGCTGAGAGCCATCGTTCTGCCAGGAGTGCCGCCATACATCCGGATCCTGCTGCAGTCACCGCTTGCCGAAAGTCATGATCCTGGACATCGCCAGCGGCAAAAACGCCTTCTATGTTCGTGGCCATCGAGGGCGGCTGGGTCATGATGTAGCCTGCCGCATCCAGATCCAGCTGACCGCGAAAGAGCTCCGTATTCGGGGTGTGACCAATCGCGTAGAAAAAGCCCCCTGCGGGGATCTCAGACACCTCACCTGTTTGATTCTGCTTGATCTGGACCCCTGTAAGCCGCTGGCCATTCCCGATCACATCCACCGCCTCTGTGTGCCAATGCACCGTAATCTTGGGGTTGTGGAAAACGCGATCCTGCATAGCCTTACTCGCCCGCATCACGTCCCGCCGCACCAGTAGATGGACATGAGATCCGAACTTACTCAGATAGGTGGCCTCCTCACACGCGGTGTCCCCACCTCCTATCACCACCAACTCCACCTGACGGAAAATCGGCATCGCCCCGTCACACACAGCACATGCTGAGATCCCTCGATTCCAGTACTGAGATTCGCTCGGCAGATGCAGTCGTTTAGCCACCGCCCCAGTGGCAATAATTACGCTATGGGCAGACACCACGCGATCGTCAGACTGCACTCGAAACGGGCGCTGCTGTAAGTCCACCTGAGTCACATCTTCGGTATAGAGCTCCGTGCCCCATCGCTGCGCTTGCCGCCGCATCCGTTCCATTAAAGCAGGTCCTGTCATCCCCTCAGGGAACCCCGGAAAATTCTCCACCTCCGTTGTCGTCATCAGTTGACCACCGGGCAGCCCCCCCACTTGAAACCCCTCAAACATCACCGGCTTCAAATTCGCGCGTCCCGCATAGATGGCAGCCGTGAGTCCTGCTGGACCGGATCCGATGATGACTAGATTTTCGATCCGTTGCTGGTCGTTAAGCCCCATATCTTCACCACCTCGCTGTCGTACCGCCAACTTAGCACCGTAACTCCATGGCGTTAGAGTCACTCAGCTGTTCTAAGGGAATCGGTCTTATAGGCTTAGTCAAATCAAGGCAGGTATTTGGCCTAACAGAACCAGCCGACAGGATCCGTAGGCGTGACGATTTTCAAAGAATCGACTGGATCCCATAGGCGGTAGGCCATCTCACGTACAATAAGCCGTGATCCTCAAAGCTGCCACCATGTTTGTTCTCTTTGTCTGCTCCACTACCCTCTTGATAAGCTACCTCCTCGGATCCTTTCCCACCGGCTATTTAGTCGGACAGGGGTTCGCAGGAATCGACATTCGTGAATATGGATCCGGATCCACTGGGGCAACTAACATCCTCCGCACTGTTGGCAAAGGTCCAGCTCTCCTCGTGTTGTTAATTGATGCCGGTAAAGGGATCCTGGCATTAGCCGCTGCCCATTGGATCGCAAGTCACAGTGTGGGATGGTTCATTACCTTTAATGTGCCGGTGCCTCCGGATCCTGATACTGGGGTGGAACAGTTGCGATCCTGGTTGGTCTTCGTCGCTGGCTTAGGATCCATCGTGGGTCATAGCCGCTCCCTATGGTTGGGGTTCAAAGGAGGCAAATCGGTGGCGACAAGCTTGGGAGTGCTGGTGGCAATGGCTTGGCCTGTGGCCCTAACCACCTTAGGTGTCTGGCTTCTGAGTTTAGGGGTGTCCCGGATTGTCTCAGCCAGTTCGATTACCGCTGCCATTGCCGTGTCATTACTAATGATGGGGTTTAACCAGCCGCTGCCCTACGTTCTCTTCGGCGCCCTCGGCGGTCTCTACGTGGTGATTACCCATCGTCGCAATATTGAA
>CAYUEE010000077.1:0-16299 GCA_964443615.1 uncultured bacterium | reverse complement strand
CGGGTACGGAACCCCACATTGGCCAAAAGGTAGCGGATCCGGGTCAGGCAGCCTAATCTTAATTGAATCGTGATGGATTGATTTAGGCAGATCCGACGGATCCGAGCTAACGACTGATGTATCACTTCGACTACCGTGTCTACCACCGTCTGTTCCGTCACCCTCTGAAGACCCACCACGGCCTCTGGACTCATCGGCAAGGGATCCTGGTTCAACTCACGGATTCATCGGGCCACACCCGGTATGGCGAAATCGCCCCTCTGCCCACCTTTGGCTCCGAAACACTGCTGGAGGCCCTCACATGGTGTCAGGCTTGTCCGAACCGTATCAATGTCCGGGATATCTACAGGATCCCTTCTTCCCTTCCCGCCACCCGGTTTGGCGTCGAATCGGCCTATCTGGATTATCAGGCTCCGTCTCTAGCCTCTGTTCCTCTCTGTGGCTTACTGCCGACAGGATCCTTGGCCCTAGAAGCATGGGGATCCTTGTGGCAACAGGGCTATCGAACGTTCAAGTGGAAAATTGGGGTGCACGAGCTCATCACGGAACAGCAGTGGTGTGACCAACTTCTCGATCAACTGCCCCCAACAGCACGGCTACGGCTCGATGCCAATGGAGGGCTGACCCGCGCCGAGACGCAACAATGGCTGCAGTGGGGATCGGATCTGCGCCTTGAATGCCTGGAGCAGCCCTTACCACCCAGTGAATTTACGGAGATGGTGCGTCTACAGGGGTCAAGGATCCCTATTGCATTGGATGAATCCATAACTCGGTTAGACGACCTCAAAACCTCTTATGACCAGGGTTGGCGTGAACTCGTGGTTCTAAAGCCATCAATTCTAGGATTTCCGAGCGAGATCAAACAAGTTTGTCAACAGTATAAACTCGAGAGTCTTTATTCGTCAGTGCTCGAAACCGGGATAGGATGGTGTCACGCAATCCGGCTTGTGCGAGAGATCCTGAGCGTAACCTCACCCACAGCAATCCGTGCCCTGGGATTCGGGATCCATCATTTTTTCCCTCCCGATGCCTTTGCCCTAGACCCTGGGCCAGTTCTCTCTGAGGGAATGGATCCATTGCCCTTTTCAGTTCTCGATACCCTATGGCCTTCACTGTCCAAGACCCTGCCACCCGCCGTCGTCTAGGTCACGTGTTTGCGACAGATTCTACAGACCCTCTGGCCCTGATTCAACGTAATATCGATGTCTTCAACCGTCTAGACCCGCGTCACCCCAAACGAATTGTGATAGCGGAGGTGGATCCGAAAGCCTATCTCTGCGGTATCTTAGCGGCTTGTCAAGCTCAGATTCCCGTGTTTCTCGCTAATCCCCGCTGGCAGCAACGGGAGTGGGATCAAGCCCTCGCTTGCATTGGATCCGGTTACGTACAATCACAGGGATTATTGAAGCCATTCGGTCAACCTCAGGCAGCAACTGTCCCCTTCGATGATCAGGATCCATTGCCCTGGATCCTGATTCCGACTGGGGGGTCCTCAGGCCAGATCCGATTTGCCATTCACACGTGGGAGACCCTAGCAGCCTCCGTTGCAGCCTTTCAAACCCATAGCCAGCTGGAGGTGATTAACAGCGTTTGTGTCCTTCCTGTCTGTCATATCAGCGGACTGATCCAAATGATGCGGTGTCTTCTCACGAGCGGCCATCTCTACCTACAACCCTGGTCTACTTTCACCGCGTTATCTGAGCAAGACTTCAACCCCTCGTCCTACTGTCTCTCACTAGTCCCAACCCAGCTGTACCGCCTGTTAGCGCAACCCGACTCAGTATCATGGCTTCGCCGATTTCAACTCATTTTGCTAGGAGGTGGACCCACCTCATCTGGTTTGTTAGACCAAGCTCGTCAGGCCCATCTCCCCCTCGCCCTCACCTACGGACTCACCGAAACGGCCTCTCAAATTGCCACTCTTCAACCGCATGAATTCCTGGCCGGGGCTAACAGTTGCGGTCGGACCCTGCCCCACGCTCAGGTAGATATCCTTGATGCCCAAGGTCAGCCGCAATCACTCCACGACACCGGGGTTCTAAGAATCCGGACCCGCTCCCTGGCTTTGGGGTATTACCCTGACGTATGGGATCCGTCTCAACCTTTTGAAACGGGAGACTTAGGCTACATCAATGCAGAACAGCATCTCGTAATCGTCGGACGGGTTAATGACTTAATTATTACCGGGGGTGAAAAGGTTTTAGCCCCTGAAGTGGAAGCGGTGATTCTCGCCTCCGGGTTAGTTCAAGATAGTTGCGTCGTGGGCCGATCAGACCCAGAGTGGGGGCAGGTGATGGTTGCTGTGTATGCCTCATCGGATCCAATGGATCCTGACGAAATGAAGGCTTATCTGAACGAATATCTTGTACCCTACAAACATCCCAAGGACTGGATCCGTGTACCTATTTTGCCTCGTAATGCCCAAGGCAAGGTGAATCGAACCCAGCTGTTGAAGTGGGTTGAGTCCTCAATGGCTGACCCTCTATGACGGATCCATCTGTCCCCATCAGGTCCCAACACCCCATTGCTCCAGCCACGCTTGCAGTTCCGGCGTTAAGGATCGAGGGGTTCGAGACAACGTATCAATACAGACATGACGAGTCGTCGCTTCTCCGATTTGGCGCGTCGGATCCGGTGAATATAAGGTGTAGCTCACTTCGAATCGATCCGCAGCAATCTCCTGTCCTATTAGACAGATGTGGTACGGATCCCCCCACATCAATGGATGGCGAAACCGAGCAGAGACCGTCGTGATGGGCAATCCTACTTTATGATCTGCGAAGTAAGACTGTAGAGGGATCCCACTCGTCAACAGTGATGCCTCATAGGCATTGTGACAAAACGCTAATACATGGGCAAAGTACACGACTCCTGCGGCATCTGTATCCCGAAATCGCACCGTATCCGTAAACCAAAACCCTTGAGGATCCTTAGCCCAGCCAGTAGGTGAGGACAAAACCACCCCCCAGTAGCAAACAGTAGGAAAAGTGAACGTAAACCGCAATAAACCGGCAATGCTTAATCCGCTGAGGTTGAGCGTGATGGTCTTGCAATAATGTCGACAACTCCACCACAAACGGAAGACTAACAACACTCATCAATGTCCACACAGGGAACACCTGCAGCACAATCAGCCCCCCCGTCACTCCGTACACACCTCCGCAAATCCACGGAATCAATTGAGCTGACCGCTCTGTTCCCAGCCGTACCACCGGCGATAACTTCCCTGCGGCCTGATCCTCAGTCACCTGATTAAAATGCGAGCAAAACAAGATCAAACTCGTCACTACCCCCACAAGGACAGAGGTAACTCCCACCAGCGGAGTCCAACTCTGGCACTGACTGTAGTACGCTGCTGATGTCGCCAGGGGACCAAACGCAAAGAAACACAGGATCTCCCCTAGCCCCAGATACCCCCACCGAAAGGGTGGACCTTGATACAAGTACCCCAAGCCAATGGCCCCGCCCACCAGCATCGGCACCATTGGATCCTGCTGCAGCCATCCAATCCCTAGGATCCCAGCCACCCCCAATGCTAAGAAGACATTTCCAATCCAAAAGACACGGCTCACATCTCCGACTAAATTGACCACAGAATGTTGCTTAGTCTTATCAATGCCTGTCTCAGAATCAAACACATCATTACTAATATTTGTCCAGGCAAGAATACAAATAGCTGACACTAGAAATAAGCTGAAAACGAATCCGTGAATGGGTAGTGACCTCAAGCTCACCATCGCCGACCCCACCCAGATAGGCATAACCGCAACGCTGTAGATCGGCAACTTAATTGCAGCAACCCATAACTGTCTGTCGTCATCAGCCATAGTGGATCCTGTCAGTTAGCACTACATGTAGAGTATCTAGGGGTTAATCGTACTGCTCAGTGGCTCTCTTTGAACCCAAATCAAAGACAATTCAAACCCAGTCCCTGAGAGATCGTGAAGTTAATTGAAGCAATTAATGTCTAGCGTTGAGCCCCAGGGACACAATGCCAGCGCGAGTAGACCATGCTCTAAACCCGGTGAATGCCATCCCATTGTATTCAATGAATTTGCCGTTCAGCGGCCCTTCTCTAAAACGTGTTCTTCTCTGGCTACCATGCTGCAACTTAATATCAACTCTGTGATCAAGTATCAACTAAGGTGGTTTTAGTTATCCTAGGATTGCTAGAATTTATATGATCTAGAGAATCTAGAGGTATATTTCTTACCTCCAGATCAGCTTAGGATCCTTTAATTTACGGTTAATTGAAAACTCTTAATTCATTCTTGACTACGCTGTAGTCAACACTGCAAACCTTGATTAGACTCTTACGAAGTCGAGCTCTCAAACAGCTCTCAAACAGCTCTCAAACTGAGTAAGCTAGCTCATTGAAGAGCGCTAAGGTTAAGCACTATCGCGTATTGACCACCTTGATCAAGTTCAGTAAAATCGCAGAGATTTTCAGCATTCTTACAATGGGTTCAACTGAGCTTATTAGCTGAACTTATCTTTGGAGTGCTCAGGGCTTAGATGGCTGAGTATGAAGTGTTTCAGCATAGCCCATGTACAGGCCCATTTTTGTATGAAGCTGCTTGATACTTAGGTAGTCCTTGGCGGGCAAACTGTGTGTGCTGAGATTCTTGTTTGGAATGGGATGCTGATGTACTAGTTTCGATAAGTCCTCACACGGCTAGCGTTGACCCTCGTGGATTCTGATTTAGCGTTTCTCCCGTTGTCCCTGTTCCCGTTGCATCATGCGAGTCATCTAGTCGATACCGATTTGACCTTTATGTATCAAGATTTGGGTAGCAGATTGCTATGAGTGAAAGTTCCCCACAGATCCTCGTATCCCAAGTGCCGGATCCTGAGTTAACTGAGGCTCACACTTCGCCTCTCCTCCCTCTCCAACAGCTTAGCCAAAACCGAGCTAGTGGTCAGTTAGTGGTCTCCAGTAGCAATGTACAGTGGTATGTGGAACTGGAGAGGGGTCGTATCGCCTACGTTAGCCATGACGTTGAACCCTTCACTCGTCTGTTCAACTTTTTGCAAGGCGTCAATGGTGGGCAGCCTATTCTATCTAGTGACTTCCGTTCCAAAATTAAGAGTCTCTTTGACGCTCCAGACCCTTTAGAGGGGGGTCGGCGCGATGAGTACGAGGCCATTGCCTGGCTGGTAGAGCAGGGACGACTGACTCCCGATCAAACAGTGCAACTGATTGAGCGTCTAACTCAAGATTCTTTGGAGTCGATGCTGTGTACCAGCGAAGTGTCTGTGACATTCAATCGTCAAGTGCAACGTAACATCGTCACTCGCACATTTGATTTGGTGACTCTTGTGGAAGGAAGCCGACAGCGTCTCCGCCGGTGGCGAGCTCTAGGCAAGCATTTTTGGTCTCCTTACCAGCGCCTGTACTTTATTGGTCAAACCACTCCTCAGCAGCGGCAGCTCCCCGAAGTCCATCATAAGTTAAGGGATCGGTTGCGAGGCATTACCCTACGCCAGCTAGCCACCAGCCTAGGTCAAGATGAACTGGACTTAGCTCGTAGCCTTGAGCCCTACATCAACGAGAAAATCGTGTACCTTCGGGATCCCCAGACCCCCTATGATCGCTTGCCTCAACTTATCCTCCCCGACCAGGCCGTCACGGCTCAGCCTTCAACCCCCTCATTGGCACCTGCATCAGTGAGTCCATCCACGTCAACCTGTACCATCGCATGTGTAGATGACAGCCCTACAATTACAAACGAAATCCGTCACTATTTGCGGGACACCAGTAGCAATGTAGTCGCGATTAATGACCCCCTGAAGGCCCTAATGCAGTTGGTACGGCTAAGGCCTGACTTAATCCTATTAGATGTTGGTATGCCTCATCTGGATGGCTATGAACTCTGCCGGTTACTGCGTCGTCACGAATTCTTCAAAAAAACACCGATTGTCATGGTCACGGGGAACACAGGCTTCTTGGATCGGGCTAGGGCCACCATGGTGGGCTCCACTGATTACCTCACTAAACCATTTAGCGAAGAGGGACTACGTAAGGTAGTGGAGAAACATCTTCCTGATAATCGGGTGACCTAGTAGGATGAGGATTGGTAAGTTGTTTATGCTTAGGGGCTTTGTCAAAGATATGAAAAGTCAACAGATATGAAAACTGTTCTTGTTGTTGATGATGTCGTCTCAGAGGTTGATTTAATCTCTGGGTATCTCCGTGATGCTGGGTACGATGTGATTCCGGCGATGGACGCTCAGGAAGCCCTAGACAAGGCTGTCAACATGCAACCCGACGCTATTGTGACTGATGTGGTAATGCCGGGTAAAAGTGGATACGAGTTGTGCCGCAGTCTGAAGCGCCATTCTGCGACCGCGAAGCTACCAGTGGTTGTTTGCACTTCAAAGGATCAAGATATTGACCGTCTCTGGGGTATGAAGCAGGGAGTTGATGTCTACATCACTAAACCGTTCTCCCAGGATGAACTGATTCAAGCGATTCGCTCCCTCGTCGGATCTTAGTTATCTTGCTAGCGAAACCCGTTCCACTCGGGATCCATCGATGTCCGTTCACTTAATAGGGACATTGGCTTCCCCTCGTAGAGTTGACGGTAGACGCTGACTGGAGGGCTAAAACTGCTTGATAGAGGTCTGGGGAATCGAGAGGGTGTACCGTTCGCCCTGGCTCTGGGTGATATCTTGATTGAGGATCTTCGAGCAGGTAAGAAAACCAGATGAGTGGATTGAATGGAATTGTGTTAGGGCGGCTAGTACACCTACTTCAACCATTTCTGGCTGTAGCTGACAGCTCAGACTGGGTTAACTGGGTTGCTGGTAGCATCGGGCTTCTATTTCTGATCAGCGGCTTTTTGATGATGTACACCCGTGTGTTCACAACTAAGCGTTAGGAAGCCTACCCTGATGACCGAATGGCAGTGTTGACTATCACCGTTGAGCTCAGGCTCTCAATTTTGAGATTAAACTCACAACGACTCAACCCGCCATGATTTGACTGGCGATCCAGTAGGGCTGTTCACGATGGCTAAGTCCGGTGGTGCCCCCCCAGCAGAGTTTCGCGTCGGGGTGGATACTGTCATTCTCTCAGTTGATAGTAACCAGAATCGGTTACTGGTTTTGCTGGTGCGTCGCTCTGAAGATCCATTCAGTGGTCAATGGTCGTTACCAGGGACTTTGGTCCGGCAGCAGGAATCACTGGAAGATGCGGCCTACCGGATCCTGTCGGAGAAGATTCGGGTTAACCAGCTTTATCTGGAGCAGTTGTATACCTTTGGTGGACCTCATCGAGATCCTCGGGAGCGCTCTGACTCCTATGGAGTGAGGTACTTATCCGTCAGTTATTTTGCGTTTGTGCGATTTCAAGATGCACAGCTGTTGGCGGATGGGGTCGAAGGCATTGCCTGGTATTCCGTTGACCACATTCCAGGACTGGCCTTCGATCATGAACAAATTTGTCAGTACGCCCGTCAGCGTTTGTGTAACAAGCTTGAATATAGTCCGATTGCATTCGGGATCCTACCTCAAACTTTCACCCTGGGGGATGTGTATCAGTTGTACAGCACAGTACTGGGAGATCACTTCTCGGATTATTCCAATTTTCGGGCGAAGTTGCTCAAGCTCGGGTTTCTGAAAGATACGGGATTGAAGTCAACTCAGGGAGCAGGTCGCCCAGCGGCACTGTACTCATTTGATGCGGGAGCCTTCGAGCAGGTCAAGCACAAACCGATGGTTTTTGTGTAGGATTGCTCTGAATATCGTGTATGTGGTGTTGGCAGATTCTCAGGAACGCTATATATGGTTGTGAGGTTTCGGATAGCGAAACGAGCCTCAACTCCCCTCGACAGTGGCGGGCTGGATCGCTTAGCCTTGGCTTCGTGTGGGGAGTGATGGTATCGACGGGGCATCCATCCAGGTCAGCAGCGTTCTTGATACCCGACTGTAATTGCGCTAACCGTATGCGGCCGTGTGCCAGGAGTTTTCATGAATTGTGTGCAGCGATTGAGTTTAATGACTATGGCGTTGGGGTTGACGTGGGTCGGATCCGTTCCAGCTGTTCGAGCTCAGGACCCAGCTGCTCCTGCTCAACCCACCGCTCCTGCACCACCGATTCAGCCAGATGCAGCACCGGGCCAGACGGGAGGGATGACGCAAGCGGAGGTTGCAGAACGTTTGAATATCGTGCCTGTGTTTGTGGTAGTGTCGCAGGACGGGACGCCGATTTTAGCCAATGTTGAGCAGGAAGGGACCAATGTTCAGGTAGCGAATTTCTGGTTAGACAAGGTCCAGGCGGATGAGGCCATTAAACAGATTCAGGCAGCTAACCCAGACATCGGGTCTCAAGCTCAGGTACTACCGATTTCACTGGGGTACGCATATGAAGTGGCGGAGAGTGAGAAGGTCAATAATGGTGATGTGGTCTTCCAGGTTCTACCCCGTCAGACAGATTTGCAATCGGCTTTAGCGATTGTCCAGGCTAATGGCCAGACTGATATTCAAGAGTTTCCTGGCATTCCCCTATTCTATGGTGTTTCTGATCAGGGTCTGTTGACGGTTGAGCGAGATGGGGTTGAAGTCGTTCCCTTCTTTTTCTCCCAAAACGATCTCACAACAACTCTTCAGCGTGCCTCTGGCTCAGATCCATCCATTGCATCAGCAACTAGAGTTGAAGTAACAACGTTGTCTCAAGTTGTAGACTCTATGCTGGATCCCAACGCAGAGACGGATGTCTCTAAGATTGCGTTTGTACCGGCGAAAGAAGCACTTGAGGTTATTCAATCTTTGGATCCTGAAGTATTTAATAATCTCTTTGATGATGGTTCCGCGAATCCGCCCATTCCTTGAGTTTTACCTGAGTTCTGAGGAGGCGTTGTGGCAGAGTTGGTATCGGGCTCTCTGGCAGCCAGTCCATCTGGGGTACCGCAGACGACGCTCAACGATTGGATCCGATGGCGGCAATGGGCACGAAGGCAAGCACAAGACTTAGACATCTCAGTCCAAGAGGTCGATCAGCTTCTAGAGCATCATGGCTGGAGTATTTTAAATCAACGCTTATGTCGTGAGGCTCCTGATACTGGTCTGTCTATGGTTGAGCATTATTGGCAGGCTCGGGTCCAGGATAGGATCCCAGTACACTATCTCATCGGATCTGTCTACTGGAGAGATTTACAGTTGCAGGTGAATCCGTCTGTACTGATCCCACGCCCCGAAACTGAATTATTGGTGGAGCGGGCGCTAAGTTGGATACAGCCCCAATCTCGGGTTGACCCTCAACTCTGGGTTGATTTGGGAACAGGTAGTGGCGCAATTGCAATCGCGCTAGCCAAAGGCCGGCCAAGGGTTACCGTATATGCCACTGATATTAGTTCGGAGGCCTTGGCGCTAGCCCAGTTGAATGCCCAGCAAATGGGAGTAGCTCAGCAAGTTATCTGTCGCGCTGGATCCTGGTTTGAGGCAATTCCAGAATTACGGGGACAGTTGCAAGGGATCCTATCCAATCCCCCCTATATCCCCTCTGGTGCGATTGAGACTTTACAGCCGGAAGTTGCTCAGTATGAGCCTAGACTCGCATTAGACGGTGGAACCAGTGGGTTGGAGGCCATTGAACAATTGATTGCGCAGTCACCTCAATTTCTGCAGCCGGGTGGTTTTTGGGCGATTGAGATCATGCAGGGCCAGGCATCAGAGGTAGTGCAACGCTTGCAGCACAATGGATCCTATCAACACATTGAAATTCACCCAGATCTAGCCGGGATCGACCGCATAGTCTCTGCTCAGGTTAACTGTGAAAACTAGTGAAAAGGTGTCAGTCAGGATTGGAGCTAGGCATGGCAATGGATTGGCAGTTTGCTTTTGAACGGGCTGAGGTATTGCGCGAATTTCAAACAGAGTTGCTAGTTAGTATTGGCCATGAATTACGTACCCCATTAAGTAGTCAAATGAGTGCGCTGCAGATGATTGTGACGGATCTCTGTGACTCCCCAGAAGAGGAGCGAGAGTACACGGAAGCTGCGATAGAGGGCGTTAAACGCTCATTAGCTCTGCTTACTGACTTTACCGATTTGGCCCGCCAAGCACTGCCGATTCATCCCTTGAACCAGGAACACGTGATCTTATCGGCTGTATTGCATCACGTCTATAATCTCACTCAACTTCAAGCCCGTGACCAAGGGATCCGCTATCAGTGGCCTATCGTTCAACCGGATCCTCAATTTGATAGTTTAAATATCGCTCTCTACGCTGATCCAGACTGGTTGACTCAAGCATTGTTAGCTCTCTCCCGATGGAGCGTCAAGCAGCTCAAGTACGGTAGCTTTGAATTGAAGGTGAGCGAGCAGAGTGAATCTGTTGATTTAAAGTTTGTGCTAACAGGTTCAGTTGGGTACCCTCTAGTACCAGCTGATGCACTGGCTTGGCGAGTAGGATCCCAGATGCTAGCAGAGATGGGAGGGACAACACTTTTTAATCAGACAAGTGGTAAGGAGCTGGGAGTTGTAATTGGTTTACCTAAAAAGCCACAGAGCTAGACAGGCCTAACCACTCAGGTAGAATCTGCGGCAAACAAATGTATAACGACCTCACTAGACTAGTTAGATGGCGAGATCTCAACCGATACACCCTGTCTCTGTAAGTCTTCTTGCATATGGCGAGCGTACTCTAACTGTTCAAAGGAGGCGAGCTGGACGTACTGCTGACCATCGATATTTTTCACAAAAGCCCCGTCCGCCAGTTGTCGGGCTTGTTCCAGTGAGTTGTCTCCTTGATAATTCATAAGAACCACAAAGGTGCCTTCACCCTGATCAGGTCCCAGTGACGGAGTAGGTTGGCTGAGCTGGGTTGCAGCTGCCGCACTGGGCGCTGAGGCTGAGAGTGTAATATCAGGATCCTGCGGAGTCAGTTCGGGTGAGAGTTGTAGCGTGGGAACAGAATCCGAGGCAGGAGAATCAGACACACGTTGAGGGGCAGGGCGAGGGGGCGAGGGGGTTGAGGCTTCCTCTACCGTTGGCCTGGGGACTGATGCGGTGGTGGGGCGAGCAGATGTGGAGCGGGAGGACGAGCGAGATGTGGAGCGGGAGGACGAACGACCAGACAAGGTACTGATGGGGCGTTGAGTGAGATCTAGGACATTACGAGCCAGCGCTAGCCGTTCAACCCGGAAACTATCGGGATCAAATTGAGGTTGGAGAGCAGATTTCGGCTGCGGATCAGGCTGCAAAGGATCCTCGGTCAACACAATATCATCAGTGCTGACAGGAATTAGAGGCAACGCCATCAGATCAGGAACGGGAGGACCTTGCGGGGCAGCCGCTTCTGGAAGGGTGTCACCCGGAATGGAGGATGAACCTGTCAGGCGAAGTTGAGGGCGGTTCGGATCCCCTGGGGCCACCAGCCAGAGAATACCGACTCCAAAGCCAGCACAAGATAGCAGCCATAGGAACAGGACCGACAAGGGAGAGAGGAGACTCGATCGTGAACTGGGGGACTCCACATCAAGGTCTTCAACGACATCCTGAGGTTCGAGATATGTAGGAGTAGGGTTGCGCTTGAAACGGCTCATAGAAGGCAAGGTTTGCTGAGTAGGATCGACGGGCTCTGCCAAACAGGATCCTAATTCCGCTTGCGACTGTTGCCAATCCCGAAAGCGCTCAAGTTCTTGCAGAATGTCAAGATCGACAGAGGCAAGCACTTGGTGGAGGGGACGACGTAACTGTACCGACTCATCCAACGTCTCAGCAGATCCTACAGAGGCTGAGGTCGCAGCGGATGCCGGGGTCATACCGAAAGAGGCAGGATCCGTGTGCGAGGGGGACAAGGCTTGCTTATCTAACACCATAGCAGACCGGGAAATGACGAGACAATACCGACGACAATCAACTTGAGCAGACAACTTGAGCAAATCCTAAGCAGGAATTGTGAAAGGTGCAAGAACTAGAAGAGTCGCAGCGGGTACCTCACCCAATCTAAGCGATCATTGTTCTCATCAGTCAACTCTAAATAATTGATACTCGTGGGGTTCTATGAAAACGATTGGTCTCATCGGTGGCATGAGTTGGGAGTCATCCCTTGAGTACTACCGCATTATCAATCAGGTGACACAAGCCAAATTAGGGGGGCTCCATTCCGCGCCCAGTGTCATGGTTTCAGTGGATTTTGCACCGATTGAACAGTTGCAACAGACTAGCCAATGGGATGCAGCCGGTGAGATTTTGCTCAGGGCGGCTCAACAGTTACAGCAGGCGGGCGCAGACTGTATCGTTCTCTGTACCAATACGATGCATAAGGTTGCAGATGTCATTCAAGCTCAGGTGGATGTCCCGTTTTTGCACATCGCGGATGCCACTGCTGCCCGAGTCAAAGCTGCTCAGGTGCAGACAGTCGGACTGTTGGGGACCCAATTCACGATGGAAGAAGACTTTTATAAAGGTAGGTTAATAGATCATTACGGCCTGAACATGCTCATTCCGACAAAACCGGATCGAGAACGGATCCATCAAGTCATCTACGACGAGCTCTGTGTGGGACGGATCCTGTCTGAGTCTCATCACGCCTACATTGGCATCATGAACCGTCTGATTGAAGAGGGGGCAACAGGCATTATTTTAGGATGTACTGAAATTGAACTACTGGTGAAACCAGGTGATGTCCCTGTGCCTCTATTCCCCACAGCCCGGATCCATGCGGAGGCCGCCGTTGAGTATGCGATTTCAGGATTGTGGTCTTGAGTTGGAGATTATTATGACAGTGGGCCCCCTTTTGAGAGCCCCTGACCTGATATTGAACTAGTGAGCTGTTGAGAATGAAGAGTTGAACCCCAGTCAATTGAATGGGTTAGAGACCGAAGGGAGATTCCGGCTCTTCCGAGAAATCAGTCAACGGTTTCGTTAACGTCCACATCTGGAGGTTGTCGTTATACTGCACTGCACCCACAGGGAAATCAGGATTAGTGTAGAGGCCCCAATGAACGCGAGTCACCTCATCACCGGGGATAGCCGCTCGACGACCACTCCCTTCCATGACTCGGACACCATTCATCCAGACCACATAGAGACCGTCTGGCTGGCTGTAGTCTATGTACACCGTAAAGCAGACCCACTCATCGAGCGGGAACTTGTTCGCGTTTGCATCCACCACGTGGTCAAAGTTGATATGACCCATCTCTAAGCGTCGATTCCCTTTAACCGAGAGGGTTACAGGTTGCCAATTAGGATCATAAACATTAGACCAAGTGGCAAAGTGCATCCAGTCACTGGATTTACTCTGGCTGGTATCCCAGTCTGCATAGACACAAAAGCGATTGAGTAACGGGGCGGGGAATCCATTTGGATACTCACTGAGCACTTCATCTGTGTGCACGAGGGGGAAGGCGCCATTGTTCTGGGAGGAGTTAACGTTGCGATGGATCCAGCCCTTGTACATGGAGGATCCTTCAAACGGTGAGACTCGGGATCCGAAAGCGTTCGTCTCAGTCCCGACGATGGCCCAAGCGGCGTCAGTAGATCCGTACACAGGGTCAACCGCAGGAATGGTTACTCCGTCTGGGGAGAAGTTAGGTAATCCAAAGGATCCTGTCCATTCAAAGCTAGGGAATCCTGCTTCAAAGCCAGAGTAATACAGAGGAATCGCCTCAGGATTGCTGGAGTCTATGATTGTGAAATTCACCGTTATGGGATCGCCAGCCTCACCCTCACCATTCAACGGAGTGGCCACCAGCACATGCTCTCCTTCTTCCGGTTCCCATTCCGAGAAGTCGCCCTCATCATCACCGAAGGCAGCGTAAGGAGCCGATGAATCGCTAACCACTATCTCACTGTTGAGGTTGTAGTCGAAGATCACAGTTTTCACGGCAGAGGTCGTATTCGCCAGGATGTTCAACTTCTTACTGGGGAGCTCAGCGAGGTCTAACACCTCACCGTTTTTGAGCGGTGTGTAAGTCGCGATGGCTTGATCGGCGGCAGCATCAACCAGGGTGAAACCAGTAACCTCAACGGGCGCTTCAAACGTTAGAGACACCTGGCTACTAGCTCCAACGGATCCGTCAGGATAGTAGGGTGTGGCTGTGACACTATATTCACCGGCATCGGGTGTCCAGGGGGAGAAGTTACCACTCCTGTCACCGAATAGAGCGTAGGGAGCGGCTCTCTCCGTGCGGAATGAGTCTTGACCATTGAAGCTGAAGACTATCTGGCTGAGGTCAGCATCAAGGTTAGCGGCGATATTCAAATTGAGCGTCGGGAGCTGTTCGAGCGGAATAACAACCTGGCCTGTGAGGGTATCGTAGCCCGGTATAACAGTATTTGTATCAGCATTAATGAGACTAAGGGTGGGGGCTTCAGGTTCCTCTACAGGGTCTGTGATGATGAGGGCAAACTCAGCCGGTGTTCCTGCTTGGCCATCAATGTAGGGTGTTGCCGTGATTAAGTACTCACCCGCTTCTGGGGTCCAAGCCGAGAAGTTACCCCTCCGGTCTCCGAATAAGGCATAAGGGGCTGCTCTCTCAGTACGATAGGATGCTTGTCCATTTAACCCAAACACCATCTGGCTCAGGTCGCCATCGGATTCAGCGACGATGTTCAGATTGTCTGTTGGTAATTGGTCTAATGGAATGGTGACAGTTCCTGTGAGCTCTGAAAAGTCTGGAATGACGGTATTCGTGTCAGCATTAACAAGACTAAAGGTGGTGACTGTTTCAGGATCCTGATCCGCCAATGTTAGCTGCAAGGATCCGGATTCCTGGACCTGATTGTTGGAACTGTAGGCGGTGGCTGAGATGGCATACACACCTAAACCAGGATTCCAGGCGGAGTAATTGCCAGATCTGTCACCTGCAATGGCATAGGGGGCAGCACCTTCAACCCGGTAATTGGAGATATCGTTAACATCAAAGGCTACCTGAGCTGGATTGGAGCTGACATTAGCACGCAAGCTGAAGTTGGGCGTGGGTAACATTAACACATTAATGTAGACGGATCCGCTCAGGGTTTCATAACCGGGAATCACCTGATCCGTGTCGGCATTAATCAGTGAGAATGTCACCGAGGGATCCGTTTCCGACACCGTGATTAACGCAGTGGGGTTGAGGGCAGGGCCAGACTCAACAGGAGCTGTTTCAATCGCAGAGACTGACTCAGGAGCAACGGCAGTCGTGGTAGGAGATCCGCACGCTGCTGATAAACATCCAAGCAGGAGAGAGGCCCCAGACACCCATGAAGGAATACGCATAACCACCTACATAAAAACAGTGAACTTGACGCACTTGACTCGCTTCCCATCCCCGCAGCCCACATCTCCCCTGCCGTTGAAGATCCTTCCGAATACGGAATGGATCCTGCAAGCACAGCAGAGTGATACCGTCCAACAGAACACTTAAGGCACTGAGTGTAATCTCAGCTGTATGTGATCTCAGAGACAGTGTTGTTGGGCTAGTTGGTTCACGAAAGCTTTACACTTCACACTTCCATTACATTTGTACCGATCCATCGGGATCGTCACAATGGCGCAAGCACGTAAAGTCGTTGGCTCAATCCGGATCCGTGAACTACCGAGGGTAGTAGCATATCTACGTAATTTTGATAACGCCTGTCTTACCAAAATCTAAGCAATATTGCGTAATTTAGGCTGGAATGATAAGTCGTTCTAACTGACTATCTTTAAGTATTTAGTCTGTGTAATTGCTACCAGTGTTGTTGAATACCGTTAAAAACCACTTGTCTCGACAACTCGGGAGGGTAAAACGGAGGTCAGGGTCCCAGAGGCGTGAGGGGTGTCTGCTGAGATCAATCGACTAACGGTGATGAGGCTATTCCTAGGGGCGCAGGACATTGAACAGTGGTGGGATCTCTGATCGCAAGGATCCAATCAGCTTGATGTAACTTAAGGATCCTTGCCATGGTGGGGCTGTTGAATTCAATTGCTCTTTGTCAGGCAGTAGCTTGGTATACAATCGATCAAACCAACGTTGGATGCACTTGAGGGTCAGGCTCAACCCTCAAGGGACACCCCATGATTGTGATGGTCGAGAGGATCCGATCCGTCTAACCCCAAAGTGTTCACTCCCATCCAAACGGGCAAGAGATAGGAGCCATCCCAACTGACACCGTTGTCTATCTAACCCTCAACGTTTTGGTGGGTTGCGACTCAATTGTCCATTTTGACCTCAACCATTTCACTGCCGAGGTGGAGAATTTCACTTCTAAGCGCAACGTTCACTCTTTTGGCCGCAATGGTGTCACATTTTTCCACTCAGCTGTCCGACTCAAACCACTCAGATGTCGGTTTGGACCACTCAGATGTCGGTTTGGACCACTCAGATGT
>CAYUEE010000076.1:0-21834 GCA_964443615.1 uncultured bacterium | reverse complement strand
ACGATGTAGCCAAATATCTAGAGTGTATTAGTTATATCTTTGGCAATTATCTTCTCATCCTCGACATTCAGAAGACTGCCACGGATCGGTTGATGTGACTTTTTCAAGGGTTTACCTCATGGGAACAACAGAGGGCACAGTATCAAACTTTAGACAAGTTCTATTGTACCTTCAAGAGGTAACTTCAGGGAAGGCCAATTAATTGCAAATCTCAATTTTTGAGAGATTATTCTCAAATTCTACAGGTGTAGAGCTGTTCAGTTGGAGTTCTGAAGCCACCTATGAAGTCAAGACTGGATGATAGCTGATTGATGGGTGTCTGGCTAGCTGTCTTAGCAGAGTCCACGCGAGCAAGCGCTAAATTCACCCCTAAAAAATGGCGTTATCATAGTCTAGTTACAGGAGGCCGACTGTTCAGACTCCACCAAATTCCTATCCGATCGGATCCTTTCAATGCTCACACGCATGCTCCAACTGACATATAGTTGATTCAACTAAAAATGAGACAGCTAGTAAGCTGAAACCCTGAGTTGGTAAGGAATTGATGTGTCACACCCAAGCGAATTGACTATAATACTAACCCCAAAACGGAGCCATGCTAGAGGACATCCGGTGTTCGAATTCGTAAGGGTTGTTAATGAAACATGCTGCTTACAGAGCTGTCCTCATGGATCCGCCAGATCGCCTCGCCCAGTACATTAGCAACAGACAGGATCCTGAGTTCCGGAAACTGGTCCTCGGGCAGTACAGGAATCGTATTTGCAACAATAACTTCCTCAAATAAACCGCCAGATAGCCTCTCAATTGCAGGAGGGGAAAAGACCGCATGAATAGCACAGGCATAGACTGCGCTCGCGCCTTCTTCACGCAGAAGCTTAGCTCCCTTCGAGATTGTTCCTGCTGTATCAATCATGTCATCGACTAAGATAGCTACCTTACCTTTAACATCTCCAATTAGGTTCATGACCTCAACATCATTGTGAGCCTGACGTCGCTTGTCAATGATGGCTAGGGGGGCCTCGTCTAGCTTCTTTGCGAAAGCCCGAGCTCGGGCCACACCACCTACATCTGGTGAAACAACCACCAATTTGTCACTAGGCAAATGTTTACCCTTGATATAGTTCATCAGCACCGGCTGGCCATAGACGTGGTCTAAGGGAATATCGAAGTAGCCTTGAATTTGGGCTGAGTGTAGGTCCATCGCCAAAACTCGATGAGCCCCAGCATGGGTAACCATATTAGCGATTAGCTTAGCTGTGATTGCCTCCCGTCCGGCCGTCTTGCGATCAGCACGAGCATAGCCATAGTAAGGAAGGACTGCTGTAATCTGACGAGCTGAGGCCCGTCGGCAGGCGTCAATCATCACCAATAGCTCCATCATGTGGTCGTTGACTGGGCGGCAGGTGGGCTGAATAAGATAAACGTCAGCACCTCTGATGGATTCCTGAATTTGGATGTAAATTTCACCATCGGCGAAGCGCTTGTTCACCATTGGCCCCAGATCCATGTCAAGGTAGCGGGCTACCTCTTGAGCCAATCCTGGATTAGCTGAACCTGCAAAAATTTTCAGACGGTAGCTGTCAGCAACCGACGAAGGGGAAGTATCCAGGAGCGGTGCAGACCGGACCACTGAGCTTTTCTGAAATCATCAGCGTTATCGTAACACTGAATCCCGAGTTCTGGATGCTGGATTCCGGTGAACTGCTGTCTATCCGGAAACATTTGATCTAACTGACCCCAACCGTGGCGTCAGCAGAGTGGTGTCTATAAGGACTGAATAGTTGATGGGCCATCGGGTTAATCCACACCACGCGGCAAATGACTCGTAACGGCTCAAAACATTAATCTCTTGCTGCGGTCGCTTTGACAGTTGCTAGGCCACAGTCAAGGATCCGTTGAACCAATTGAGGAAACGTCCAGCCTAACGCCGATGCCGCATCAGGACAGAGGGAAGTCGGTGTCATGCCAGGAAGGGTATTGACCTCTAGGAGCCAGGGCTCCTCCTGCTGATCAATCCGCAAATCTACCCGAGCTAATCCCCGACAGTGTAGGACTTGATAGGCCTGAACTGCCAAAGCTTCAGCTTTCACTAATCCCTGAGCACTGAGTGAACAGGGAATTAAATGGCGAGATCCTTGTGCACCATATTTAGCCCGATAATCATAAAATCCCCCTTGAATAGGCACAATTTCAATGGCTGGCATCACTAAATCTCCTAGAATCGAAATGGTCAACTCTTTGCCTGTGACAAATGATTCAAGTAGTGTAGTTTCAGAGACCTGGAATGAGGATTGAAGTCCTTGCTTAAAGGCCCTCTCAGTCTCAACAATAGTGACCCCAATACTTGAACCACAGTCACTCGGTTTAATGACCACTGGAGACCCTAACCCAGCCACAGCCTCTGACCATTGAATGGATTGTCCCCGACGGACTGCTTGACTCGCTGGAGTTGAAAGGCCTGCTGCTTGAAACAGTTGTTTAGAGATGACTTTATCCATAGCCAAAGCACTTGCGAGATAACCGGATCCTTGATAAGGCAGGCCCACCCAATCCAATAGGGTTTGAACCGATCCGTTTTCCCCGTGGGATCCATGTAAAGCAATCCAGACAAATTCCCATCCATCACGGCGGAGGTGACATAGCTTTTCAGGGAAATCCCTATCCGGATCCACCAAGCAGGTTGTATGACCGAGCTGCTGCAAAGCATCCTCAACAGCCCTACCTGTAACCAGTGAGATATCTCGTTCAGGCGAGATTCCCCCAGCTAGTACAACTATTCTCATCGTCCACTCCTACGCCAGGCACAGCTCGAAATAGCCTACTACGGCTTGCGAGCTCAAAGTATTCAGTTTGGGCAAGCTCAAACTTGATCCAGCCCAATTGTCAAAACTCTTTCGCTTCTTGACCAGTGTCGCTCAACTAGGGCCACTCAACCAATTTAGGGAGAGCGTCGCTTGCGAAGAAACTCAGGAATATCAAGCCCAGTATCCTGGCGAGAGGGCGGTGGTAGATCAACCGAGCTTGATGAGCGGGCCGGCACAAATGATGTTGAGGGCTTATGGGTTGGTGTCCGACGTTCAGCTCGAGGAGGGGGGGGGACCTTTACACTAGTCTCAAACCCAGTAGCGATTACGGTAATACGGACTTCACCCTGCATTCTCTCGTCGATCACTGCTCCAAAAATGATATTGGCATCTGGATCAACCGCATCTGAAATGATTTCAGCTGCTGCATTAACCTCGTGTAGAGTCAGATCACTTCCCCCTGTGACATTAAGTAGAACACCTCGGGCTCCATCAACAGAGGTCTCTAACAATGGAGATGAAATCGCTGTCATAGCGGCCTCTCGGGCTCGGGACTTACCTGAGCCCATACCAATACCCATCAAAGCTGAGCCAGCATCTGCCATGACACTGCGAACATCAGCAAAGTCAACATTCACTAGCCCTGGGATAATAATGATATCGGAGATACCTTGAACCCCCTGACGCAGAACATCATCCGCAACACGAAATGCTTCCTGAACAGGGGTTTGCTCAGAGATCACGGACAACAATTGATCATTGGGAATCACAATCAGAGTATCAACTGAGGCCTGTAGAGCCGTGATCCCCTCCTCTGCTTGCTTTGTCCGCCGTCGACCCTCAAAGGTAAAAGGGCGCGTTACTACACCCACTGTTAGGGCACCTGTCTCTTTGGCAATCTGTGCCACGATGGGAGCCGCTCCAGTGCCCGTACCTCCGCCCATTCCTGCGGCAATGAAGACTAGGTCTGCACCATCTAGCGCCGCTGCCACCTCTTCGCTTGACTCTTCGGCGGCTTTCTGGCCAACAGCAGGGTTACCCCCAGCCCCTAGCCCCCGAGTTAGCTTCTGGCCAATCTGTAGTCTCTGAATATCACCAGACTGAACAAGGGCTTGGGCATCTGTGTTGATACTCCAGAATTCCACACCAACTAAGTTACTCAGGGCCATGCGGTTAACGGCATTGCCACCGCCACCTCCTACACCAACAACCTTGATGCGGGCCACATTACTAGGCACGATACCCTCCAGATTAGGAGCTGAATGCGCAGATACACCATTGCCGAGATAATCACTGTTGCCAAGGTAATCACTCCGCGCTGGATCCGCTGGATAGCGAGAGGATTGATCGGCTAGGTCGCTGCTCGGGATAGAGCCTGCGTTGGTGGGGTGTAGGTCAGACCAGTTGGATGGCATTGCTCTTTATCGGTAACTCGCCGTCGACGAATGTTAACTACAGTAACTGACTTAACAGTAACTTGTTCAAAGCTAGCCAAAGCAGCTATAGGTGGCTCATCAAAGAGAGCTCGGAAATCACGCTATTGGAAGGATCCTGCTGGCATCAACCCTGCTGGCATCAATCTCAATAGCATCATCATCGACTTAGGCCCTCGCCTGTAAGCCCCAGTCCTGTAAAAACCAGTCCTGATGACTCAAGCAGCCGCTTTACCTAGGTAATGCTCACTCAGATTACACCCAGGACAGACACCTTGAGAGATGTGTACGACACCATCATGAGGTAGAACTTTTGCACTTATCCCAGCAAGGTATCGCATTCTGCCCAGTGTGCTTTATCAAAGCAACACACTTAAGACTCGAAATATACCACTTCCCAAGATGGATCGCAATCTCAATACAACAGTCCGCTGTAATCTCGTTTAGTTGCAAATATAGATGTATCTATCATCAGGTCTTCAGAGCTGGGCTGGCGCTAAGGCTTATGCTGGGCCTGTGAGGCTTGGATACCTCGCAAGAAATTTTGCACTAACCCATAACGAAGGTAGGAATAGCTGAGATTTCCGTGATTACACGCTTGACTAATGGCTTGATTAGCGGCATAGTAAGCTCGTTCTGGTTACTTACCACAGTGGGGAGTATTTGTGAATACCAAGAAACAAGTCCAGAATTCTGTAGCAGCACTGATTGCTGCCCTTGTTGCGGCATGTTCATCATCCTCTAATGTTGCTTCGGTGGAGCCTAGTGCGCAAGGCAGTACCCAAGGTGTGGCTACGCAAGCTGACCTGATTGAGGCAACTGGTGTTGACCGTGAGGCTGTGCCGACTAATCTGTTCTTCTTTGATGCTGCGGATACGCCTGATGAGGCTAACACCCCAGGGATCGTCGTTCTACCCGCTACATTCTTTGATGGCAACTCCCTAGGTGGGCCAGATGTCAATGACTTCTATCGGTTTGACTTTGATCGTGCGGTTCAATTTAATCTAACGGTTACCTCCGGACGTCTATTTACCGATACTCAGTTCGAGTTACGCAGCGGTGATAACGTGCTGGTGAGTGTCTCACCTGATAATACTATTGTTAACAATAGCGACGGTGCTCTTACTGTTAGTGTGAGTGAAGTGTTAGGGATCAGTGCTTTCGCTCAAGTTCGACGCATTCAACTGGGTGGGCGGATTCCTCCTGGTACTTACTTCCTGCGCTTCGCGTCCGAAAGTTTGCAATATGATCAATTTACATTCCTAGCTCAAGCCACCGAATCTATTCCGTTCCCTCCGGATCTCACCATTGAAAAAGAAGTTGATCCGGCGGCTGTTACGGTGAACAACCCTCTGACCTACACGATTACAGTGGCCAACGAAGGGGATCAAACTGCAACTGATGTTGAAGTTAGAGATAACTTGCCCCCTGGCTTTGTCGTGGATGAGATTATTAGCCCTGGTTTCACGGCTACTCAGAATGGCACCTTTGTTCAATTCACAGGGGGAACCCTGGCAGCTGGCCAAACGAGTGTCATCACGATTTCTGGTTTTGCGCCACCAACTCCGGGTCAGCTTTTCAACAATGCGGTTGTGGATCCAGACAACTCCATTCAAGAAACGAATGAGAATAATAATCAATCCAGTGTGACACTAACGGTCTTCCCTGAGATTGTGGTGAATACGACATCTGACGGTGCTGACGCAAATCTGGCGGATGGATTCTGCTTGACAGCTCAAGGAGAGTGCTCGATTCGGGCTGCAATCATGCAGGCTAATGCGATTCCTGGTGCGAATATTATTGTGCTTCCTGCGGGTAATTATGAACTCACCCTCTTTGGAGAAGGTGAAGCTGCAGGAGACTTGGATGTCACTAGTGAAATTGAACTCCGTAGCCCTGGGGCTGGCACAATCGATGCCCGCTCGATTGATCGTGTTCTAGATGTGACACCGACAGGTGATTTGACTGTTACTGGAGTAACCTTCACCAATGGCCGTGCTAACCAGGGTGCTGGGATCCGTAACCAAGGTGTTCTGTCTTTGACGAATGCGGCTGTGACGAATAGCTTGGCTGTCGAGGATGGCGGTGGAATCTTCAACAGTGGCAACTTGACATTGGATACAGGATCCATCACAGGTAACCGGGCAACTCGGTTTGGTGGCGGTGTCTTCAATAATGGCAGCTTGAATCTGGTCAATAGCTTCATCAACAACAACCAGGCCGGCGAAAGTGGTGGCGGTGTCTTTAATAACGGTGCAGCGACTCTTATTGGCAACACTATCTCCTTCAATAGTGTGACCAGCGTTGGTGGTACTGGTGGAGGTATCCAGAACAATGCTGTCCTCAATGGAACTATTGGTATCGTCGAGAACAACACGCCGGACAACATTTCTGGCTTCTAAGTGGTAGTGTCCGAACTCCTCAGTGTTATGGGCCTAGGGTCGTGCTGTATCCTGGGCTTTTTTGCGACTGATCCAGAGTGTTGGAGCTTGACCCGACAGCTAAGCCTAGGTCGTTGCTCCAGACTTAGCCAAGGGATCCTCAAATCAATTTGGGTTTATTAATATTTCATTATGTAACGTTGCTGAACAGAGAGGGGTCTGTTGGCAAACCCTTGCGTGATAGACTTTTGCATGTCTTTGACATAATTTATGACATCTCTCCCAATGTCCTTTACATCAAGGATATGCAGAGGAGAGGGATCCTTGGTTAACAGAATCCTTCTGAACTCATTCTTAAGAATTGGAGCCTTAGTTATGATGCGTGATGCTGTGACAGGTTTAATCAAGCAATACGATTTGGGAGGCCGGTATTTAGATCGAGATGCCATGGATACCCTCAAGGCCTACTTCAACACTGGCATGAAACGGATCCAAGTGGTCAATGTGATCAACTTGAACTCGGTTGATATTGTCAAGTCAGCAGCAGCTCGTCTATTCACCGATGTCCCTGATTTGTTACGTCCTGGCGGCAATGCTTATACAACTCGTCGGTATGCAACTTGTTTGCGGGACATGGATTACTTTTTGCGCTACGCCACCTATGCTCTAGTGGCGGGTGACACAGATCTACTTGATGAGCGTGTGTTGGCTGGGTTGCGAGAAACCTACAACTCCTTAGGTGTCCCCATTGGACCAACAGTGCAGAGCATCGGCAATATGAAAGACCGGGTAATGGAACTGCTTGAGGATCCTATGGAATATGAGTTTGTAGCTGAGCCCTTTGAGTACATGTGTGCCGAACTCAGTGAAACCGACATCTAATTGGAACCGTTCCGGATTGCTTTAGCCTCGGTTAGCGATTATGGTCTCTCGCACTCGGCTGGACGTATGGCTTGTTGAGCATGGCTATTTTGGCTCTCGTCAACAGGCCCAGAGAGCGGTTCAAGCGGGTCAAGTGAAGGTGGAGGGCCAAGTCATTGATAAGCCCGGCACACAGGTGTCGGGTTCACTTATCATTGATATTCAGGCCCGACCTCAGTACGTTTCAAGAGGTGGAGATAAACTGGCAGGGGCCTTATCAACGTTTTCGATCTCTGTGGACAATCGAGTATGTTTGGACGGTGGTATTTCGACCGGTGGGTTTACCGACTGCCTACTCCAACACAGTGCCCAATGTGTCTATGGTGTAGATGTTGGATATGGTCAGGTTGCTTGGTCACTCCAAACGGATCCACGAGTCCACATTCAAGAACGGACTAATTTACGTCATCTAACGCCAGATATCCTCTACAGTGAGACAGATCCTCTCAATTGGCCCGATCTAGCGACTGTAGATGTCTCCTTCATTTCTTTGACAAAAGTACTACCGGCCCTCTGGAGTCTGTTGCAATCTCCCCGAGATGCCCTTTTACTAGTAAAGCCGCAATTTGAAGCGGGTCGAAACCAGGTAGGGAAGAAAGGAGTTGTTCGGGATCCGCAGATCCATGCCGCAGTCCTATCCACCGTTTTAGCCACAGGGATCCAGTTGGGATGGCGCTACCAAGGGCATACCTGGTCTCCGGTTATGGGACCAGCAGGTAACATAGAGTACTGGCTATGGCTATCCGAGTGTGCTGGAACGGATCCGCCTGCCCTGACAGAGCTGGTGATGTTCTGCCAACGGGTCAAGTCGCATTTCATCGCCAGTGATCAACAATAGGCTTAGTGTTCATTGACAGTAACTCTCATGACAGACATCACAGAATCCGCTGAAGACTTATTTCAATCTGGCCTCAATCGCTATAACGCAGGGGAATCGGCTGAGACCTTGATCCCGGTGTTTGAAGAGGTTTGTCAACAGTCGCCCAAGTTTTCGGCAGCATGGACCTGTCTCGCTTGGTTGTATCTGTTGGAGTCTAATTCGACGAAAGCTCTCAAAGCGGCTCAAAAAGCGTTGAAACTGGATCCGACAGATGCTCAGGCGCGTGTCAATTTGACTGTAGCGATGCTGGAAAGTCAAAAGTCAGGCGTTCGCAAAGAGATCGAAATCATTAAGCAAATTCTGGTGCAAGATAATGAGCAAATCGACTTATTGAAAGACAACTTTAGAGCAGGCCATAAACGTCGGTCGGATTGGAAAGAGTTGACGAAGGTCGAAGTCTATTTATTTGATTAACAATTGAGGAACACCCAACATGTGGATCTAAAGGTCACCTCAATCCCAGTAAGAGCGCCAAATCTCTGATCAAGTTCTCCGATCGACTTCTGGAATCACGACAGAGATTCTGCCTCCATTGTGGGCACAAATGCTTAACAAAAAGTTGACACAGGATCTATTTCGAGAGACCGATTTACATTTCTTTGAAATTGTTGATGAATTTAGATTGATTCTTAAACCTGTTTCAGAGGAGGGAATGTTAGACTCCTGATACCTTGATTTTTGATTGCAGTACATATACTGACGTTAATACAACGATAGGAGTTTTGAAATGTCACCATCCGAACAGGTTCGTGTTAAGAGCGACACTCGCAACCATCAGGGATTCTTCGTTCCTCATACTGAGTACCAATTGGTGGATCCTGACCAGAATGGCTGGGCCTTGATCTGTGCAGACAGTGCTCGGTGCTATTTTGTGGATCCTGATGCTTTGGAATTCGAGAGCTAAGGGATCGAGGTTAGTTCCTAAATCTGACTAGGTCCTGAGCCGTGTGGACTCAATCAATTTTCGATTAATTTTGGACTAGTGATTGGTCCCGTCATACTGGTTAAAGATGATATCTTTGATCTGCTTTTTTAAAACTTTTTGATTTAGGTAGGGAGCTTCCAGTGAGGCTCCTTTTTTATGGCAGATGCAGATGGTAGTGATTTCGTGGTAGAGGTAACGACCAAGGCAATGTCAAGGGTGAAATACTCAGATGGATGAGTCGGAGACCCAACTGTCAAGCTGACAATCTGTACCTTGCCTTAAGGTGTCTCTCGATAGATCTAGGGGTTTGTATGATCGAGTCATAGGTGATGACCTATCTAGGTCCCCGGAGGTAATCATGGATCATTCCGCTGCTGTTTTGCCCTTACAAAGTCCTAAGGATGTGTCTGTTTCAGAGATTGAGCAGGAACTGCGTAAAGTATGGACAACGAAAGGGGAAAGTGTGGCCGCTCGGGCCGCTACCTTTAATCTTGTGGTTTATGAGTCTCTAGATAATACTGTCCTCTCTCCCTCAGGGCCTGTTGAAGCCATTGCCACCCAGAATCCTTGTCGCGTCATTGACTTACGAGAAAAAGTTGGTGCTAACGAGGATGACGGGATCGAGGCCCAGGTTGCCGCTTACTGTCCTATTAATCGGGATCGGAGTTCTCTCGTCTGCTGTGAGTACATCACCATGCAGGCTCCCTCAGCGGCCTTCAGCCGTATGTGCAACACGATTTCATCACTAATCATTTCTGATTTGCCTACTTACCTCTGGTGGCAGGCGGATGTTGATCTTGGTAGTTCTACTTTTCAGCAATTAGTTGAATTTAGTGATCGAATTATTATCGACTCTCGGGGGCTGACCCATCCAGAAAATGGCTTAGGGGAGCTCTATCAACTGAGCCAGCAGGATCGGCACTGTGGGGATCTGAATTGGCAGCGGCTAAGCTCCTGGCAAGAACTGACTGCACAAGCCTTCGATCCGCCTGAGCGACGCCAGTCTCTGTCCGCAATTGATCGCGTTACTATTGATTACAACGCTGGCAACCCCTGTCAGGCCTTTCTGTTTCTAGGATGGCTAGCGAGCCGTCTACAGTGGACTCCTGTGAAACGGATCCGTGGGCAAGAGCATGATCACCTTATCGATCGCATTACTCTGACAGGGCCAGACGGGCACACCGTAGAAGCTGAACTTGCCGCTGTGCCGTTGACCTCTGAGACGACGCCAGCGGGTGATTTGATGGGGTTGAAGTTGTCCGCAACTGACACGAGTGTTGATGCCTGTACCGTGCTCTGTTCTGAAACGACTGGCTGTATGCGTATGGAAACGATGGGCGGTGCGCAAGCCTGTCATGTGCGTCAAGTCTCCCCGATCGATCATGCGACAAAGGCTCACTTGCTGGAGTTGCAATTGCAACGGGTGGGATCAGACAGCCTGTTTGAGGAATCACTGAAGGTGACTCACCAGATCCTAACGGTTGGGACTGCAGTCTAGGCTCTTTGTTGTGCCCTATCTAAGCTTGTTGAATTCCGTCTCGAATTGGATCCTGTCATTTTAATTGGGTGGCAGGATCCTTAGTTATGAAATCCTGAAGCTGTTCTGTGTGGTCGTGGGCGAGCTCAAGCTGTGCGGCCTCTCCTATCGGCATTGCTTTCACCGCCATGATTTCATCAGTATCGCTAATACAAAAGTTCCCCTCCACATCAGCAATCAGAGTGATACAAATTGAGTGCATTCGTGGATCTCGTTGGGGCGAGGAATAGACGCCTAGAATGCGATGGATCTGAAGTAAATCTAGGCCGGTTTCTTCTTTCAGTTCTCGTGTTGCTGCGGTTGCTAGGGTTTCGCCCCAGTCTACTAAGCCACCTGGTAGAGCCCATTTCTGTGTGTCGCGTCGTTGCACCATTGCTAAGCGCCCGTCGGGCAAAACGGGAATTACATTGACCCCAACTAGGGGATGGCGGAAAACTAGACCTAGCCCAGTGCGGATAAAACGCCAAAGTTGACTCATAGAATTGTGTGATAGTAAGTGGGGCACGGATCCCGAAGTAGGCGTTGCCATCATGCGCTATGTGCCAGAATCGTATCCCACAGGACCTGACAAGGAGTGGGACCCTAGTGTGAGTCTGACCTCAGCGCTTCTGCCTCTAAGTGTAAGATCGAAAGGAGAGACGGTGAAGCCCACTGGTCACTGCTCTAGTTTGCTGCTGGGTCTCTTTGCCCGTTGGAAGTGACTTTTGACTGGAGGTGACCTTCTGTTGGGAGTAATCTCTGTTGGGAGTAATCTCTGTTGGGAGTGATCTCTGTTGGGAGTGATCTAAGGTTCTTCCAGCCTATCGTTGAGCAGACTGTACCCTTAATGCTATTAAGTTTTAGAGTGGAGTGTGAATTGCGTTGCTGAGTTTAGGTGTCAATATTGACCATGTCGCAACGGTTCGTCAAGCGCGTCGGACAGTAGAGCCGGATCCTATTGCTGCCGCCGTCCTGGCAGAACTGGGAGGAGCTGATGGAATTACCATTCACCTTAGGGAAGATCGGCGACACATCCAGGATCGTGACGTGCAGGTCTTGCGACAGACAGTGCGGACCCATCTTAATTTGGAAATGGCGTCTACTCCTGAAATGGTGGAGATGGCTCTGGCGATTCAGCCTGACTATGTTACTTTGGTCCCCGAACGGCGCGAAGAAGTCACAACTGAAGGTGGGTTAGATATTGTTGGACAGCAGGATCGAATGACTCAGGTGGTGGCTCGGCTGCAGTCGGCTAGGATCCCTGTAAGTTTGTTTATTGATCCAGATCCTGATCAAATTCGAGCATCAGCTCACGCGCAGGCCCAATGGATTGAACTTCATACAGGACGCTATGCCGAGGCTAAGCACGAGGAGCAGCGTGAGTATGAGTTGACGCAGCTACAGGAAGCGACTGAAAAAGCTCGTTCTTTAGGGTTGAGGGTGAATGCGGGTCATGGCTTGACCTACTGGAACGTGAGAGGAGTCGCTAGCATTCCAGGGATGGAGGAATTGAACATCGGCCATAGTATTGTGAGTCGTGCTATTCTGGTTGGCCTCGAACGGGCTGTGCGGGAGATGCGACAGGCAATGGGCTTGGCGTAGGAGAGCATCATCTATGAATTCAGGGTATTCCAACACGAGCGGCTACTACGAGGAACCCTCGCTGGACCCGATGGAGATTGCACGATTGCAGGAGCTTTTGCCAGCTAGCCTGCGCTCGGTGGTCCAGATTTTAACTGCTTCAGAACGACAGGTCCCTGTAATTCGGGGTGAACGCCAATTCCTGTGGCGACGCCAGATTCGATTGCACATCAAGCCGTATGAATGGAAACAATTTACACCAAACCAGCGGGCGGGTCTATTCCTACATAAGGTAGGGTATTGCAGTCGCACGGTCTCTCGTCAACTGGATTTTTATTTGGCCTTAACTGGATTGGGCGGATTGAGCCTAATGTTTGAGGCTCTGCAAAAGGATCCTGTTGGGATTACCGTTGCGGGTGGGTTGAGTGGGTTGGCGCTGTGGCAACTCCGACGGGACGAAACCAATGATCGCCGATTACTAGCTGCTGATGCATATGCAGTTGATCGCCTGGTGTTGAGAGGAATGCCCCGGCTACAGGCGGTGGAAGCTCTCGGCCAGGCTCTCCACGTGGAAGCTCGATTAGAAGGTCGCTCGGGGAATGACCTATTAGATGTTTTACGCTATCAGAATCTCAAACGTCTAGCACAACGTCCCGCTGAAGATATCATATTAGGCTAAGTGGCAGGGTTGCTGAAAGACTTGCAAGGGATCTTCAAGGCTTGCATCACTTATTCAACCTGGACCATGCCTGCTGATACTGGATCAAAACCATCAGGTAGGCGCGTGATCAAGTTGTAACGAGAGCCCTCTAGGTCAGCCATACTGAGATGAATTCCGGCTAAATTCGCCCCTCGTAAATCTGTATTCCGCAGATCCGCGCTAGAGAGACTCACGCCCGTTAGATTAGCTCCATTCAAATTAGCGCCGGTGAGAATGGCTCCACTCATATCACTGCCTTTGAGAATGGCTCGACTGACATCAGCACCTGATAGATCTACATTCATCAAGTCAGCTTCTTTTAACTCGGCAAAGCTTAAATCAGCTCGATCTAACTTGGCAGACCACAGGTTAGCCCCGCTGAAAAAGGCCCCCCGTAGTTTGGCTCCTGAGAGGACTGCTTCACGGAGTTTGGCTCCCCACAATTTGGCATCGCTCATGTCAGCCCCACTGAGAGAGGCTTGTTCCAGTTGGGCTCCACTCAGGCGTGTTTCAACTAGGTTAGCCCGTTGGAGATTGGCACCACTGAGGTTGGCTTCCCAAAGATTAGCTCCATATAGGTCAGCTCCCATAAGATTTGCATTGGTGAGATTGGCCCCCCGCATTCGAGCCTCTAGAAGAACGGCCTGAACCATGTACGCTCCCGTCAGATTCGCCCCACTCAGATTGGCTCCACTCAAATTAATACCGACGAGCTTGGCCAAGGATAAGTTGGCACCGTTGAGATTGGCCCCTCGAAGATCAGCTTCCGTTAAGTCCGACTCACTTAAATCCGCCTGACCCAGATTGCTCCCGAATAAATTGACTTGGGCTAAGTTGGAGCGCTTAAGGTTCGCACGAGTGAGGTAAGCGGCGAGTAAGTCGGATCCGGCCAGATCAATCCCTTCGAGATTAGCGTCTACTAAGTTGGCTCCATCAAACTTGCGTTGACCAGCGCCGTACTGCTGCAAGAGCTCCGAGGCATTACGAATCGGTTGGTTAGAGAGGGATGTCATAGTAAGGATGCCGATGGTGGTGCTATGCCAAATCATAAAACATGAGTCTGATCCCTGCTGAATTCCGCTCCACTACCCAACCTCTAACACTAATTTCACAAGTTAGCGTTATCTCGGTCCGTCGCGAAAGGGTGAAAAGTGCGGTAGTCAATATGACATATCTAGGAGAAATAGGGATCCTTATGGTCTAATGGGTGGTCTAGTGAAACGTGTAGCTTCTGGACCGGATCCGTATGCAGGTGTTAGTGGTGGGATCGGGGGGACGCGAACATGCGTTGGCGTGGAAATTAAGTCAGTCTCCTCAAATCACAAAAGTGTACTGTGCGCCTGGCAATGCTGGGATGCAGTTGATGCCCAAATGTCGATTACTCCCTTTGGCCGTGACGGATGTGGACGGGATGATCCGATTTGTGACGGTTCAAGGGATTGGGTTGACAGTGGTCGGTCCTGAAGTGCCTTTGATCGGGGGGATTGTGGATCAGTTCATGGCAGCAGGGATCCCCATTTTTGGACCAACTCGGGACGCGGCTCAACTGGAGGGCAGTAAGGCTTGGGCGAAAGGGGTACTACAGGAAGCAGGCGTTCCAACTGCAGATTATCAGGTATTCCAACAGAGTTCTGAGGCTCTAGCTTATCTTGAGACTTGTTTATTCCCGATTGTGGTCAAAGCTGATGGCGTGGCGGCGGGTAAAGGAGTGACGGTAGCAACATCGTTAGCTGAGGCTCAACAGGCCGTACGCAGTTTATTTCAAGGATCCTTGGGTGATGCTGGTAAGACAGTTGTGATTGAAACGTTCCTAGAGGGTGAGGAGGTTTCAGTTTTAGCGTTTTGTGATGGATCCACTTATCGCGTGATGCCACCTGTGCAAGATCATAAGCGTATTGGTATCGGAGATACAGGTCCGAATACGGGGGGAATGGGAGCCTATGCCCCAGCAACTCGGGTGGTTCCACCAGACGTGATGACTCGAATTCAAGCAACGGTTTTTGAACCGACTCTTGCCACCCTACGCCAACGCGGGATTACCTATAAGGGAGTGTTATATGCCGGTTTGATGATTACGCCTGCTAGGGAGCCTCAGGTCTTAGAGTTTAACTGCCGTTTTGGAGATCCCGAAACACAGGTGCTAATGCCTCTTTTAGAGACACCGCTAGAACAAGTGTTGCAGGCCTGTGTGCAAGGATCCTTATCTGAGCTAGAGGTGGAGTGGTCAACAGACCATGCGGCTTGTGTCGTGATGGCATCACGGGGATACCCAGACAATTCTGAACGAGGTCAGGTGATTTCTGGATTGAAGACTGCTGCTGAGACTGGTGCTATCCTTTTTCATGCTGGGACGCGTCTGTCCGGAAATCAATCGGTCTATGGTCAATCGTTAGAAGGGCAGTCTGTGTTGACAAATGGAGGACGAGTGTTGGCAGCTACCGGGGTTGGTTCTTCGTTGCCAGCGGCGTTGACCCAGGCATACCAAGGGATTCAGGCCATTGAGTTTGATGGATCCTACTACCGTACAGATATTGGGTATCGAGAGGTAGGGGAGGCTGTGCTTGAACATGACAACTAGACATTGAATACCGACGGCAGTACAAGTGCCTCATGAGTTCAACTCATTGCACCTCTGCTGAACAAGATCTGTCGAAGGAGTCTGTCACTTACTCATCAACTTGGCTTTTCAGAGTGAGTAGCCGAGCCCATCGAGGATCCAACTGCGGCTCGTGACTGTGGGCAACTTCCATCCCAGCGCACTCTTCTCGACACGCCTGTTGAGTCGGCACGTGTAAGTGTAGATTTTGATAAATCCAATCTTCTGGATCGAAGGCTCCATTGGGAGAGATCCGTTCGGCTAGATCATCTGAGTCAATCTCTAGTTCCTCAGGCCATTCTTCCGGAGGATTCTCAATCACGATCAGTTCCTTGAAATCAGCAGCAAGGCGGTGATTAAACTGCTGTAGACACCGATGGCAGGTGAGCGTCACAATCGTTTTCACCTCCCCCTCAACTTCTAAAAACGTGCGGCCGTGGATGACAGAAACGGATCCTTCTACAGGGACCAGACTCTCGAATCCCTCAAAGAATTGATTGAAGTTCAGGGTCATCGTTTGTCGAGGTGCTCGCTTGAGTTCATCCAATCGAATGGGTCTGAGCATGTGACCTCCATTACGTCGTCTCGTCTCTTCGGCCCTGTGTGACCTCTGCTTATATTTCCCCTTGCATGATCAGGAGGACTATAGATCTATCTAGTATCAGGCTAGTGGTTGAGTTGCCAAGCGAACCACCAAGCGGCGATGCGGTTCACGACCTCGGCTAATCGTTTCTAAATCAGCATAGTCTGAGTCACTGAGCAAGGTGTGAATCTGGCGACGCTCGGCGGCAGACAACGCTGTGAATTCATAATCTCTACCGGTTGTTCTGACATGGGTAACGGCTTCCTGAGCTAATTCATGCAGTTCTCGATGCCGTTGGCGTCGATAACCGTCAAGCTCAATCGCATAGGACCGTTGCAGGGGAGGCTGCTTATCAATATTCAGTAGCGTATTTGCTAGATACTGCAGGGCATCTAACGTCACTCCGGTGGGTTCATCGTCTCCCAGGGGTTTGTCCGGATCCTGGAAACGCTCCTCCACTGGGGCTGGACTCAGTAAAGCTGACTTTTGATTCGCTGACAGCTCAGCTGAGGGGATTTCCAGGTAGTCATCAATGATGTCAACCGTTGTTGGCAATCCCATTGCCCCTAGTACGGTCTGTAGCCATTCACGGGCTTCCTCCATCAGCTGCTGGCTCTCTGCTGCCGACAATTGTGGGCTGAACGTTATAGGTTCTGGCTGATTCATAGGGATTGGGGCTGTCTATTGGGGCGGTACTTAAGAATAGAAACGGAAGACTAGGACTCAGGGGTGTTAGCGTCAGAACCATCGTTGAGCCAACACCCAATGCTTACTTGCGTAGGGTTCAAACGGTAAGGACTCACGGTTAGTGGGCTTCTTCGTCCGCGATACCTCAGACGAATCGGCTGGCTCCGACTTTACGTCTACCACCGCTGGCTGTACCCGTCGTTCCTGTTCCACAATTGCCTGTAGATCCTCAGGTAACGGCTCGCGAGACAGGAAATAGGTTTGAGCTGTCTGGAACGCATTCGAAATTAGCATGTAGAGCAACACCCCAGCAGGTAATGGGAAGAACAGAAACATGCCCGTAATCATGAAGGGTGTAATTTTATTGAGGGAACTTTGGCTCGGATCCTGATTACTAGTCTCATCTCCGCCCTGGGTAAACGCAGTATTAGCGTAGACACTGACGCCGAAGAGCACGATCATGCCCAGAATATCCCAGTTGATAGATCCGTCGTCGTTCCTGATACCGACTGCCCCCAGTTGGTCAATGAAGAGGAAACCCGTCTCTGCCGCAATGCCGGGTAAGGATCCTTGAATCGTGACATCACCAGGTTGTAGAGGTAGAACCGTACCGTCCGGTTCTACCTGAACACGGTCTTCCCCGCTGGTGATGGTCCATCTCGGTGTTAAAGCACTGGGTTCACCACCTGCGTCTTGAACCAGTTGCTCCAAAGGGCGACCTTGATTACCTTGGAAGTCGAGATGAAATCGATTGCCGACACCGACTTTGTCACCAATGGGGCTCACCATCGTAACCGGGACGTGGTGGGCATCGGTCAAAAAGACGTTTTTCGCTGCCGTAGAGGAGGGGGCAGGCACAACTTCAGCGGCCACTTCACTGGGCAGGATCTGAACATTGAAGTCAAACGTGGTTAGCGCAAACGGCGATCCGCGCAATGTGGAGAAGAGCGCAATAATAATCGGCATCTGTAAGAGCAGCGGTAAACATCCCCCTAAGGGGTTGAATCCGAGCTCCTGATACATTTCGGCCTGGGCTTCTCTCAGCTTTTGGGGGTCATCGGCATATCGCTCCTGGAATTCCCGCATCCGCCGTTGGATGATGGGGTTGACCACCTTCATCTTCTTCATATTACGGATCTGCCCCACATTGAGAGGGTAGAGCGCTAAACGAATGACGAGGGTAAGAAAGATGATGGCAAGTCCGTAGCTGGGCACGATGCTGTAGAAAAAATCCAGGATCGGCAGCATGACGTTGTTGGAAAGAAATCCGACTCCGAAATCCATGAGGGCTGCTGGCTAAAGTCCGTAAACCATTGTAATGGGTCAAACCCTCGAGTGACAGAGGCGATCGTGGGAATCCCTAATCTAGCAAGGAAATCAGGTCGGTTAATCGGCTGGTTGAGTAGCGAGCTCATGGGTTGATTGATGAGTCCGGAGCCTCATCGCGATTGTGTATTCCGACTAGCTGGCTGACTTACCACGCCCCGATTGTAGATTTCAATATTCCATTCCCCAAGGCCATTGCTTTCGAACGCGATATATTGACCATTGCCACTGATTGTAGGATGACGGACATCCCCAGGAACCTGAACACTAATGGGCTCTACGGTTTCAGTCTGGCGGTCGTAGAGGAATACATCAGACTTGCCGAAGGCATTAGAGAGATAGACAATAAACCGACCATCGGCACTGATATCGGGAGAATAGTTTGCGGTGTCCTTGGAATTGAGACCGGGGAGTTCCACTAATTGTTCTGCATTGACGTCGTAGAGATAGACCGCCTGATAACCATCCCGAGCGGAGGAAAAGACGATGTAGCGACCATCAGCGGTGAAAGCGGGTTCTTGATCAGGGGCAAAGCTGTTCAAGCCTTGATTAAATTGGCCTGGTTTCGGGGTTTGGTATCCCTGAGGCAGGCAGCCAACAGTTAAAGTGGCTAAGAGTATAAGTCCTAGCCCGTGACTGAGCCTGAGCCTTGAAAGAGGTTTGAGGTTATGCATTCGGTCTACTTATAACAGATCCCTACTATTCTGTCTCAAGGTGACTAATCGGATGGGAGATTGACCTAGCTGAGGTACGGCAGTTCCAAAATTGTTAAATAGCAAACACATCTCAAGATTAAAGACCTTAAGACTCTTATAATGTTTATGATGGAAAATGTTGCTAGGTAAACACTCGGTTAGCACTGCAGCAAGCCGACTGTGTTGTCGAGCTACTTTATATCCAGGTCGAGGCTCTCAATCCTGGACCACAATGCTAACTTGAGCTTCAACAGCACCTAATGTTTATGGCTTCGTCAGTGGATCAGCCAGCTACTCGTGTTACTCTGCAATTGTTGCTGTTTGTAACTAGTCGTTCAGCAACGATTGATTTGGCTGAACAGATTCGTCACCATATTGAGCAACTGCCTGGGGACTACCTAGCTGTACTAGAGGTCGTGGAGTTAGGTGAACGCCCCTACATGGCTGAACATTACAAGCTGGTAGCGACCCCAGCATTGGTCAAGACCTATCCTCCTCCAGCTCAAGCTTTAGTAGGTGAGGATTTAACGACACAGCTAGAAGTCTGGTGGCCCCGGTGGCAAGGTCAAGCCGCTCTTGTCTCTGGTCAACCCGAATCCAATCGTCCAGAAACCTCACCTCAATCGTCGACCGCACTCTTGCAACTATCGGAGGAGTTGTTTGAGTTGAGGCAGGAACGAGCCCAATTACTGGAACAATTGCGGTTTAAAGAGCGGATCCTGGCCATGCTAGTTCATGATCTCCGTGGTCCTTTAACGGCAACGGCACTAGCTGTCGAAACCGTTCAACAGCAAGAGGAACTCACCCCGACCATTTCAGATCAACTTTTAGACCAGGCTCGGCAGCAGATCCGTAAAATGGATGCCATGATTACTGATATCCTAGAGGCGGCCCGAGGCACAGCAGCGGAACTGGCCATTCGGTCCACGGAACTCAATGTTATTGAACTTTGCAAATTAGTGGTTGATGATTTTACGGTTCGCATCCAGGCGAAGAGTTTAACCATTGAAACGGATCTCCCCTCTGACGTTCCTGCTGTTCATGGGGATCCGGATAAAATTCGCCAGGTACTGTTCAACTTGCTGGACAATGCCGTGAAGTATACACCTCCAGACGGCACGATTTGGCTCACTGTGCTCCACCGGACTAACCAAAAAGTTCAGGTTACTGTCAGTGACACGGGCCCAGGGATTCCAGCTGATGCTCAAGACCGGATCTTTACTGATGCCGTGCGGCTAGACCGAGACCAACACCAGGAAGGGTATGGCATTGGTTTATCGCTCTGTCGTCGGATTATCCGCGCTCACTACGGGCAAATCTGGGTTGATTCCAGTCCTGGAGAGGGGAGCAGCTTTCACTTCACCCTACCCGCCTATCGACGGTGATTGCCAGGATCTTGATCTAACTTTTGATCTTAGGTCGATTAGATGATGACACGTCCTTACACGGCCATGATGGTCATTCCGACGGGGATTGGCGCTCGGGTGGGTGGCTTTGCTGGGGATGCACTCCCTGTTGTGCGAACCCTGGCTAGCATGGTTGACCGGGTCATTACCCATCCCAATGTCTTAAACGGGGCCAGTCTGTTTTGGCCTTTACCGAATACCTTATATGTCGAGGGGTATGGCCTAGACCAGTTTTGTCAGGACCGCTGGTGTCTGCGTCCCGTTCGCCTTAATCATGTCGGTGTGCTCCTTGATGCAGCAGTTGAAGCAGTTTTAGCTCAACGTCAGGTCCACGTTATTCACGCGGCTCAAGCCACCTTAGGGCTGACCATGACACCTTGGTGCATCACCCCTAGGCCATTAGGTGTTGCTCTTGATGTGGCCCCATCTGGATCCAGTGTGGGCACACTCAAGGATCCGGATGCCCTTCTAGAAGGATGTCGGATCCTTTTAGACCAAGGGGCTGAGGCCATTGCGATTGTGGCCCGGTTTCCGGATGATCTTGACTTTAGTCTCTACAACCAAGGTGAGGGAGTGGATCCGCTTGCTGGAGTAGAAGCGATTATTAGCCATCTCGTGGTGCGGGAGTTTGGGATCCCAGCGGCTCATGCCCCTGCCTTAGCGTGTGGTGCACCTGAACCTGTCCATCCCCGCGCCGCAGCGGAAGAAGTGGGCTTTACCTTTCTCCCTTCCGTCCTCGCGGGGTTAAGTTATGCCCCTCAGTTCATCACATCGTCTCAACCTGGGCTCCCCCATGACATTGCAGCGGCGGATGTTGATGTTGTGATCACACCAGCTTCTGCTCTAGGGGGACCTGGGATCCTGCATTTAGCCAGTCGTCTCTGTCCCCCCCTGATCATTGCAGTGGCTGAGAATACAACAGTGATGACTGTCACCGCTGAAGATGTGGGGATTCCAGCTCGAACGGTAGACTCATATCTCGAAGCTCTGGGATTGGTCGCGGCGCATCGCGCTGGTGTTAGCCTCAATGCACTCCAAGGTCTCTATTAAGACTCTCTCAATTCGCGGATCCCGTGAGATAGATAGATTCGCTATGATGTTAGACATTATCCTAGCCTAATAAGTCCACTCCTCAAACGGATCCGAGGTAGCAGCACCTGAGACCGCCTGGGTCTTAGTTGTCTAGCGAGGTGAGTCTAGTTGGAGAGGATCCTGGTAGTCTAACGAAGGCCGAAGAGGATGACGCCCATGGTGCAGCCGATGACCGCTCAACTCCCATACCCAGGATCCGATCAACCGTTCCCAACATATCCACCCCAAACGGCTTACCCACCTCCTTGCCCGACCCTCCAGCGCTCTCCCCAAATTCCACAAGGCTCGAGCAGTGGTGCCCTACAAAC
>CAYUEE010000075.1:0-21860 GCA_964443615.1 uncultured bacterium | reverse complement strand
GGAGCGATGGACAGGAGCGATGGACAGGAGCGATGGACAGGAGAGATGGACAGGATCCTTACATTAATCTCTAACACCGTTATCTAATCCAACTTCAGTGAATAGATCAGGAGTAATTGTCGGGAGATTCCATCGGCATAGAAGTGGTTATCTCCCCTTTCTTTTGCAACTACCTGTCCCTGGAAACTAGGGGTTTACAGCCTGTTTAGACCATCCTTGTTCCGTCCGTTGGTAGAGGTGGCGTAATTGTGGATAGGTCTCATCACCCTTCAATTCAAGATGGTCCACACCCCAAGGATCCAACAGTAGTAGTACAAAAGTCTCAGGCGGCTCACTGTCTTTGGGAATGTCCTCAACGTAGTCAGAGACAGCGGCCTGTGGTGCTTTCGGTGTGGGCCAGTACCATAACAACCGACCTTTCGTAGACAGTTGCCTCCATAACTGCACTCGGTCAGCCGCATAGATTGAAGGGTCAGGATGGGCAACAGGATCCATAACTAGCGTCAAGCTCCCAGTAACGCGAAACTGTTCACGAGTTTTGGGAAAATACCAGCACACTTGAGCCTGTGGATGGTGTTGAATTTGATCAATCTTTTCACTGCGGCTATCAACAGCAAATTGAAATTGATCGGTATCGCCCCGAAACCCCCGAAACACCACGGTGCGATTGCGAGGATCCCCGGTGGGTGTCACCGTCGCCAGCTGCAAGTAGCGGGCCGTGGGATCGCTGCGATGGCGATAGAGCGCTTTTTGAACTAGGGCGCGCCAATGGGGATTCGGGATAGAGGTCTCATCGGAGGAGTTCATGCGGGATCCTGTGCTGCACAACTTGGTCTCGCCCATTAGCTTTAGCCCGGTAGAGAGCTTGGTCACTCAGGGTGATGAGTTTATCGGGGCGGTCATCCAGCTGCGGAATCAGGGTGGCCACGCCCAAACTCAACGAGACATAGGGCTTCACGCGTGAGCGTTGATGCGGAATCTGCAAATCAGCCAAACCTTGCCGAACATCCTGGGCAATCGTGTAAGCAGCTACCGGATCCGTGTTGGTCAGGATCATCGCGAACTCTTCGCCACCATAGCGCGCCACTAAACCGCCGTGGGCATGGGTATTAAGCACCTGGGCGACTTGATACAGGCAGTCGTCTCCAGCGAGGTGGCCATAGGCATCGTTATAGGCTTTAAAGTCATCGATATCCGCCAAAATTAGGGTGAGAGGATGTTGGTTTTGCAAGGCATCACACCATCCTCGTTGAAACACTTCATTGAAATAACGACGATTGGATACCTGCGTCAGTCCATCGACATTGACAAGACGTTCCAAATCTTTATTCGCTTGTTGTAGAGCATGCTCAACCCGTTGACGTTCTTGAACTTCGGATTGTAAAGACTCATTCATGTCCTGTAGGGCTCGGTTCTGCTCCTCTAGTTGACGTTGGGACACGTTGAGAGCCTCTTCAGCTCGTTTACGCTGCGTGATGTCCGAGACAATAATGACATAAGACTGATCATGGTCAGTAGAGATGGTGTATGCCGTCTCTGAAATCCAGATGGAGTCCCCCGTGTACTGATAAATCTGAGATTCAAAGTTCACGATAGCCTGGTCCTGGGTTAATCTTGTCCATAACTCTACGCGACGGTCCGGGTCAGGTGTGGGCAGCCTCTGAATAGTCCGAATTTGAGTTAAAACTTCATCCGGAGTCACATGTCCGTAGATGCGGGCCAGAGAACGGTTCACACCTAGAAAGGATCCGTCCAGCCCAAATTGCCCAATCCCTTCAACCGCATTTTCAAAAATAGCCCGGTACTTTGCTTCATCTGTACAGAGAATGTCCGCAATTGTATCCCCATGCGATAGACTCGTCTCCAGCATCATCTCCAGATCAGCCATGTCGCGACTCACAATCGCCAACAGTGACTGCAACTCATTCGCCGACATTCGGAGTGCTGCCTCTGCTCGTTCTCGCTCAGCTATCTCCGCCTGCAGCTCCACCTCAATCGCATCAGCATGAGTCGTCACCGTCTCCAACAGCAACTCAGTGTCCAACTTCTCCTGCTCTAGGATCCGGATGCGATCCTTCAGTTCAGCGACAACCTGCAAGAGCTCTGAGGGGGTGGACTGATCAGCGGCCATACACTCTCTTCTCTACAGATTCTCTTGGCAGGATCTAGGTACAGTCATATCACACAATTGTTGTGCTCTGCACGAACATCATGTGTCTGATCGGCCCACACAATTACCCTCCCCAGCGCCCTTCTCAAACCCCCCCATCTGGAACGCACCCTGCTCCCTGTTTGAGTGATTAATTAAGCTTATTTTCTGATCTAGAAGTATTGTCTTAGGCTATCAAATAATCCCCGGCGTAAAGGATCCTGCCTAAACTATGGGTGCAGAAGGCTTGCAACCTTTGAGAGCCAGCTATGAAATGTCGTAAAGAATTCTGCTTATACGGATCCTGACCCTACTATTTTTACGCCATAGTGATGAGCTTTAGTCTCAAAGACCACACTTTTCAGACGGCAATTACTCTAATCTGCGTAAACTATGCGTAGGTGTTTCAGGGTCTTGTCTCAGGCGGAATCCCTGGAAGTCTCAGTAGATTGAATTCAAGGTTGAGCGGCTCAGTTCCCACCGCGCCAATCTTGCACTTCAACCCTCAGGAGAACTCGATGGTCATTTTGGATTTAGATAATGCTCAACAGGCCTTCACTATCAACACATCATCAGGAACTCGTGATATCCTCCGCTTCCAGAATCAGTACTACACCCGCCTTAAAGTTTGTAGCCATATTCATATGGCAAATCATATCTGTAGCCATAACCTTATGTATGGAGTATCTAGCCTTATTTTGAATCAAGTTCCTCCGGAAGTGTGGATTCAGCTGGACGGAACCTCTTTTACCCCACGTTTATCCGAGTGGATTAAGGAACATCACGATATTCAAATCGATCCGTTTGAATGCCCAGAGATCTTGCCTAACCCATTGATGAAATCTTATCTGAAATGGATTGCTTCTATGTCAAACCGTTTTTTCGATAACCAGTCCATCCCTCCTTTAATCATGTACATAGACGATAATCTCATCGACGGATCTCGGTTTGGTGAAATGGCAAGGATGTTAGGCTACCGCTACTTTCACATTCAAAATCCAGTTCTTGCCTTACCCATTATCATTGAACATCAGCCTGATCTAATCTGCCTAGACCTCGTGATGGCCATCACCAACGGTTACGAACTCTGCGCCCAAATTCGCCGGATCCCACGATTTCAATCAACTCCAATTATCATGGCTGGGTATAGCCCCAATTTAGTTAACCGAGCTCGTGGTCGATTAGTGGGAGCCTCTGGGGTAGTGGCCAAGCCATTTCACCTATCGATGTTACAGGGTCTCATGCAACGCTTCAACTTGACCCGCGCATCGGATTCTGTTCAAATCGAGTCGTAACTTTATTGAGCAGTAGCATTATTAAGATGTTAAGCCGATTGAGAGGTTAACCCGATGGGGCTGTTAACTCGATGGGGCTGTTGACTCGATGGGGCTGTCGACTCGATGGGGCTGTCGACTTGGGTAGGGCGTAGACGAGAATTCGGAGACCTCGTATTCTGAAGGCAGTCTGTACTATCCGTACCTGATCAAGTCCCGTGAACGTTACCTTTATCCTCCCTCCCGTCAACTTATCAGGTGGCATCCGCGTCATCGCCATCTATGCTGAACGTCTAAGTCAAATGGGACATACGGTTGAGGTGATCGCTGTCTCAAAACCCTCTCCCACGCCAGTTCAGCAACTGAAATCGATCCTTAAAGGTCAGGGCTGGATCCCTTCCCCCTCCCCACCGCCCTCTCACTTCGATGGGCGTTCTGTCTCGCTCAGGATCCTGCCTCATTCAGGTCCTGTCACCGATCACGATGTTCCAGATGCTGATGTTGTCGTTGCTACATGGTGGGAAACAGCTCCGTGGGTTGCGGGCCTATCACCCACTAAAGGTGCTAAAGCCTATTTCATGCAGGACTACGGTAAAGGCGGCCAGGCCTTAGAAGATGTTGTCCCCACTTGGTCTTTGCCCCTACACATCATCACGATTTCAGAGTGGTTAGCCGATCTTGTCCGGGAGTATCGGGGGGATATCCCGATGACGGTTGTGCCTAATGCCGTCGATCACGATCGGTTTTATGCCTCCCCTCGTTCTAAACAACCCGTCCCTACGGTTGGGTTAGCTTACCGGAGTGCTCCTAGCAAAGGCATTGATATTGCCCTAGACGCGATTACACGCGCGCAACGGATCCTGCCTCATCTCCAGGGGGTTGCCTTCGGCCCTGAACCGCCTACAGCGGATCTCCAACTCCCCGCTCGGACTGAGTTTAGCTACCGACCTTCAGATGAGCAGATTCGGATCCTATATGCCCAGTGCGATATGTGGTTATTTCCCAGTCGCCGAGAGGGGTTTGGGCTACCCATTCTCGAAGCAATGGCCTGTCGCACCCCTGTGATCGGAACCCCGGCTGGGGCCGCACCGCAATTGATTACCCCTGAGGTTGGGATCCTAGTTCCCCATGAGGATCCGGAGGCCATGTCTGCTGCAATTGTCCAACTCGGTCAGCTGTCGGATCCTGAGTGGCAATGCTTGTCCACAGCTGCCCAGAAACGAGCCGCCACCTACACGTGGGCAGAGGCCACCCGTCAATTTGAATCTGGGTTGTATCAAGCTATTCAAGGATCTACGTAAAATCACAGCCCTCAAGTATTAAAATAATCACGCCCAATTTGCTCACTTCTTTACAAATATCTTTGATTTCTTCAGTAACCTTGGAACACTTCACCGTAAGATCCAGTCGTAAAGGCTAACCATCTGTGACTTGGCTGCAGCACAACCCTGTAAACCTGAAGATGGATCTAAAGACTCTGTGATCATGCCCAATGAGAGTGTTCAAATGCCCGAACTAGTACTACAGTGGGCAGCGTGAGCTGAAGTAGCAGGTCATTCCCTCAGGCTGGCGTTACTTCACGCAGTGTTCCTTAATCCATCGTTTTCACTGGGACTTGACAGGGTTTTACCCAGCCCCCCTTGATCTGAGTTATCCACACTAGGTTTAGAGCGTGTGGCTGTGGTCTGTTGTGAATCGTGCCCCTCAATGTGGAGGATCCATTTATGTCTGGCGATACCAATCTCAAAGGCTTATTGCGTAAGCGGCGGTCTGTCTTAGCGGCCTTGTCCTCAGTCATTGGGCTTATATCCGCAGGTCTATTCATCACTCATACTGGGATCTTGAATAATGCCTCGCCTGTGATGGCTCAATCCGCAGATGCTCCCTCAGGAACGATGACTCTGTACACGTCGGATCCTGACAGCATCATGAACCAAGTGGTGAACGACTTCAACGAGGTTTACCCTGACATCACAGTCAATATTTTCCGCTCTGGTGGCACTGAAGTGGTCTCCAAGCTCCAGGCGGAACAAAGTGCTGGGGGCATTCAAGCAGATGCCATTATGGTGGCTGATGGCGCTTACATTAATCAGTTGATTAGTGAAGGGTTGCTGTTGTCTTATCGGCCTCCTAATGCAGATCAAGCTCCCGATCGCTACCACTATGGCAATGATGAAGCTCATGATGTCCGCCTAACTTTTGTTGTCATCGCCTACAACACGCTCCAAGTTGAAACACCTCCGACAGGGTATCAGGATCTCCTTGATCCCGAGTACAAAGACCGCATCGCTAGCACAAATCCTCTATTCAACGGCACTGCATTCTCTCAAATGGGAACCTTTGTGAATAGGCCTGAGTTTGGTTGGGAGTTCTTCGAAGCCCTCCGTGATAATGGTCTGAAGTTTGAACAGGGGAACACCGGTCTTGGTGCTAAGGTGGCGAACGGGGATTACGCTCTGGCGAGTACGGTTGATATTGTGGTCCGGTCCTTGATTCGGGAAGGATCCCCTGTTGCCTACGTATGGCCAGAAGAAGGGGCGCTGCAAATTCAAACACCCTACGCGATTCTCAAAGACAGCCCCAACGTAGAATTAGCTAAAACGTTCTTAGATTACCTCTATTCAGATCGAGCTCAACAGCTATATCTAGACTTAGGGTTCCTCTCTGTACGGGATGACATGCCTAAACCAGACGATGCAGCTGGCGATATCAATGTTATTCAAGTGGATAGTGACTACATTGAGGGGAATCGAGAAGCCTTGCGAGAAGGATTTACAGATCGCTTCGGAGGGGCATAATGCCCGGAATGGCCGAGGTCCGATGGCCACTAAGACTGTTCCAGGTCATCATTGGGCTGGTTATCGTGGCGGTCTTAGCTTTGATCATCTATCCCTCTGTCATGTTGGTGGGGCAGAGTTTCTGGGTGGGAGAAATCAGTCTCCGCAACTATGGGGAGGTCTTAAGTGATGTTCACACCTTTCGGGTTCTGGGCAACAGCCTTCTCGTCGCTGGACTCTCGACACTCCTGGCTACAACCTTGGGTACAGGCTTAGCTTGGCTGATTGCTCGGACTGATGTCCCGCTCAAATCCTTTTGGCGGTCGGCCCTACTTGTTCCCTACATGATTCCGCCATTTATTGGTGCGATTGCCTGGACTTATTTGTTGGGACGGGCTGGTTATTTGAATAAAATCTGGATGGCTCTTACAGCGTCTCGGGATCCGTTGCTAATTATTTCAGGACCCGCAGGGATCATCTTCGTGATGACACTGTTCTCATTCCCGATTGCCTACCTGGTGACGCTCGGACCCCTAGAAAAGATGGATCCGGCACTAGAAGAAGCCGCACGGATGTCAGGCGCCAACCCACTCCAAACCCTTTGGGCCGTCAGTTTACCGTTGAGTCTGCCGGCGATCGGCTCGGCGTCTCTTTTGATTTTTCTTTTGCAAATGGCAAACTTTGGGATCCCGTCGGTTATTGGTCTGCCAGATCGCTATTACGTGATGACGACGCAGATATACTCGTTAATCCTGAACTACTCTCGTGAAAATAACTTGCAGCTCGCAGCAGCACTCGCCATGCTGTTGGTTCTTATTGCTCTAGTGGGATTACAGGCCCAGCGATGGATCCTGCGAGTAGAACGGTATGCCGTGGTGACAGGTCGAACGAGTCAACCTCAGGTGGTGCAACTAGGGCGCTGGAAAGGAATTGTGGTAGGGATCCTGATAATCCTGTTTGTGGCCAGTGTGGTGGCTCCCTTGACGGCCATCCTACTCAATTCTTTGCTGCGAGCGTTGGGCTTGCCGCTGACCTGGGAAAATTTAAGTCTACGTCACTATCAAGCTGTCCTGTTTGGTGTACCTAAAGTCCAACGGTCCATCATTAACAGCCTGAAACTAGCTGCTGCTGCAGCCACTGCTATTGCGGGGTTGTCGGTTTTGATTGGGTATCTTGTCCGGCGAAAGGTCATCGGCAGTCGGTGGTTAGAGTCGATGGTGACAATGCCTTATGCCATTCCGGGAACTGTTGTGGCCTTGGCCCTTATCTTGGCCTTTATCAACCCTCTGCCCGTAGTCGGCTGGAAGTTGTACAACACTGCATGGATCCTTCTCGTTGCCTATCTAGCTCGCTTTCTGAATTTCGGATTACGCTCAGTGAGTGCTGGCCTAGCCCAAATTGATCCTGAATTGGAAAATGCCGCTCGACTATGTGGTGCAACCCCTGTCGCTACCGTTCGGGATGTGACGTTACCTTTGATTAGTAGCAGTGCCTTCGCCGGTTGGTTTCTTGCCTTCGTCCCCTCGTTGGCCGAGTTGACAGTCTCTGTTCTCTTAGCTTCGGTGGGCAATGAAACGATTGGTACGGCAGTCTTTGGTCTCTACGAAGAGGGTAAGGTGGGGATGACAGCCGCTTTATCCTTGCTAATGACTCTCTTGATCCTGATTATCTACGGAGGGATCCGGTGGCTGACTAGGGGGCGTGCTAGTCTACTCGCGTAACCTGGGCATTGATACATTAGGTTGATACATTACGATAGGGGCGTTACGGATCCTGAGTACGATCTAGAAATCGGTATTGGTTAGCCTGGTTAGCAGGAAGCAAGGCTGAAATACGCTGACCTACAGTGTGGAGATGACCGTGGGTTTATTGCAACTGGAGCATCTGCAGAAAAAGTATGGCGACTTTATCGCAGTCTCGGATGTGACGTTAACGATTCAGCCGGGCGAGTGGGTGACCTTTTTGGGGCCTTCGGGCAGTGGTAAAACCACAACGCTCCGGATGGTAGCCGGCTTTATTGAACCTACAGCGGGTCGGATCCGGCTAGATGGAGAAGTATTGACTTCGGTTGCGGATCGGATCCATCAGCCACCGGAGCAACGCCAGATGGGGATGGTGTTTCAGTCATACGCTGTCTGGCCGCACATGACTGTGTTTAAGAATGTGGCCTACCCTTTGAAATTTCAAAGATTAGAGGCAGCGACTCGGCACACGCGGGTGGATAAAATGTTGCGGATGGTGCAGTTAGACCATTTAGCTCATCGGTATCCGTCGGAGCTCTCAGGCGGGCAACAGCAACGGGTGGCGTTGGCTCGTGCTCTGGTCATGCAGCCTAAGCTATTGCTACTCGATGAACCCTTGAGTAATCTCGATGCCAAACTTCGTGATGATCTGCGAGCTGAGATTGTGGAACTCACTCGCCGAGTAGGGGCTACAGTTCTCTACGTCACCCACGATCAAACTGAAGCTTTAGCCATGTCTGACCGTGTTGTAGTCATGAATCAGGGTAATATTCAGCAGATTGCTACTCCTCAGGTCATTTACCAAACACCAGCTAATCATTTCGTTGCCACGTTTGTTGGTGTAGCCAACCTGTTTCCCTGCCAGATTGTCACAAGGGAAGGATCCTCTCTAATGGTGGATTTAGCACTGGGGGGCGTGACAAAGCGGATCCGAGTCGAGCACCCTATCACTGCAGTCGATGCCATGAGCCCACCCACACTCATGGTTCGTCCTGAAAACATTGTGATTAAAGCTCCAGAAGCAGCAGAGATTTGGGGCCAAGTTACACAACGAGTGTACTTAGGTGACCGGATCAATTTGCAAATCACTCTCGGGCAGGGTGAGGGGCAACTCAGTGGGGCAACCATCCAAGCGAACACGGTAATGACTCCCTACCAACCGGGAGACTGGGTCGGTCTTGATATTCACCATCCGGTTCTCATTCCTGGCGACGCTCAGGTAATGGCTACTCCCCAGCCTGTCCTTGCCGTATGATCTTTAACACTCGAAAGTGTGAGCAAGAATGACTTGTGCCTGCTATGTTAAGACTCTCGGGTCAAGCGGGTAAGATGTCTTATGGGCGTTATGCAGTAGTTGTATCAACCTTGTTAAACCTTTGGGGGGTATCATGGAAAACACTTATTGGCAAAACTTAACCGAGCAGCAGCAGGAAACTGTAGCCGGTGGTATCAAAAACTCAACAGCTATCGATGAAACAGTCACTGTTGGCACACCTGGAGACGATAGCCTGGCTGATAACTTAGTTGGTCGACTCATCGCTTTGTTGGGTGGACCGAGCGAGACTCAAGGTGTAATCGCAGACTTCTTCTTCTCCTTCCTGCTTGACTGGGGTGGATTCTTCTAGGATGTTCCTAGGATCTAAACTCATCTAATAGTCTGCTAAACGAATGATCATAGGCACGTCGGTACTGAGCTGGCGTGCTTACTTTATGCTCTATCAGCTACAGTTGACCTAGCTAGTTGTCCCGCTGCCCATAGGATAAGACTCATGGTTAGTGATCCTCAGATCAATGCTCTTCATCCCGCGCTACCCAATGAATTTATTCCACCCATTAGTCGCTGGACCTCTATGGGAGGATTAGCCCTAGTAACGACATTTGTGACAGCCGTTGTATCAGCTGCCGTGATTGAGTATGACGTGGTCGTGAAGGCACCGGCTCTAATTCGTCCTGTGGGAGAACTGCAGTTGATTGAGGCTCAAACGGAAGGTACAGTCAGCAGCGTTGATGTTATCCCTGATCAAAAGGTGGAGGCAAGCGAGGTTATTGCGACCCTCAGTAACACTTCTCTCCAAACAGACTTGACGAAATTGGAGTCTTCGATTCGCAACACTGAGTTGATTTTGGTGCAGCTCTCAGAGCAGGCTCTGGCATTGGATACGCAGATTCTAGCGGAACAGGCTGTGAATTCCCGAACCATTGCAGCAGCCCGTGCGGATTTGGAGCGCAACCAGCGGGTTTTCACAGAGCGCCAAGTCGCAACGCAATCTGACTGGACTGCAGCCCAAGCAGAGTTAGAGCAAGCGGGGGCCGCTCTGGAAAATGCTAGGGCTGAGTTAGAGTTTGCACGACTGGATCAACAACGGTACGAACAGCTGGCTGATGACGGGGCTGTCACACAGCGGGAGCTGGATCAAAAGGCTCTAGCGGTTGAAGCTCAACTCCAAACGGTTGAAGTTCAACGACAGGCTATCAAGGCGGCAGAGTCGAAGTTAGCACGGGTAGAGGCAGCCCTTGATCCGAGTCGGGCTGATGTTGACATTGCTCAGGAGCGAGTAGAGCAAGAGCTAGCTAAAGGTGATGCCAACCTAGCGTTACTGCGTCAACAACGAGAGGAACTCCGTCAACGACAGGTTGAAGTTGAAGCCCAGCTTGAGCAGAGCCGTCAGGAGTTGGCTCGCTTGGAGTCAGAGAGCTCGAAGACTCAGATTGTTGCTCCGATGGATGGCACCATTCTACAGTTAAATCTCCGTAATACAGGGCAAGTGGTTCGCCCAGGTGAAGTGATTGCCCAGCTGTCTCCTGCAGATGCCGTCCTTGAAGTTAAATCGCGTGTGATTACTCAAGATATCGGTAAGGTCGAAGTTGGTCAAACAGTTAAACTTCGGGTTTCTGCTTATTCTTATACGGACTATGGTGTATTGACGGGGACTGTGACTGCTATCTCAGATGATGTCATTGTGCCGCAGTCTTCAGGGCAACCCTCACCAGATGCGGTACCGTTCTACGAGGTTACTATTGATCTAGAGCAACCTTACTTTGAGAAAGCAGGCCGACAATTACCGCTGCAAGCAGGAATGGATGCACGAGCTGAGATCATTACAGAAGAAGAGACTGTCTTGACCTACATCATCCGCAAAGCCAGACTGTTTGTTGATTTGTAGGATCCTTAAGATTAAGTCGATCAATCCCTGTGGAATCAGGGCAGAGACACTATCTATAGTGACAGGATTGGTGTGGGATCCTCTCGGAATCGAGGTAGAGGAGAGTAAGCAAGGGGCCAACCAGTTTAAGATAAGTGTAGTTTTAGCAGAGTGGTTAACTCTATGGTTTTGACTGAACAGCTTAAGGTTCTACTCCTCTATGGTGGTTTGGCAGGGGCCTATCTCTTAGTGATCCCAATGTTGTCGGCGCTCTATATTGACCAACGGTGGACCTCAAGCAGTTCCTGGGAGAAAGTGTTGATGTTTTTCCTGGCTCTGTTCTTTTTCCCAGGGATCCTACTTATCTCTCCCTTCTGGAACTTCCGATTCCCCAAACGTGAGATTTAGATACAGCACATGAGTAGACTCAATATCTTGGTGATTGGGTTAGGGATCCTAATCGTAGGGGGCGGTGTCTATGGGGGCATCCGACTAGTGGGTGTAGATGGCCAGACGGCGCAGCTCTGGGCTAGTGTTGGCTTGCTGGTTGGCTTTGTGGCTTGGGTGATTGGATATCTAACTCGGGTTGTCTCTGGATCCATGACGTTTCATGAGCAACGCCAGACCTATCAAAAAGAACTGCTACGACAACGGATCGAGTCCATGACACCGGAAGAGTTTGCTGCTTTTGAAGCGGAATTGGTGGCAGAAGAGGATCCTGCCTCAGCCCCCTCCGAGTCCTCATAACATCTGGGTCAATGCCCACGATGGATGGGGGTTATCTGTTCTATCCACTCACACAATTGATGTTATGGATCCCAAAGCCTACGTCCAAATGGCTGAACTCGAGGACCAACACTGGTGGTTTGTTGCTCGTCGATCGATCCTCAGTCACTTGATCCACTCTCTTAATCTGCCGACAACCTGCCGGATCCTGGATGTCGGCTGTGGCAGTGGTGGAAATTTGCCTATGCTTGTTAAGCATGGATCCGTTTGGGGGATGGAGTATAGCGACGGGGCTCGGGAGCAGGCAGTCTCACGTGGTCTGGCAACGATTGAATCGGGCCATCTTCCTGACCTAGTACCGTTTACCGATCTCCAGTTTGATCTCATTACGATGCTGGATGTGCTGGAACACCTCAATGGTGATGTCGATTCATTGAAAGCTCTCGGTCCTCGACTCAAACCTGGGGGATGGATCCTGTTGACTGTGCCAGCCTATCAATTTCTGTGGAGTCAACACGATGTGCTGAACCATCACAAACGTCGTTACAATGCGAGCCATCTCAAGCAAGTGGTTCAAGCTGCCCAGTTCAATATCCGCTACATCAGTTATTTCAACTCCTTTTTGTTTCCCATTGTCTTGACGATCCGTCTATTGCAAAAGGTAATGGGGCGTCAGGATACAGATGATCTTGTGATGCCCTCACCCCTGGTTAATCGCAGCCTTAGATCCATCTTTGAATTTGAAAAACATCTCCTCCGCCCCTTCTCCTTTCCCTGCGGAGTGTCGTTAGTGTTACTAGCTCAACCCCACTGATAGGAGGTTCCCATGCTCTCGTTTATCCGCCTGTTCAGTCTTGTCTTTGGGATCCTAGTGTTGTCAGCTCCAGTTCAAGCCCGCCAGGTCGATACGTTCATTCAGCCTTACTTGGAACGTGCTGAACAACAGGTTACGGAGTTCCAATTGGATAACGGGATCCAGTTTATCGTTTTTGAGCGACATCAAGCTCCGGTCATCTCGTTTATGACTTATGCCGATGTGGGTACAGCGAACGAAACCTTAGGCAAAACGGGGACTGCTCACTTTCTAGAACATCTGGCGTTCAAAGGGACAACTCGGATTGGCACAACAGATTATGAGGCTGAAGAACGGATCCTGCAGCAACTAGACGAAACGTTCCGTCAACTGAAAGCGGCCCAAGCTGATGGAGATACGGAGGCGACCGCACAACTGGAAGCAACCTTTACCCAGCAGAGAGCTGAAGCGAGCCAATACATTCAACAAAATGAGTTGGGTCAGATTATTCAACAGGAGGGCGGTGTTGGCCTGAATGCAACAACTAGCATGGATGCGACTCGTTACTTCTATAGCTTACCGTCTAATAAGCTGGAACTATGGATGTCATTGGAATCGGAGCGGTTCTTGGAGCCAGTATTCCGAGGGTTTTTTGAAGAAAAGGATGTGGTGCTCGAGGAGCGGCGGGCGGCGGTGGAAGATTCCCCCATTGGTCAGATGGTAGAAGCGCTGCAATCTACGGCCTTTACGGTGCATCCCTATGGTCGTCCAGTGATTGGGTATGCTGAAGACATCGAGGGGTTAGAACGCAGTGACATTCGTCAGTTTTTTGAAACCTACTATGTCCCTCAAAATTTGACTATGGTCATTGTTGGGGATGCGGATCCTACTCAAGTGCAGGAGTTAGCTCAAGTATACTTTGGCCGCTTCCAGGCTCAGACTCAACCGGATCCATTAACGATCACTGAACCCCAGCAGACGGAGATGCGTGAAGTGATTAAAGAGCTGCGCTCCGAGCCTTGGTATCTCGAGGGCTATCACCGTCCTGCGATTTCGGATCCTGATAATACGGTCTACGATGTCATCAATGATCTAATGTCGAGGGGACGGACATCCCGATTGTACAAGGCTCTGGTGGAATCAGGTTTGGCTCTGAATGCTCAAAGCTTCAATGGGTTCCCCGGCGATAAGTTCCCTAATTTGATTATGTTTTACGCCCTGACAGCTCCGGGACATTCTGTGGAGGATGTGGCCCAGGTCTTAGACGCTGAGTTGGAGAAGTTGAAAACGGATCCGATCGCGCCTGAGGAGTTGGACCGAGTTAAGACGCAAACTCAAGTGTCTCTACTCCGAACCTTAGATTCGAACCGAGGATTGGCCCAGCTTTTATCGGAGTATGAGGTAAAAACGGGCAGCTGGCGTAACCTATTCCAGCAGATTGAGACCTTGACTCAAATTACGCCTGAAGATGTCCAACGTGTGGCTCAGGCAACCTTTCAGCCCTCTAACCGCACGGTTGGCAAGTTGCTGTCTCTACCAGAATGAAGCTTATCGCATCAGACTGCTATCATAGCCGCTGCTATCCGGATCCTAATCCACATCAAATGGATCTACATTAGAAGGAGGCACGGTTGTAGCAGTCATCAAAGCAACTGGCTGGTACGATCAGGATCCTGTCTTGAGCGGATCTATGAGCGGTAAAACACCTTTAGTCTTGGCCAGTGGCAACCCCGGTAAACTGCGGGAATTCTCTCACTTTTTTCAATCATTACCCACAACAGTCGCCCATTGGTCTCTGCTCCCCAAACCCGCTGATGTGGAAGCTAAGGAAACAGGAGTAACCTTTGAATCTAACGCTCAAGAAAAAGCCTGTTCAGTTGCACTTGCGACAGGATCCTGGGCGATTGCTGATGATTCCGGTTTAGCTGTGGAAGCCCTGAATGGGGCCCCGGGGGTCTTTTCAGCTCGATATGCCCAGACGGATGCCGCTCGGATTGCACGGGTGGTAGAGGAGTTGAAGATGACCGGATCCTCAAATCGGGCCGCAGCATTTATGTGTGCCATTGCTCTTTGTGATCCACACGGACAGACACAGGCTTTGGCTCAGGGGATTTGTCCAGGGGAGATTTTGGAAGCGCCACGGGGGCAGGGAGGCTTTGGTTATGATCCCATTTTCTATGTGCCTAGTTTGGGACTCACCTTTGCGGAAATGACCCCTGACCAGAAGCAGCAGGTTGGACATCGCGGACTAGCGCTGCTGCAGCTCCAGGATCAGTTGAGCCGCCTCGGAAGCTGAGTCTGGGTTACTCTATTATGGTGTAAGGCTGTCTTGGCTCCGCAGCTAACCGAGATAGCGCAGTCGCTACGGAGAGTATAATGACTTACTCTGACGATTTTGATGGGCGTGATTTAGACCGTGACGAGGGGGATGATCTTGACCTTGATGATCTAAGAGATGCCGCTCTGGATCCTCGTGCCACCGGATCCTCTCGTTCTAGTCGGGGGTCATCTCGTCCCGCCCGCCGGCCTGGGGCCGAACGATCTGTGGGGGAACGACGATCTCCTCAGTATTCAGAACCACCTCGCTCATCAGGACCACGTGGGTCTGGTCGGTACGCTCAAGGTAGCTATGCGCGTGAAACCTATGTTGAAACACCTGGATATGGCGGTGGATATAGTAGTGGATACGGTGGCGGTAATCGAGGCGGAGACGGGGGATATACAACTAGTGGAATGGGAGCATCTGGAATGAACCGATCGGCGGGGTGGGGGAATTGGACCGCCAGCTTAACCGTGATTGCCATTGTGGCTGTGGTGGCTTTCTTCGTCGGGTTTGCGTCTCGAAATGCCTACGATGATGCAGGAGGCTTTGATGATGAACGCATTGTGGCTGCTGAACAAATCCCCGTCGAGTTCAGGGAATTCTGTTTTTCTTACAACGGCTATCCCTCCTTTACGTTGGTTGAGACGGTAACCCTCTCCACCTTGACGGCCTCTGCCGTTCCCATTGTCCGGTTAAACACTTGCACTGTTCCTGTTGACCAAACGGCCAATGCCCTGCAGGCTCTGGGGATCCGCCGCCGTGCTGATACGATTGGCCCTCAGTTGGGTGGATCCAATCTCACCCTGGTCTCTCTCCCTTTTGCGGCCTCCATTGCGGCAGAAATCACTCGCCAGTTTCCCGAAATTGCTCAGGTACGAGGTGGGGGCGAAGCGGTTGAAGAGGAGGTGATAGCTGATCTGGAGCGGGCGATCAATACTGTTCTCGACAATGATGCCATAGGCTACAACCTGCAAAATCTTACGGCAACGAATATATCCGGTGTCTATGTTCTCATTCCTGGCCACTCCTTCAACTTAAAAAACTAGCCTGGCTACATTGATGTGGGCGCACTAATGCCCAATATCTGAGTCAATGCGTTGAACAAAACCTGACGGGTGGCTTTGACCAGTTGTAGCCGTGCCATCGCTAAAGCCGGATCCTCTTCTAGGGTGGGATAGATTCGGCACTTATCGTAGAACTTGTTGAAGTCACTGGCCACCAGTTCAACATAGCGAATGATCTTGTGAGGCGCCCGTTCTGCGGCTGCTTGTCGGAGTTCATCGGGGAGCGCAATTAGTCGCATCAACAAGCTCCGTTCCTCTGGTTCGGGCATAATCAAGGATCCGTCCTCAGTCATAATAGAGGCAGTGGCAGTCAGGTCAATTCCCCGCTCTTCAGCCACCCGTCTCAGCAACGTGCAGCACCGGGCATGGCTGTAATGGGCATAGACGACAGGGTTATCGAGAGAGTCTTGCTGCCGGGCGAGGTCTAAGTCAAAGTTGATGGCGCTATCCATTGAATTGCTAAGTAGAAACCAGCGAGCTGCATCCACGCCGACCCCAATCTCTTCATCATCAATCAAATCGTTCAGCGACACAAAGTTCCCAGTCCGTTTCGACATCCGCACTTCAGTCCGTGCTTGGGTGTCAGGATCCGTTTGAAATAACTTCACAAACTGCCCGATTAACGCCTCCAACTCCACCTCTTGACTGAAGGCACCGACCCCTGCTTTCAAGCGTGCCACGTAGCCATGATGGTCGGATCCTAAAATATTGATGAGCCGATTATACTGCCGCCGTAACTTATCCCGGTGATAGGCAATATCAGCAGACAAGTAAGTCAAGGATCCATCGCCTTTACGGACAACTCGATCCTTATCATCACCAAAATCAGCTGTTTTGAAAAAGAGTGCGGCCTCAGCATCGGGTTTTGGCTCCTCCTGGCGGGGGGCTGTCGCCTGATACAAATACTCTCTTTCTTCAAGCTCCTTCAAGGTTTGGTCGATAGCGCTAGCTTGGGTATTAGGATCCGGTTGATGTAACTGTCGCTCGCTAAACCATTGTTCAAAATCAACTTGAAAGTGATGTAAGGTATCCTGATGCCACTGCAAAATGTGGCGGTAGGCATAGTCCGTGAACTCTTGTAGGGACTGGGGTTGGGGCTGAGTACCGGATGCAATGGCAGCGAGCAGATCCTTGGCCATATCGATAATATAGGATCCTTTATAGGCGTCCTCCGGTAACTCCACGGCTTCACCCTGCAGCTGTTGCAACCGCACCTGTAATGAACGGCCTAAAATTTGCATCTGGTTGCCGGCATCATTGATGTAGAACTCTCGGTCCACATGATGACCAGTCCACCGTAAGAGATTAGAGAGCGTGGATCCGACAGCTGCCCAACGGCCATGACCTAGGTGCAGCGGCCCCGTGGGATTAGCGGAGACAAATTCAACCAGGATCCGTTCCGGTTGCTCCGTAGTCGTTTTGCCGTAATCATCGCCTAATGTCAGAATCTCTTGCAGTAACCGATTGAGAAACATCGGCTTCAGGCGAAAATTGATAAACCCCGGCCCAGCTAGACTCACTTCAAAATCAGGATCCGACAGTTCCGCCACCAATGCCTGAGCAATCTTGGGAGGGGGCAGGTTACACAGCTTTTTCATGCCCAAGGCACTCGGGCTAGCATAGTCGCCGTAACTCGTATCTTTCGGAATTTCCACCACCCGTTTGACGCGATCCACGTGGTTGGGAGTCAAGGATCCTAGAGCCCCTACCTGACTGGCCCGCTCAATCGCGGCTCGAAGGGCTGTTGCCAAGTAGGTTTGCAGTGATGTGGAGCTAGGCATGATGACAATGGATACAGACACCCCGATTACTCTAGCGTGATCTATCCCGAAAAGGGCAGCCAGCCCCCGACTCCCTAGGAGCAGATGCTGACTCAATCCGAGGCTGATTTAATTGGCAGGGGAGAAACAGTTAATTAAAAAGTGACAAACTGTCAATTTACGACATCGCTGTTGAAGGAAACGCCTGTGATTGCTGGCCAAGACCAAAGGTTCGTTCAAAGTAATCGGCGGTCTTTTGACTGAGATGACCCTGTTCAACTAGCCAGGTGGAGACAGAAGAGGCCTCCGCTTGCTTAGCGGCTTGAATATGCTCCGGACTGACTATCCCAGAGGCTACTAAGTAGTCTGAGAGATCTTGGGCTCCCGCTAACCGTGCTGAATATCCCCCTTCGCTGAAAAATGTCACCGTCTGAGCTGACAATCCACTTATGCGACCCAACACCTCAGTCAGCGTACCCGCCGATTGCTCCCACTCCAACAGGATCCGTTTGATCGACTCGACGGGCACTAAATCAGCCGCAAAGAGATTGGACAGGATCCGTTGAGCCCAGGGGTTGGCCTGAGCAAAGACATCGAGGGTGTTGAGTTCAGGACTATCAAGATGTTCTGGTTGATCCGGGGTGGGGTGGGAGGATCCTGTGGGTTGTGGGGGAAGTGGGAGTTCAGCTGTTTGCCCAGAGTAGACTCCGGGATGGGTGGAAAAGGCCTCGGCAGCGGGGCGGTCGGTGGCGGCCTGGGTGTATTGCAGACGCTTGAGCTGTTGAACGAGTTCTGCCTTTTCAACCCGCTCATAGGCCAGTTGGGCTTTCAAAATGGAGAGTTCATCCTGCTGCTCAGTCTGGAGACGTTGCTTTTCCATTAGTTCCTGTTGCAGTTGCCAGATGGTGTTGGCCGGAACGGGGAACTCACCTGCTGATGGGGGAGGGATAGGATCCGTTATCGGAGCAGCGAGAGCCTGACCATTACTGAGTTGGGATAGATCGAGCTGAGAGAGTTCGGCTTGGACATCTCGGTAGAGTTCTAACTCATAGTTCGTCTTCTGCTGCAGTTCTTCCTCTAGCTGTATGACGCGGGCTTGGGTTTCTTCCAGGGATTGGGTAAGCTCCTGAATCATCACTTGGTGTGTTTTTTCAATTGAGCGAGCTTCTTGGAGTTGTTGCAGAAGAGCCTGATTCTCTTGAGCTAAGGTTTCTAACTCTTGGTTGTGTTCTTCTAAGGATTGAATGCGCTCCCGTAACCATTGAACCTTTTGCTGTAGGTCTGCTGGCTCGGGGGGGACTGTCTCGTCTGGGGACTCAGTTTGGGAGGGATCCTGGCTGGATTGGGGCTGAGTCTCAGGTGTGGAAGGGACAATTGGAGCAGTGTCTGGACTAGGAGTGGGGGTGTCGAGTTGGGATCCGTCTGGAGGAGATGAGTCGGGTAGGGCGGGCGAGGCTGCGTCGGGTGAAGAGAGTACGAGGGGCTTTTCTGAGGCAGCAGGTGCTGGAGACTCCGCCGGTCCGTGCCAACGTGCTTGGAGAGTGGGCCAGGCATGGGGATCTGCTAACTCTCGGAGGGCGGCTTGTTCAGAGAGAGCCCAGTCTACTTGCTCTGGGGTGATCCAGCCTCGCTTGACGAGCAAATCACCAACTTTACTGCCGGGATTGGCACGTTTGTCCTTAAGAATTTGGAGGAGTTTGTCGAGGGTAATGTCGCCGTGAAGAAGAAAAATTTCGCCTAATCGCAGCCGCTCGGTTGAGATGTATCCATATAGCTTTTCAACTTCAACCCAGTCCTGTTCGAGACAGTACTCACCCAGGCTAAACCCTGACTCCGGCATTTCGTACATCGCCTGCTGCAACTGGTGAAGCGTCAGGATCCCTGCCGCCCGCAGAGTTTCCCCAAGGACAATGTCAAACTTTTCTTCGTTAGTTCGTGAGGGCATAGGATTCCAGCCAATCGCAACAGGTGTTAACCAGGGTTAGACAGACGACAATTCCTACAAGCAGCAGCACCCTAAATCGTAGCAGTTGCCTTCCGCAATCAAAAGCACTCTAACCGACTGAAATCGGATCCTCTTGATGGTGTCCCACGCAACTAAAGCCCCTTCTGTCAGGATTGACAGGGCCGTTTGTACAGGAGTTTAGCTGGGCGTTTGGATAGGATCCGTTTAGATGATCAGATTAGATGATCCGTTTAGATGATCAGACGGTGCTAGGGTCTTCGCCTAGGGTTGACTTAACCGCCCTACCCACCATTCCGCCACTAGATTCACACCCAGTGTGACAACGAATAGAACTAAACCGGCATACATCAGCGCCGAGACCTGTAGTCCAGAGGCTTCCGCAAATTGACTAGCAATTAACGACGCTAGGGTATTCGCTGGAGCGAGGATCGACCAATTGAACTGATTTGAATTCCCGATCACCATCGTGACGGCCATTGTTTCTCCAAAGGCACGGCCCAAGGCGAGGATGATACCCCCGACAATGCCTGGAGAGGCTGCTGGGAGCAAGGTTCGCAGGATAGTTTGCCAAGATGTCGCCCCCAACCCGACAGAAACCGCACGCCAATCTGGTGGGAGAGCGGCTAGCGACTGACGGGAAATGGCGGTGATAATCGGCAAGGTCATGATCGCTAGGATCATTCCGGACGGGAGTAACCCTGGTCCAGCCGGATCCGTCCCAAACAAAGGGATAAACCCTACATGGGTGTGTAGCCAGGATCCTATTTCCCGCAGCCATGGAATCAAGACAAAAATGCCCCACAAGCCGTACACCACACTGGGCACTGCGGCTAGCAGTTCAATCCCAATGGTTAACGGGATCCGGAGTGAACGAGGCAGCAAGGATTCCGATAGGACAATGGCGGATCCGAGGCCCAGTGGAATTGCAAAGGCAAGACCGATGAGGGAACTGACGACGGTGCCGTAGATCATGGGTCCGATGCCGTAGACGGCTTTAACCGGATCCCACCGAGCTTGGATTAAAAAGGATCCTCCGTATGCTTGAATCGCAGGCCAGGCTTGGATTGTCACTTCAAGGCCGATGCCGATTAGGATCATGACCACCATCGCAGCACATACAGCGGTCACACTGACAAAGAGTCGATCTGTGCTTTTTTCAATCACTGAGCGGTCTTGGAGCTGCACCCGATCCAACTCCGTGTTAAAAGGGCTAGGCATAGGGGGATCCCTGAATTTGAACGGTGTAACCGGGGGTGATGGTATCAGCGGCGGCGGCCACCCGTTCAGCGAGGGAGAGCGGTAGTGGGGTGTACCCTAACGGTTCACACAAGACTTGGCCCAGGTTTAATCCGTAGTCAATTAGGGCTGAGAGGGCTTGGGCTTTACGGGGGGAGTCGTAGTGTTGATGGGCCAGGATCCAGGTGTAGGTCACGATGGGATAGGCCTCCGGATCTTCAGGATCGGTAATGAAGAGGCGTAGGTTATCAGGGAGTTCAGCGGAGTTCAGTGCCCGGGCGGTGGTTGCCAGGGTGGGGACGATAAAGGATCCGGCATGATTTTCCAGGGCGGCGAGGGTGAGGTGGTTTTGAATGGCGTAATTGTAGTCGAGGTAGCCGATGGATCCGTCGAGTTGTTGAATTTGGGCCGTCATCCCTTCGTTCCCTTTCGCGCCGAGGCCCGTGGGCCAGTCTACCGATTTACCCGTGCCCACTTTAGTGTTCCAGGTTGGGCTAATCGCAGATAGATGCCGAGTTAGGACGCCGGTGGTGCCGCTGCCGTCGGATCGGTGGATGACGATGATGGGTTGATCGGGGAGGTTGAGCTCGGGGTTGAGGGCCACTAACTCAGGATCCCGCCAGCGTGTGACTTGGCCTAACAGGATCCGGGTGTAGAGCTCTCGGGTTAACTTCAAACCGGAGGGCACATCGGAGAGATGATAGGCCAGCACGATACTCCCAGCGGTCATGGGCAACATCAAAACGTTTCCCGCAACAGTGGCAATTTCAGCATCCGTCATGGCAACATCACTAGCCGCGAAATCCACGATCCCGACGGTGAACTGTTGAATTCCCGCGCCACTGCCAATGGACTGATAATGGATCCGAGCGCCATACTCGCGTTGAATATCGTTAAACCAGCGCTG
>CAYUEE010000074.1:0-21891 GCA_964443615.1 uncultured bacterium | reverse complement strand
TTTGGACTATGAGTGCTGCAGAAGGCTGGACTGTTACATTACATCCTGACCTTCTTTATTTTTAATAGTATTCGCCTTGTTTTGCTAAGTAACTCTTTCCTGACAGAAAGCCAAGTTGCATACCTAAGTGAAAGTTTTCCCTGCCACCACAGCTCTCAGCGCTCTCAATGATGGCACAGTAGTACCCTTTCAAATGGTAGGTCTCAAGCTATCCTAATGTTTGTTTCACATAGTTATGAGTATGAAGCTCTCTGAGTAAGTGACTGGCTTTGGTAATGGACTCAGGCTGCAATAGTCTACCTGCTAGCTTGTTTCTGGCTCAATGAGGTTACAGCCACAAAGTCAGATTGCCTAAAGTTATCTGTATTATTTGGGCAGGTACAAGTCAGTTTCATGCTGGGAGCTGGCTGTTGTACTTATGAGGTACTACATTCGTTGTGACTCGGATCTGCTACCTGTGATTTGACTAAATCAATGATGTGTGCACGCTTCACCACTCGTTCAATCTTACCTCAACCGCTCTACCCTATTCTTCACCAAGGTCTTAAGCGGATCTTCCCCCAGTGCGTTTGGGAACTAGATGCCTTGCAGGATATTGCTCCTGCAACCGTAGCTCTAACCTTTGATGATGGCCCGCACCCGAAGCACACGCCGGCACTTCTAGGGATCCTTGATGAGCTTGAAGTCAAAGCTACCTTTTTTGTCCTCGGCTGCCGCGTAGAAAGGTGGCCTCACCTAGTTGAATCTATTATTAACCAGGGCCATCACATTGGAATACATGGCTATGATCATGTTTCCTTCCCCTCCTTGTCTATAGCTAATTTGCAACAAGCCTTGGCTCAAACCCGGCAGCTGATTGCTGCAGCTATTTGCCAGGAGCCTGAGGTATTTCAAGATGTTCGCCCGCCCAATGGCCTGTTCCTGCCGCAAACTCTGGATTATCTCTGCGCTTGGCACTACCGTCCGGTAATGTGGAGTGTTGTTCCTGAGGACTGGATGATGCCGTCTGTAGAGGAAGTAGTGCAACGGATCCTGATTCAGGTTTACCCTGGCGCACTGATTGTATTGCATGACGGTGTTCATGGTGGAGCACAAGTGGCAGAGACTGTGAGAATCTTGGTTCCAGCTCTTATTGATCGCGGTTACTCGTTTACCACATTAGCCTCGCGGGCTTGAAAGGCTCAGCACCTAGCATGAATGGGCTAGGTAAGGGCCACTCATTAGGAGACCTCACCTAGAGCACCCACTAACTGTGGTACCAACTCAATCTCTCCTCTTAGAATTGCAGCATCTAGACAAGCCATCGCTCGGCGGTCTAAAGCCGTTCCTTGCTCAGATAGCAAAGCATTTAACCGTTGCCGCTGCTGCAAACTCAGCACTTGACTTCGTAGGATAACTCGCACAATAGCAGGGATAGACATCGCACTAACCAACTCATCTCTTTAATCTTGTCGGATAGGTGAGTCCTAAGTCCTCGCAACAATCACCTAAAACTCTAGGCTGGAACGCGTAAGACTACTTAATGGGTCCCTAGCTCTTGCTTCTGCTCCGCTCACTCTTTCAGTTCATGAAGACTAGAATCCTTCAGCAATTGGAGATATGGATGTATAACTAAATATAAAAGCATTATTTTTAACGTAGCTGTGCCTAGGATCATGGTTAGTTTTTAGACTTCTGAATCTCCTAGCTCAGGTACTGAAGGCGTGGAATAGTAGACTGTGTTGACCCTACTTGAACTCTTTCTGATGCGTTAGCCGATTGATGATGTTTGGGTCAATTGGTCATAGAGCTTAGTGAGTATCTGAGTATGAGGAGACGGGAGACAGATCTTCCTAGTGGACAACGGACTGGACTTTACCAACAGCAGGAGACTTTGGGAAACTTTGGGAGAGGGAGATACATTGATGGAGTTAGCGCTTGGTTTTGCTCTCGAGCTGAGCAGCTACTTCCGGAATCGGTGACCAGAACGTAGGATAAAAAACTAGTAGTGAACACTCACCTTACTCATAATTTCTTGGCTAGCTAGATAGGTTGTGTTGATAGTATATCGAGTCTGTCTGTTCTATCCGTGATCGCTGCTCCATGACTTCACCTGTGGATCCTAAGCCGTTAACCCGTGAGAAGAAAGGACATCCACTACAATCATCGGGGTCAACGCTAACGTTTGTTGCGACTGTTCAGGGAGTCGCTCTAGCTGAATTGCTGGTGTACCAGGGCTTGCCTCACCCTCAGGATCCAGCTGTCGTTTTAGGCCTACTAGGACTCTTGGGCACAGGACTCGGTTGGCTAGCCCATCATTGGATCACCCGGCTAACCAGACGCAGTCAATCACAGGATCTACTGAACCAGATCTCACGCTCGTTTCTCAAGCAAGATAACGCTCAGGCAATTCAGAATGCGATTGATGGAGTTGGTCCTTTAGTTTGTGCTGACCGAGCTTATCTCTTCAAGTACAACGCTGACACTACCCTAGCCCTCTACACCCATGAATGGTGTGCAGAGGCGATCCATTCCCAGTTTGAGCAATATCGCTATTTTTCAGTTCAGTCTTATCCCTGGTTACATCACCGCATCATGGCGGGACAAATCATCACTGTGACGGATCTCAACCAACTACCGCCAGAAGCTAATTTAGAAAAGGATGCATGGTTGCGACAAGGGATCCAGTCGATCGTGTATATCCCTATGAATTACCAGGGGCAGATTGTAGGAGCTCTGGGAGTAGAGTCTATTCGGACTAGCCCAGCCTGGACATCCGAGGACTTAGAACTGCTGGGTCAAGTAGCTGACATCATTGCTACAGGTAAGGCTCGATCAGAAGCAGAAGCTGCTCTCCAGGAGAGTGAAACGCGACTGCGGCTGGCGTTAGAAGCCGCTAACATGGGCTGCTGGGAATGGAACATCATTACGGGTGAGGAACGGTGGTCGCCAGAGATGGGGCCATTGTTAGGCCGTACTAGTGTCCCTGTAACTACGTTTGATAGCTTTCTCAGCTGCATTCATCCTGAGGATCGGGCTGCTCTGATTTCTGCCCAAGAGAATGCACGGCGCGAGGGCAGTCGATATCAATCTGAGTACCGTGTCCTGTGGCCTGATGGTCAGATCAAATGGTTGATCAGCATTGGAAATTTTGAACGGGATAGTGAGGGACAAGCGATTCGCCTAGCAGGTGTTTCTCATGACATTACAGACCGCAAACGGGCTGAAACTTTACTGCAACAGGCCAAAGACTCGGCAGAAGCAGCCAATCAAGCCAAAAGTCGGTTCTTGGCTACTATGAGTCATGAACTACGTACCCCTCTCAACGCTATCCTGGGTTTCGCCCAACTACTCGGTCGGGATCCGTTGTTATCAGCAGAACAGAAACGCTCCGTCAACACGATCAATGCCAGTGGTGAACACCTCCTTAGCCTTATTAATGACATTCTTGATGTGTCTAAAATTGAAGCAGGTCACATGGTTCTCCAGCCGGAACCCTTTGATCTGGAGTATTTACTTCAAACATTGACAGAGCTATTTAGGCCAACAGCCATGGCTAAAGGGTTGGAGTGGGTGGTGGCGTTAGAGGCTCCGGTTCCTCGTTATCTGATGGCAGATGTGAGTAAACTCCGGCAGATTTTAGCGAATCTTTTGAGTAATGCTGTGAAATTTACGGAAACTGGATCCATTACGATTGGGGTGCGTTCTCACTGGATTTCAGTGCTAAGGATTGGTTTGCAGTTTGATGTTGAAGATACAGGTGTGGGGATTCCGCCAGAAGAACAGCATCATTTATTCAAGGCTTTTTCCCAAACAGAGAGTGGTGTGCGTGCTCAGAGTGGCACTGGATTAGGGTTGGCGATTAGCCGTAAGTTTGCGGAGTTGATGAACGGAGATATTCAAGTTAAGAGTGTGCCTGGTGTGGGCTCCACTTTTCAAGTGTTTATTGAAACAGAGTTGGCTGACTCGACCCAGATTAAGGTTAAGTTGCCTGCGCAACAAGTCGTCCGTTTAGCTCCTCAGCAACGGCAGTATCGTCTCCTGATTGTGGATGACAAAGCTGAGAATCGAGATGTTTTAAACCAGCTACTGACAAGTGTTGGCTTTGAGACTCAGCTGGCTGAGAATGGTCAAGAGGCTATAGAACAGTGGCAGCAGTGGGATCCTGACCTGATTTTGATGGATATGCGGATGCCTGTTATGGATGGGTATGAGGCTGCCCGTCGGATTAAGGCGAGTCCCCAAGGATCCTTGACTCCCATTATTGCCATTACGGCCAGTGCCCTTGACCATGAACGAGAGTCTGTTTTGCAGGCCGGTTGTGATGATTTTGTGAGTAAGCCATTTCGGGCAGAAACCATTTTCGCAAAGCTTGCGCACTATCTCGATGTTGTATATCTGTACGAGTCTTCGGATGAACTGGATTTGAGTCCCCCAGCTGATCTTGCCCCCGGTTTGATAACTGTACCGGAGGACTGGCTCCTTAACCTCAAGGAAGCCGCGATGGTTGCCCGGGAGGGTCTCATTGTAGAGCTTGTTGCCCAGTTACCAGATACACATCAGTTCCTGAAAGAGGGTCTTCTTGAGTGGGTGCAAAATTTCCAGTTTGACCGGATCCTAGAAGTCTGTGAGGAGGCTCTAGCTCAGCGAGGTGTGCAGTATCGCTAAGCTGATAACCTTGAGCCGTTTCCTAAGACTCATGTGAATTGATCTAGTGGACTGATTGGACCGGTGTATGGGTGGTATGGAGGTTACAGCCTATAAAATCTGTGTTACGAGCTCAAAAACACGGTGGTAGTCTCCTAAAAGCTTCTGTTATCCTTATGCCTAACCGACATTGACTTGGCGCTTAATCCCAACCTGTAGCGTTCGCAGCACGTGTAGACTAGCCCATGTAGGTTGCTACCGTAGTTGACAACCACTTGTTGGACAGGTTCCGGTCAGACCAGCAGCATAGGCACAAGGAGAGAACGTCATGTTTACCTGGATGTGGACAAAGCGATTTGCGAAGATGGCTAACCGCCTGCAGGCTTTGGAAGCGGCCCGTGAGGAAAACGTTCTTTCAACTGATCTGAGTGTTCAGACTTTAACGTCGGCTCCTGACTTCTGGCAGCGTCAACAGGAAGCCTTCTGCTATGTGGATAGACAGATTCAGCGCGTTAACCGCCGCACTCGGACTTGGGGTGCTATGGCTCTGCTAGCAGTCTTGGCAGATGGTGTACTGGTGGTGGCGGGCTTGTCGGCCTTTCAGGCATGGCAACAGCATCATGCCCTAGGGACGGTCACTGAGCTGCATGAAACTCTCCAGCCCACGGATCCTCTGGAGACTGCTATTCAAGATTTGATCGGTCAACTGTCCAACCAGGAACTGAGCCCTCAAGCCACACTGCAGGCCCGTAATGCCTTGCTGCACTTGATGAGTGTTCAATCTGCCGCCGGGGGACCCGCGTTTATGCAGCAGGCTGTGGTGTTGTCAGCAACAGAGGCACGAATCTTAGCTATCCAGGAGCTGGGTCAAGCTGGTGCCCTGGAAGCGGTGGGTCCCTTAACTCAGCTATTGGACAACGGTCAAGCGATAATCCGGCTTGCCGCAGCAGAGGCCCTGGGGAATATTGGAGACCCAGCAGCGATGGATGCCATGCATCAGCAGTTGCTCAGTGAGACCCACCCGGAAGTACGTCGAGCTCTATTCACAGCTCTGTCTGGATTAGCTCAGGTTCAAGGTTAAGCAGTCCTGGGGCTGAAGGCAGACCTTGGCTTGGAGAAGACAATTCACCGAATTGGGAATGGATCTGGTTAGATCAACAACGGTAGCAATCAACTAGGTCCTCAGTAACAATGATGGTGATGGTGATGAATCAGTTACAGCCTCGATGGACACGGATCCGGCGAGTGTTTACTTCGCTCGGGCTCCTCGTATCCGTCCTGTTTGTGGGTCCAGCTTGGGCTCAGGATCCGTTTCGGATAGGGGATGATGCTCGTGATATCAGTCCTGAAGTGGCGGAGGCTTTTGCAGAGTTTTTCTGTGCAGGTCGTTACACAGGTAGTCGAGAGAAGCTGGATGCTGCGTTGGCTGTTTCGCCTGACGAACCGATTGTGTATGCTCTGTTAGCTGCTCTGGCCTATCAGGAGGGCGACTTGGCGGAATTTTCTCAACGAGGCCAGCAGACTCTAGATGTGGCTCAGGCATTGGAAGCCACGGATCCCCTCCGTGGCAATCTCTACAAAGGGGTCGGTTACGGCTTTGCTGCAGCTAATATCGTCTTGGAAGATGGTGTAGTGATGGGGTTGCCCAAAGCGCTCCCAACGTTGAATAATCTATTCGGATCTATTCGTGAGGCTCAAGCTATCGATGCCGAGGATCCTGAATTGAATTTGCTGAACGGCTACATGGATCTACTGCTGACGAATCGGGATAAGGCGTTAACTCAGTTCCGCAAGGCAGGACCTGAATATATGTCCCAACGTGGTATTGCCTTAGCCTATCGGGATCTAGACGATTACCCAGCTGCTCTGGCGGCTGTGGATCGGGCGATTGAACAGTCCTGTGATAACCCTGAGTTGTACTATCTTAAGGCGCAAATTTTGGCGAACCAGGGGAACGATGGGGAGGCTGTCATTCTCTTTGACCAAGCCTTAGACGCATCCGACCAGCTCCCCTCTGCTTTAGTCGAACAAATTCAAAGGGAGCGCAACAGTGCTTACGACCGCAGTATTGCCAGTAACTAACTGACTAGCAGAGATTCCCTTGCGTCTTTCATTTAAGTAGATGACGACACTGGGGATGATCCTGTCTGCAACTAGAATCGGTCGAGTAAGGATCCGATGCGGGATAACACAGGATCATCAGCAAATGGTGACGAGGATTGGTCAGGGGCTGACTCAGGTGGGGGTGAACCACTGGTCTCCTCCGACTCACTAGCCTTCGGCGCTTCAACTTCTGTCGCAGCAGACGGGGCTGACTCATCAGTTGCTATGGAATCCTGGTGCAGAGTAGATTCGATGACACGAGCTGAATCCGGCTTTGTTCCTTCAACCGCAGACTGAGTACCCGCTGACTCTTCAACTTGAGTGATAGAGAGATTACTCACTTTCTCTGCTAATTCATGCAGTTGAGCTTCAAGGCGCTGGGTTTGAATCGCAACTTGATCTGTGATGGCTAGCTTGGCGTCAATTCGTTGTTCAAAGTGAGTGATTTGATTGCGCAGCAATTGCAGTTGTTGATTCAGGGCAGAGGTAATTGGATCTTCATCAGAAACACTAGGAGATTGACGGTCCGCAATCTGTTCAACCCATTCTCTGAGCTGAGCCAACTCGTGTTCAACAGACTGAAGAGAGTGTTGCTCGGTTAGCTGCTCCATCCCCTGAGCTAGAACGGAGAGGAGTTGCTCCGTTTGTGGAGATTGCTCTGGAGTGGATCCTTGAGTCAGCTTCTCTGTAAAGTGTTGTTCGACGCGGCGGTCTAGATGATGCTCAAAAGTAGTGAGTTGATTCTGAATTTGTTGTAGATGCTGAGCCAGCAGCGGCGGCGCAAGTTCTGCTGCGGACGGTTGAGCTGAGGTGGTTTGCAAGACTTGTGAGAGTTGCTCAACCTGGAGGGCTAGCTGACTGAGTTCCTCTTGCCACTGTGGAGAGGCTTCAGAGGATCCTTCTGGCACGCCGGTGGGTAGCGCCATGAGATGTTGGCTGATGTGATGTTCAATCTGCTGGCTGATACTCTGCTCGAAGTGTCGGAGATGCGTTGTGACGGCTTCAAGATACTGCTCTAGGTGCTTTTCTAAATAAGACTCAAGCACTTGAGGATCCAGCGTCGGCGTTGAGCCAGGAGGCGTTGCTGCGGTGAGGAATTGCCGGATAGCTTGCTTACAACACTCGCTGAAATTAGCGTACTCTCCGTCCTCCACCAACTTATCGATCAAAGTCAGCAAGGCACGCTCATCCTCGGATGAAAAGGTTAGGGTCTTTTTGACGGGAGGCATGGTTGATGGAGATACGTTGAGTCGGATGTAGTTGTGCAGGTTACTGACCTGCTGCTGCAAACTGGACTTGTCCATAAATATACTGCCCCAAAGCGTTGGCTGTGCGAGACGGTTGCGCAAGATGAGCCTTAAGTCGAGCTTCTTTGAGCAATGGTTGGAGATCTGGCCAGAAAAAGGCACCCCCTCCGCCTGTGATCAGAACATCTGTGGCTCGCTCTGGCAGCCATTTTAGTAAGCGCTCTGACAATTCACGTGCAAAGCTAGTCCGTAAAGGGGGAAGGATCACATCTAAATCGGTGGGGACCAACACGCCGCGAGCTCGGTAGAAACGCTCACCTTCTGGCTTGTTCACCGCTTCAATTAAGGTTTGAGATTGGCTGTTGGCCCCTTCCACCTTCTTTGCAACCTCTTCGTAGAACAAATTCATCCCGAAGTCTTCACTTCTAGAGAGACCCCGTGCGAACCGGAATCGATCCACCATCAGAAAATCTGTGGTTTGGTGACCAATGTCAACCACAGCAGCAGAGAGGTTACTAATTGACTGCTCCGCCAGTTTGTCCACTTGGCCTTCAAACCAGATCAGACTGCCATAGCCTTCCGGCACCACCAAGATGTCGTGGATGTGAATCACACTGCCTTCCCCTCGGTAGGACATGGCATGAGAGCCACGCACTTGCCGCATCAAAGCGTCCTTTTCTTCCTCAAACTGTTCTTGCATCAGGTAAGGGATCCCAATCACTACATCTAGGTCCCCTTTAATACCGTAGTAGCCGACACAGGCCAGGATCTTAACCAGAGCATTGTCAACCTTAGACTGGCCAACCCCGAAGCCTTCACCATAGTCTGCTGCTAATTGACCGATGGCATACCCATGACCGCGATACTCTAGCCAGATATCCAATAATGGATCCGCAGGGGCTCGGAAGGACTCGAAGTTGCCCCGCCGAATTTCGTCAGGATTGCGCTGGGCCACGTTAGAGGGGATTAAGGCAACCTGTTCGACATTTCTTGATATGCAGGCCTTAGTGGACGTGCGACCCAAATCAACACTGATTAACTGATGGGATGAGGACGGATTGGCAGTCATGGGCGGGCATCAACCTCCACTAAGCACGTTTTCTTTGGGGTGTATTCTACTTAAAGAGAAGACTCTAAGGGACACGCGGGGCAATTTTCCCATAGCAAGCTTAGGGGAATGCGTTCCTACGGCTGGCCACTGACTAAACTGCTGACCAAACCAGACCACTGGGGGTCACTCTGCGCCCAGTTCTCTGCAAGACCTCAAGTCTAGCAACCGAAATGTTTTACCTATCGTAGGCCATCTTTTCATCTTCTAGAGATCAGCCTCGCCACGGGACCGACCCGCGATTGCTTTATCGCCGCCAATGGTGAACGCAATCCTCGTCAGCCTCACCCACCGACTGAGCCTCAGGCCTGGTTGTATTGGAAAACGATCCACAAATTAGTATCGTAGGAACATAGAAATTCCCCGGTTAGTCCTAATGAGTCCCACCTTGCCTCTAGAGCAGACCTCAGGTTCTTCTCACAGTTCCCTTCGCCCTGGATTCTCTGGCTCAAAGTGCAAGCTGGCGGCGATCGATGTCGGCACCAACTCTATTCACATGGTGATTGTCGATATTAATCCTGAGATTCCTAGCTTCGTGATTACGGCCCGTGAAAAGGAGACCGTTCGTTTAGGTGAGTACAATAATCGCACCGGATCCTTGACTACTGAGGCTATGCAACGGGCCTCCGAAGCATTAGAGCGGTTCATCACCATTGCCCACGCTCATCAAACTCAATCGATCGTGGCGGTTGCGACTAGTGCTGTTCGAGAAGCGCCTAACGGTCAGGAGTTCCTGCATCGGATTGAACAACAACTGGGGTTAACGATTGATTTGATTTCAGGTCAAGAAGAAGCCCGCCGCATCTATTTAGGAGTCCTCTCCGCCATCGAATTTAACGGGTTACCTCATGTTGTTGTTGATATTGGGGGTGGGTCTACAGAACTGATTCTCGGATCCGGACGTGAACCTGATTTCCTCCGCAGTGTAAAAGTGGGGGCTGTGCGGCTTACCCAATCCTTTTTGCGATCGGATCCGCCGACGGATCGAGAGCTTCAAACCTTGCGGGAGTATATTCGCGGATCCTTAGAAGACCCAATTCGACAAATTCAAGCGCTGTTAGGCTCAAACCCCGTTCGGTTAATCGGCACCTCTGGCACGATTGAAACCTTAATAGCCCTCCAAAATCGGTCGCGCTCGGAGGGAACACCGGCTCAAAGCCCTGGCGTTCAACTGGCAGAGGTGCAGCATTTCCTCTCTAAAATTCAGACTATGCCCTTGGCCGAGCGCCAAAAGTGGCCGGGGTTGATCGAACGACGCGCTGAAATTATTATTGCCGGTGCGTTGATCCTGACTGAGGTGATGCAGTTACTGCAGACTGATGACATTACCTTTTGCGGTCGGGCTTTGCGCGAGGGCTTGATTGTGGATTGGATGCTCACCCAGGGGCTCATTGAGGATCGTCTCCGCTTTCAAGGATCCGTACGTGAACGACACACCCGCAAACTGGCCTACAAGTATCAGGTGGATTGGGCCTATGCCGAACGAGTGGCTCATTTTGCCCTGCGTCTGTTCGATCAAACCCGTGGGATTCTGCACCCGTGGGGCCTGCACGAACGAGCGTATCTATGGGTGGCGGCCATTCTGCATAACTGTGGTCACTTTGTTAGTCACTCTGCCCATCACAAGCATTCGTACTACTTGATTCGACATGGTGAATTATTAGGATTCAATGAAGAAGAGGTTGAAGTTATTGCTAATCTGGCGCGTTACCACCGCAAATCTCCCCCCAAGAAGAAACATGAAAACTTTCAACGGTTAGCGAACGAGACCTATCGGCAGATGGTGTTGGATCTCAGTCCTCTATTGAGAATTGCCACCGCCTTGGATCGACGGGCTCATCTGATTCAAGATCTTCGGTGTGATTTCGCCCCCAGCACAGGATCTGCCCAGGTGATGTATCTCTATCTGCAGGCTGATCATCCGGATGATGGATGCGATCTGGAGTTATGGAGTATTGCCCAAAAGAAAGAGATTTTTGAGGAGCATTTCAAGATTCGGTTAGAACCCTGTTTAGAAGTCAATCGTCCCCGTGCTAGCGCGGAATCCTCACGTTTCAGTCCTTGGCTGCGGAGTCTGATTGCCCAAACCCCGACTGTCTCTGCCACCGTGACCGATGGATCCTTGCAGGAGTCTTATCAGCACCAGTGGGAGAGTACTCACCTGTGAGGCGTGCGTTATTCCACTCTGACTTGATTTTGGATGTGCTTCTGAAGCGGCATCCGTACTGGGCCTTGTCGGCCTCGGTGTTGGATACAGCCACTCGGCGCGATGTCACGGCTTATTTACTGGGGTCTACGGTGCCCTGGATCCATCATGCTCTGGCTCATCAAATTGGAGCAACAGCAACACGGCAGCTCCTCCTAACGTTAATGCAACCCCTTGAAGTTGCTCCCTTGAGTGAATCGATCCTATCTGAGGCGCTGAGGAGTTCGATTCTTGATTTTGATGATGCCGTAGTGATTTTTACGGCGATGCAGCTCCAAGTTGATGTGATTGTGACACGACAGGTGGACCGCTATCAGCATAGTTTGGTTCAAATCATCCCGCCTGAGGATTGGTTGGCTCAACTTGATGCTTCAACACTCAGTAATTAACCTGAGTTATGGATCGAATTTGGGCGTAGGACACCTGATAAAAGCTCTGATCGCAACGGAATTCCATCCTGCTCAACAGCTGAATTCTGGGTTGAGATCCGCAAATCTAAACATAGAATAGAGTGGTCTTAGCCAAGATGAAGTGCTGATGAGGCTCTCAACACACGATATATATTGACGAATTTGTTGTAGAGGCTTGTGAACATTTGCTTGGTGTATGGTGCAGGACAAAGGTTACGGGTAAGATGCTAGTCTAGGGGTATTGAACACGAGGTGACTCTGATGAATTTGGATCCGCTTTTACTTGAGGAGCTGCGAAATTTAAGTGATAGTGGCAAGCAAGAACTGATGAAGACGCTCTTAAAAATGGATACAGGTAAAGAGAGCGAAGTGGTAGAGGCGATTGAATCTGCAGATGAACCTGAGCTGTTGCCGAAAGCTTCAAGTCGGCCACGAACTCGGCGGGGGCGCACCAAGACTGTTACCGAGTACAAAGTGGCTTTTCGACCGTCGACTGAAACGTTGCTGCTGTTGCTAGAACGTTCAGACCGAGAAACCATTCGCCATCTGGTGGGGCAATTGCGAGCACAGGGGCCTTGGGCTGTGGCGGCGGAACCGTTCAATGGCGATCAGTATCTGACACGAGTGGGCGATAGTCTATGTTTAGTCTTCACACTGCAAGGCGAGCAAATCACTATCGTAGATGTATGTTCTTACGCCAAACTTCAGGAACTGTACGGAATTGGGTGATGAAAGGATCCTTTCCCAGGCGTAGGGATGTCTGGGGCTAGTGATAGTAGTCTAAGTCCCGCTGGTTAGTGTAATGACCTGTAGCCAACTTCCTAGGTGTGGCTGAGTCCTGTCGTTGCTGGGGATGATCAGTCGCTTGATTCTACGCACTAGCTCCAAATTGTCCAGGGGAGTGTCTGATGAAGGATCCGGTGAGAGTTGTAGGTACAGGATCCAACTTGGGGCTAGCTGAGGTAGAGAAAGGGTTGCCATTGGTCACGGTGCCGACTGTAATAGTGTAGGTCTTGAGTTTTAAGTTCTGCATGATGAGATTCTTCCCCATCCCTGGTGTTGTTGCTCTTGCTATATTGACGGTAGGCTGCTGGCCTTTGAAGCCTGAGGCAGACCACCTGAGCCAGCTCCTTGAAACAGGCCAATGTCAGCTGTGCAATTTACGCGGGGCTCGTCTCGCGGGGGCTGAACTGGCCAACGCTGATTTAACAGGAACTCAACTTCTCCGGGCTGATCTGGCGGGCGCTGATCTACGCAATGCCACTTTAACTGAAGCAAATCTTAGAGAAGCCATTTTGACGAGGAGTCTGTTGAATGGAGCCACTCTAGTGCGTGCTGATCTCAGAGATGCGAATTTACAAGAGGTAGACTTAACGGAAGTGGAGATGGCCGGATCCTACTACAACGCTCAGACCCAGTTTCCAGCTGGCTTTGATCCCATTGAGGCTGGGATGGGTCCACCATTGGAGTAATTCATCTGGAATGTTCATGTAGAGTAATTCATTATCTGGGACCCTATTTCTAGACTGAAACGTATCTAGTGTCCTACTCGGCTTAATTCAACGAGCCATGAGATCATCCAGTTCAGCATAGTCAGGCAATGTTGTATCAATTGGGATCCCTCGACGCAACACCACACGATCGTGTTGAGAACGGGATAACCATTCACTAAAACCTCGCCCTTTGAATAGGATCAAATCAGCTGGTAAGCCCACCCCAATTCGCCCCATCGTCGGTAACTGCATCAAATTGGCGGGTGTTGTAGTAATCGCTTGCGGCCAGTCACCATAAGGCTGATCCAAGTGGGCGATCCGGACCGATTGGTTAAAGACTTCCCAGCCATCGTGATCGCCAAAACTGAGGAATGGATCCCGGCAATTATCACTAGCAATGACGGTTGGGATTCCGTAACGCTTTAATTCGTTGAGGAGGGTTACCCCCCGCCATCGAGGTGTTTGTTCGAGCTTGCGATCTTGCAAATAGAGATTACACATGGGCAGACTGATAATGCCAATGCCAGCTTCCTTCACTAACTCTAGCGTCCGCTGCACCACCTCTGGCGGCTGGACTGCGAGACTACAGCAGTGATCACACATGATTTGACCGTGAAAATTGTGACGTAAAGCGGCTTCAGCGACGGCTTGCACACTTTGATGGCTTGGATCCCCGCTTTCATCTGTATGAAAATCTAGATCTAGTCCCCGCTCTTGGGCTAGTTCAAACACTCGATCTAAATGCCGAGGTAACTCAGGTGACATAGCATCGGTCACACCTCCTAGGGCTCCATTCACTTGGGCCACTTTATCTGCGATTGCCTCACCGAATGGTGTCATAAAATTAGCGAGCTGGGTGATTGAGACAGTCTGCAATACAACCCGGTCAGCCCAAGCGTGTCGGATAGTTTCAATAATATCGAAGAACTCTAATCCTTCAAAACAGGTGGTATGGGTGCGAACGGCTTGAGTCCCATGGGCATAACTACACTTCAAGCTAAATTCAACGCGGCGGTAGAGATCCTCCGGTGATGTGGCCTGGAGATCGTGGTAGGTGGCTGTTACTGCACTTTGAAAAGATCCATCTGGATTCGGAGTTCGGGGCCACATGTGAGCTTTATCAAAATGGGTGTGCATATCAATAAAGCAGGGCCAGAGTTGCCCGCCACGACCGTCAACTTGCGAGACTCCGTTGACAGTCTCTGCATAGGGCTCAATGCGTCGAACGTATCCATCTTGGACTTCTATATTGACAAGAGTTAACCCTTCTGGATCCTGGGAATCGATGAGAGTGGGAGAGGGATCCTGGAGAACTGAGATAGGAACACGGTAGTGAGTCAACCAGTAGTGGGAGGTATTCGGGATCATGACTAGGCAAAAAGTCGAGAGTCTCCTGATTAAAGCATTGGCGTACCCCAGGTGAACAGGCCAGGGTGATTCGCAGGATTCTCTTGGGATCCAATCCTTCGCTGATCTGAGGAAAAGCCTTGAGGTTTAAGTTTGCTCGTATTCCAACCCCTGCTGCAATCACTTGCTGCAACAACGGCTTTCTTCCACAATGCTTACTTCCACAATGAAGTGGGGTCAAAGACAACCCAGTCAGAATCAGTTGGTCCCTGGCGCTGCCACCATTCGAAGTGGAGATGGTTCACTTGAGATCGCCCTGTGGATCCTACGTATCCGATAATGTCACCCTGCCTTACCACATGCCCTGCAGTGACTGCCATTGAGGACATATGGGCATACCGTGTGACCTGGGCATTAGCATGGCTTAAGATCACGACTTTACCTAACCCACCTAGAACCGAAGCAAATGTGACGTCTCCGGAGAAGGCGGCCAGGATGGGCGTTCCATAGGGGGCTACCAGGTCAACACCATAGTGAAATTTATTAGTTCGGGTAATGGGATTAAGGCGCATACCCACTGAGGAGGTTAGGGGAACTTTGTGGGGGAGAGGATACAGGATGGCTTCGTTAGCCCAACTAGGATCCTGAGAAAAGTTACCTTGAGGCCCTGCTACTCGGGCAATTGCCTGGGTATCTATCGGATCCGACGCTCCAGCGGGAACGGCTCCAACCCAGCTAGCCATCATTATCGGCACACCAACCGCGATGAACCAACCCCAACTGTGCATACCCAACCTTACTCCTCACCCATACCACCGCTCAGTTTAGCCGTGACTTGCATCACTGCAAGAGCCTTAGCGTTAAATTAGCTGAGCTAAAGCTTCCCATGAGATTACATTTTCGTAAAGAGATTGGTAGCCCTGTGTATTGGGATGTAAGCCATCCACACTCAGACGAGCTTGATAATCCTCCGCTATCCACTGAGAGAACACGTCTAAGAATGGGATCCGTCGAGCATGGCATGCCTGTTGAATTGCGCGATTATAAAGGGCTTGGTCGGCATGGTTGTAGTAGAGACAGTCGAGAAAAGGCATTTTGGCTTCATCCACCGGCACCATCCCTACGAACCAAACGGGGCACAACTGGAGGGCGGTATCGAGGAGAGTCACAAGCTGCTCCTGGAATTGATCAAAAGGGGTGTAATATCGACCCCGAGCTCGACCCACCCGCGGTGAGTCATTGATGCCAACACTGAGCAAGATGCCGTCTGGTACTTGGTTACGAAGTTCTCCTCTAGATTGAAACTCAACTTCTAGACGTTGGGAGACCTTCTGCACGTTATCGCCACGAATGCCCAAGTTGTAGAGAACAGGGCCTGGATCCTTGAGACACATCCAGCGCTGGCGGAGACGTTCAACCCAGCCACCTCCCACAGGATCCCCATAACCGTAGACTAGACTATCTCCGAGGGCGATAAGTTTGATGGGATGGGGGGTCGGGATCCGGATGCGAGGCGCAGCTGAAGAGGATTGCATAGAAGGCCAACATGTCTACATATTCAGTCAAGTATCGTAAACTATTTTTACCAACTAGCATGTATCGATAACTGCAAGGTCGAGGTGTCAGATAGGATATCTCTGCTTGCCTGAGCGGGATCCTTATCCCTAATCTTTATCCCTAATTTTTCTTGCGATATCACTTGTGTATCTGCAAAAAAGGGTTGACATTTTAAAGAGATTAAAAAAGGCCCTTAATTTATAGGCCTTCTGTGAACTCCACAACAGTCTTGAGTTCGAAAAGATGATCCCGTCTACCGTAAACATGCTGGAGAGAAGGCTGTAGGTGTACAGCGGATGTTGCCGATGATGTTACTGCTGACCCCACTCGCGTCACCCCTCAGGGTGCCAGCATTGAAAATACCGCCCGTGTTGCCGCCCACATTACTGAATATAGCGCTATTGGCTCCTAAAAAGAGGTCTCCACCGTTGAAGATGCCACCCACAAAGCCACCCGCACTCGCCGTAATAGAACTGGATGCGTTGAGACTCACATATGATCGACGCCCCTCGTTATAAATGCCACCCGCATAACCCCCAACTGCATTACGAATTGAGCTGGATCCATTCAGGATTAAGGATGCCGTGTTGGCATTTTGAATGCCGCCCGTGAAGCCACCGGTGAGATCGCTGAGGTTTGTACTATTAAAAGTTGCGGATCCCCCAGCATCATTGAACAGAAACCCCACGGATCCACCGGCGAAATCAAACACACTAGAGCCTGCCCCCAGTGTTAGTTCGCCACTGTTGTAAAAACCACTGAATCCAGCCGCAATACTCGCTAGTCGACTTTGATTAGTAAATAAGATGGATCCTTCATTGGCGATAACACTCAAGAGAGCGGCATTGCTGACTAGGGAACTTGAGCCTTGAAAGGTGACATCACCTGTATTCAACATAACAATGGGAGCTTTGACACTGGAGCTCACAATAACACTGCTATCCGAGACTGTAATGGCGTTACCGTCTGAGACAATAGCCTCAAAATTGGTTGCTTGAGTGAAGCCGTTTGACCGGATTGAACTAGCCTGTTCTAACGTCAAGGATCCGTTGTTCAGTACAGCCCCAAAACGGTTATTGCGAATAGCACTCGATCCGTTCAGGATTACTGTTCCAGCATTAACTAGCGCCAGGCTAAGGCTATTAATAATGTCCACATTTGACAGAGTCAGAATCCCAGAAGGATTTTCAATTGTGCCCGCAATCGAGTGAAGCGGAGCGTCTAGGTTGCCATCAGAGCCTGCAATGCTGAGATTCGCAAGTGTGACTGCTGGAGCAGAGGCCGTTAGAACAGTGGGCAAATTGTCCCCTTGAATGGTGAGTAGTGCCCGGCCAGGGCCTTGGAGCCTGATGGACCGATCAAGGGTTAGGGGTCGATTGAGGGTTAGGGTCCCCCGAACGGCAAATTGGATTACATCACCTGTACCAGCTGTCTCTACTGCTTCTCGCAGTGATGTTTCACCATCTAGCGGACCTGAGACGTCCCGCAGCGTTGTGACAGTTAGCGTTCGACGAGAGGTTGAAGTCGGAACCCAGGAGCGTCTGGAGCCTTCTAATTGAACAGGACGAGTCCACTGCGCCATTTCTGACTTCAAGTTATCTATCTTCTGTTGAATGAGCACCTGAGCTGCTGTCCTGTCTAAATCATCTTGTAAAGGCACCAGTTGCTCCTGCGCTAGTCGCAGTTGTACTTGAGCCGGATCCTGTGACTCTAAATGGGGTGCCAGAGCTGTAGTGGTCGGAGTTGAACTGCAGGCTGCTACCACAGCACTTCCTATCCCAGTCAGAATATAACGCCACACCAGCAGTGTGCGAGTTATCTTAGACATTACAACCTCCAGAATCCTTCTAGATTAGTTGTGCTCACTATCAGCGGAGTCGCGGCTGCTGTCAAGATTACGGGGATGCATCATCGATGAAGATTCGGCAAAGGGAATGATCCAACTCCGCCTCCGCTCTTTGCTGTTTTAGCAGTATCAAATCAAACCCTAGCGAGCTTGAAGGCCTGCCTAAATCTAGAAGAGATATCTGTTTGACTAGCGCCCAATACCTCGCTCAGCCGGATCCCTGTAGACAACTTATCGATGAATCCAGCGCTTCAGCTCGATTTGTAAAAGACTGTTAATACTTTAATAAACATTGCATTCTGCAACACATTGACATATCCAGGATTGTCCTGCGGATATGCACAGAGATTTCTAGTCCCAGAGCTGATTCCAGCTATTGACCCAAGGACGGCAGGATCAACAATGACGATCGATAGAGACAGGTGTACCCCAAACGCACTCCTCACAAGGTTCATTCCAAGCGATGATGAGACTGTCGAGTTAAGGCTTTGTTATGAAATCTTTCCAGTCTCTAATGCAAAAGTGGCAATCTTGCAAACAGGATGATCTTCAATCTATGTTAGAACGGGCCCGAGTTGCGGCTGGAATCCCTTTATACGCTAACTCTGACACCGTTGACTGGGAGGCCCTTCTTGAGCACTAGTTTGATGAGTAGATGGTCTAAAACGTAATCTAGTAAGTAGAGGATGTAATAGGAGATCCCCAGGACTCAAACACCAGATCTCCTCCTTCCAGTCTGCGTTTATCTAGTTTGAACTGGAGGGGCTGTTCCCCCGCTGGACCAGCTGACGCCGCAGCAAATCCAAGGCTGTCTGAGCACTTGAGAGTCGGATCCCCTCACGTCCCCGCAGTTGACCGAACTGCCGTTCAACGACATGCACTCGGCCCTCAGGATCCGCCATCCCAATGAAAACAAGTCCGACGGGTTTGAGCTCTGATCCTCCCCCAGGTCCTGCTACACCCGTGATACTCAAAGCCCAGTCTGTCTGGAGCAGCTGACGGATCCCTTGAGCCATTTGAGCCGCGACGGGTTCACTGACCGCCCCATGCTCTCGCAGTACTCCGGTGTCCACCTTGAGCAGGCTCTCTTTAACCTGATTGTCATACGCGATGACCCCTCCTTGAAAATAGTTTGAGCTCCCTGGGATCCCCGTTAACAATTCACCGAGTAACCCACCTGTACAGGACTCCGCCACCGCCAGTGTTTGACCCTGCTCCTTCAAGAGTAGCCCTGTGACAGAGGCCAGGGTGTCATTATCACTCCCGTAATAGTCATCACCTGCAACAAGTTTCAATTGCTCGATGATTGGATTCATTAGCTGTTCAGCTAGTTCAATGGATCCTGCTCGTCCTGTGACCCGCAGCCGGACCTCCCCCTGACCTGCGTACGGAGCTACAGTGGGGTTCTCATTACTCAATAAGGATCCGACTCGCTCCGCCAAGGTTGATTCTGGAATGCCGTAATGACGGAGCACATGACTGTGAAAGATCTCACGCCCCCACCCTTGAGCTCGAAGATAGGGAACAGCGGTTTCCTCCCACATGCGATACATTTCTTTGGGCACACCGGGAAAGGTCAAGAACGTGATGGAGGGGCGGGGCTGCCAAATGAGACCACAGGCGCTGCCCCCAGGATTGGGTAAAATTCCAGCTCCATCCGGCAGATAGGTTTGTTTACGATTACTAGGGGAAGGATGAATGCCTCTTTGCCCATATTTTCGGACGATTTCACCCCAAATTTGGGGACGTTCGGTGAGAGGGGTTTGAAAAAAACTGGCAATGGCCTCATGGGTTAGATCATCAGGGGTTGGCCCTAGACCACCGGTCACGAGGATCAGCTGACTCCGATTGACTGCAATGGTGAGTGCTTGGTGGATCCGAGCCACATTGTCGCCCACGACTGTTTGAAAATGATGCGGGATGCCTAGTTTAGCTAGTTCGGCGGCGAGGTACTGGGCATTCGTGTTAGTGATTTCGCCTAAGAGTAATTCGGTACCAATACAAAGGATTTCAGCACTGGCGGATCCTGGAGGGGTATCAGTCATTTGAAACTCGTGGGGAGGGCTTGAAACGGCTCAAGAGTAGATTAGCAAGAGGAAGTGAAGTCACCGTCATTGGATCCGTGCGCTTAGGAGCTCGCCGTCGAAGGGGCAAAGGCAATCAAACAGAAGCTGAGTACACCTAGCCCCAACCCTAGATACTGGAGTCCGCTTAGCCGCTCGCCATAGTACAGGATCCCGATGGCATTAGCAGCAATCAGTTGCAATAGCGTAATCAAAGAGATCGAAACCCCCAATCCCACTTGCCGCATAATTTGGATGACTAGAACGTTACCAACGGTATATAGCGTCAATGCTAATCCCAGCAATAAAAGGGAATCTTGTAGGGTATAAGCTTTGGCTAGGGCACCAGCCGCTAAAAAGGATAGTCCAGCGATGGCCAACAACGCCAGATTAAACCAGGACATGATGCCTCCTCTCGTTACGCTTCGTTACAGTTTTAGGGTAGCGTACTTCGGTTTCTCCTTGATTAAGCGTTGATGGGCCATCGCAGGATAGGCGGTCGAAGCAAGTTGTAATACCGTAGTGAGGCGCTGAGTGAGTAAGCTTGATTCATGACAGTCATGTCTCTATTGTGAAAGAAGACTGGCAAACCCTAAAACGGGCCCAATCGCAGCGGTAGGATTGGCTCAGTCATGGCTGGGTTGGGTTAAGGTTTCGAGGAGAACGATTGTGGCTGATCTGACACCTGATGATTTAAAGTCCATGCCTCTATTCGAGGGGTTTAGCCCGACAGTATTGGAGCCGCTTGCTCAGCAGATGTCGGTTCGTACTCATCCTGTGAATCAAGCGATTCTGCTCCAAAATGACTGGGGAAATGCCGTCTACTTTGTGACTGAAGGCTGGGTGAAAATTCGCACGTATGACCTCGAAGGTCGGGAAATCACCTTAACTATCTTAGGTCCTGGTGAAGTGTTTGGTGAAATGGCGGCATTAGATGAGGTCCCCCGCTCAACGGATGTGATGGCGCTGACCAAGACGACGGTTGCGTGTCTTCCCGCCCAGCATTTTACGAAGTTTCTAGAAACGGATCCGATGGTAGGGATCCGCCTGTGCCAACTTATGTCCCGCCGCCTCCGCCAAATCAATCGCCGCTTGCAACTGCGAGAAGCCAGCAGCACGTCACGAGTTGCTGATGTCCTCATCTTCTTGGCTGAGTCGAGGGGGCGAGTTAGTCGTCAAGGGGTTGAGATTCCGAACTTGCCTCATCGAGAACTCAGTAGTCTAAGTGGCTTGGCTCGTGAAACTGTGACTCGCGTCCTCTCTAAGCTGGAACAGGATGAACTCATCTCTAAGGGGAAAGAGGTTCTCCGGATCCCCAGCCTTGATGCCTTGGAGAAACTAATTATCTAGTTCCAGTGTTCTGCTGTGCGATCAAAAAATCTGAGCCCTTTAGGATCTGTGACTCAGCGAGCCCACTACTCCCGCTACTATGGGAGGCATTCTGAGTGAACTATCCAGATGAAGGTGGGGTGATGGTATATCTGCGATTGATCAGGATCCTAGGAGTGGTTGCCAGCTTGGTTGGGTTGATGGTGATAGGATCCTGTGGATCTCCATCGGAGGTGACCGAGTCGGATCCGGTGAGGGGCAAACAAACTAATATCTCAGACTCCACAGGCTCTAATACTGGAGATGACTCCAACGATGTCCTGAGATTGCTCTACTGGCAGGCGCCAACACTATTGAACTCACATTTATCGACTGGATCCAAAGATTTTGAAGCTAGTCGTATTGTGTATGAACCGCTGGCGAGTTTCAACCGGCAAGGGGAGATGGTTCCCTTTCTGGCAGCGGAGATCCCGTCTCTGGATAATGGGGGTGTGGCAGACGATTTAAAGTCAGTGACTTGGACTTTGAAAGAGAATGTAGTGTGGTCGGATGGGAC
>CAYUEE010000073.1:0-22147 GCA_964443615.1 uncultured bacterium | reverse complement strand
CGCATCATCTAGATTCAGAATGGGAGGTTTTTTTATGACAGCTCGAGCATTCGCAATCCGTTGTCGCTGTCCCCCTGATAATTTTTGGCCACGTTCCCCCACAATGGTGTCGTAGCCTCGGGGCAGACGAGTGATGAAATCGTGAGCTTCTGCAATGGTGGCCGCGTTTTGAATCTCGGTATCCGTGGCGGTGAAGTTTCCGTAGGCAATGTTGTCGCGCACGGATCCGTGAAACAGAAAAACATCTTGACTGACTAAACCGATGGCTTGGCGAAGGTCGCGCAAGTGTAACTCCCTCACATCAATACCATCTAATTCAACGGATCCAGATTGCACTTCATAGAATCGGAGGAGCAGTTTAACTAAGGTGCTTTTCCCAGATCCGGTAGACCCAACAATGGCAGTGGTTTCACCGGCTGGGATCTTGAGAGAGAAGTGGCTGAGGACGGTAGGGCTATGCTGGTAGCCAAAGGAGACATCATTGAAGTAGAGTCCCCCGCGCATCGTTTCAAGATCAAGGGAGCGATGACCAGAGGCGATAGCAATGGGAGTGTCGAGCAAACTCATGACCCGTTGTGTGGAAGCCATTGCTCGTTGATACTGGTCTAACGTTTCCCCCAGACGAGTTAACGGCCATAATAGTCGCTGGGTAATGAAGACGAGCACACTGTAGGTCCCTACAGATAAGGATCCCTCCACAGCCGCGATGCCACCAAACACTAAAGTCACGGTAAACCCCGCTAAAATCAGGATCCGAATTAAAGGAATGAAGGCGGCACTGTAGGCAATAGCGGCTCGATTACTCTGTAAGTAGGCTTCACTATCTTGCCGGAGGCGTTCAATTTCATGGTCTTCAGTGGTAAAACTTTTAATGGTGGTGATGCCGCTGAGGTTATTGGACAGTCGGCTGCTGAGACTGCTGACTTTTTCGCGGACTTGGGCGTACCGAGGGGCGAGCCACTTTTGAAATCGAATGGATCCGGCCAGAATCAGAGGCATGGGTAACATGGCTAGCCCAGCCACACCGGGGGCCAGGATGAAGAAGGCTACCCCAATGACGATGACGGTGGTGGCCACTTGCAGGAGGTCGTTGGCTCCAATATCGAGAAAGCGTTCGAGTTGGTTAATATCATCGTTCAAAATCGCCATCAATCTGCCGGTACTCTGGTCTTCAAAGTAGGCCATTTCTAAGTTTTGCAGATGGGCGTAGGCGTCTAGACGTAAATCGTGTTCAATGGTCTGGGCCAAGTTGCGCCATAACCAGGCGTAGGCATATTCAAAGGCAGATTCTAACCCCCACAGCAGTGCACTCCCCCAGGCTAGGAGGAGAAACTGGTGCAAGACATTAGTAATGCCAATATTGGCAATGAAGGATTGCTCCTGTTGGACGACAACATCAACGGCAACACCGATCAGAACGGGAGGCGCTAAGTCAAAGATTTTGTTGAGAACTGAGCACAGAGAGGCTAGACGGATCCGATGATGATAGGCCTGGGCGTAGTGCTGTAACCGCTGGAGAGGATGGATCTGAGCGGCTGCAGGGAAGGGGGAGGTTGATGTCATGGGCAGTTAGGGATGGATCCGTCTTCAGGATCCTATCGTCTCTGTGGCTCATGGGTGTCAGTTATGCTAACTCAATGGCGGAACTTGAGATCAGACCGTCAAGGAGTCAGTGACAGTTATTTCAAATCGTAGGATCCTGAATTAAACGGCTATTAAACTGCAGGAGGGCAACTGCGAGTCGTCCGGGATAAGCGACCACCGGGGGGAGTGCCGAACAGTAAGCTGAGGAATTCATGGTCTTCGAATGTGTTGCTCCTAGTGTTAGCTTGCCGCAGGATCACGAGGTCTTCAGACGGAATAATGTACATTCGACTTTTGCCTGCACCTAAGGCGGCCACCATATCAGAGTACCCGTTGTAGTAGATATGACCTTGATTCGGACCAATCACCTCTTCACTAGGGCCAAAGCCACCCGGTTGGTTGAGCCAGATGAATAGACCATGACCAGGATTGGCTGGGGAGGGTTGATACAGCTGCGTCACCAGAGCTGGATCCACTAGCGGCTGACCGTTCCAGACTCCATTATTCAACAGTAGTTGACCAAACTTGGCCCAGTTGCGAGCGGTTAGGAATGCCCCATTCGGAAGGATCGGATTACCCGCGCTGTCACGATTCCAGCGGGCATACCTGAGACCAATGGGATCAAGGATCCGCTCTTCTAAATAGTTCAATGGATCCGGATCAAGACCACTGCTGGCTAATTGACGCTCCATGATGGCCCCCGCCAGATAGTATTCCGAAGGTCCGTAGGAGAAGTCTGTGCCGACAGGTGCCGTCAGCCGCAGATTGTCAACGGCGTACTCGTAGGTATCAAAGGCGCGGGGTTCAAAGCCGAAAAGGAAGGAGAGATTTTGGCTCAAACCGCTGGAGAGGGTCATGATGTCGCGCAGCCGGATCTGATCTTTGCCGGGATGACGGAAAGGGCGCTCCCACTCCATTAGCACATCTACGGCGAGTTGGTCGTAGGACTCAATGATCCCATCCTCAATCATGGCGGCGATGGCGATGGACCAGAAGGCTTTCGTCCCGCTGAATAAATGGACGGCTTCGTTAATTCGATGACCGTTAGGATAATCCTCAAACAGAATCTGATCTTGACGGGCGACAAGCATGGTGAGACCACAGCGATCGGCAGAGTACTGGGCTGCAGCAGCAAAGTTGAGACTCTCAGGAGCGACTTGCTGTAGGGCAACAGGGTCGGAAGCGGCATGGTCTGTGGCGAGGGTTGTGAGGGTAGAGCCGCATCCAAGGGTAAACAGGCTAGCAATAATAGCAATTAGAGGCTTCATACTACGGATCCTGATAGAAACTCCTGAGTTAAGACTAGTGATCGGTGGAATGGGTTCAATCTCCCTTTCATCCAGCTAGTCCACTGTCTCTAATATAACTTTCACGGTAAGGAACGCCGGGGCAACAACTACGACATAGATGTAGAGTCAGTCGGAACAATAGATTGTGGTTGCTCGGCGGTTGCTCGGTAAACGGATCCATCCGCTGCCATTTTCTTGATAGAACAGAGAGGTTGTGTTTGCAGTGGGTAGGATGCGACAGAATCAGATTTTAGCAGCAGCACTTGTGGTCTTATGCCTGATCGCAGCCATTGTCGGAGGTGCTCCCCAAGGGTCGGATCCTTCAGGCAATGTCTCATCGGGAGGATCATCGGTCGAACGACGGGTGACTGGCCCAGATCGCATTGCGGTATTTTCGTTGCAAGGCCCGATTTCGGCGGGGGCCCCTAGTTCATTTTTTGCTGATGCCACTGCTCCCCTGCAAGCTCGCCTTCGAGATGCGGCAGACACGGATAGCGTCAAGGCCGTTCTGCTCCGTATCAATAGTCCCGGTGGTACCGTGGGCACTAGTCAAGACATTTATCGTGCGGTGATGGCCGTGCGGGATGCGGGTAAACCCGTCATCGTTACTATGCAAGATGTTGCCGCTAGTGGAGGCTACTATGTGGCCAGTGCTGCCGATAAAATTTATGCAAACCCAGGCACCTTAACGGGCAGCATCGGGGTCATCGTGCAAGGTCTTAACCTTCGCGAGCTGCTAGACAAAGTGGGCGTTGAACCGAAGGTTTATACCACCGGCGAGTTCAAAGATTTGCTATCGTCCTACCGTCCCTCTACGGCAGCAGAGGATGTGCTGATTCAAAACTTGATTGATGACACCTTAAACCAGTTTGTCGCTGATGTCTCCACGGGTCGTCGCCGCCTTCCTAGCCCGACTGAATCAGGATCCTCTGTGCTCACACCGGACATGAAATCTATCCGAGAGAAGCTTACTGAAGAAAATGTCCGTCCACTAGCGGATGGTCGTATCTTCACAGGGGCTCAGGCACTAGATGTGGGACTGGTAGATGCTCTAGGGGGTGAAGAAGAGGCGATTGCGGATTTGAGAACACTGGTAGGTGATGAGGATGAAAAACTGAGGGTTGGTGATGGCTTGCCGGATGTGAATGACTTGTTCCGTCAGTTTGTCCTCAATGCTCCTCAGTTCTTGCAACGCTCGGACTGGGCAACTGGGTTGAAGTTGATCTCGCCCGATGCCTTCTCTGCAGCTCCTGCTGTGGATCCTTCTATACAATGGTTAGCACCTACTTTATTTGTGCAGTCATGATTTGTGCAGTCATGATGCTCCAATGACCGATGATAGAAAACCCTATCCCTAACCATGCCGCTAGCGACTTCTTCTAATCTTGATCAAAGCCGTGCTTGGATTAACATCGATCTCGCCGCGCTTCAGGCCAACGTGGAACGGATCCGGGCCCACTTGCAGCCTGGAACTGACTTCTGGGCCGTCGTTAAAGCGAATGGGTATGGTCATGGAGTAGGGTTAATCGCGCCCGTTTTACTAGAAGCAGGTGTCGCCGGTTTTTGCGTGGCCACGCTGCCAGAAGGGATTGAACTCCGTCAGCATCGGATCCTGGCTCCCATTCTGATTCTAGGCCCATTGAATACCCAGGCAGAGCTGAATTACGCACTAGATTGGCATTTGAACGTTACCCTCACCCATGTTCAACAGATCCCGATGTATCAGGAGGTGGCCCACACCCGGTCTAGTGCTATCCCGATTCACCTCAATGTTGATACCGGCATGACCCGTCTTGGGATTCCGTGGTCACAAGCCCCTGAGGTGTGGATGAAGTTGGTCCAGGATCCTAAGTTCACCTGCTGTAGTGTGTACTCGCACTTGGCCACTGCTGATGAACTAGATAGCCCGATGTTAGCGGTGCAACAGGATCGCTTCAAACACATTTTAACAGCGATTCAACTCCGAGGCGGTTCGACTCCAGTCGTGCATTTAGATAATTCAGCCGGGGCATTGGTTAGCCTCGACAGTCATTACCCACGGGTGCGAGTAGGATTGGCGATGTACGGGATCTCGCCAGCGGAACACCTCTCTCTGCAGGGGCAGTTGCAGCCGGTGCTCTCCCTGAACGCTCGGATCACACACCTTCAAACCGTCGAAGCTGGCATTGGCATTAGCTATGGGCACCGCTACATTACGCCATCCCCCCGTCACATCGCTACCGTTGGCATTGGATATGCTGATGGGATCCCTAGACGTTTATCGGGGTGGCTACAGGGTCGTCTGCGCGATCAAACAATTCAACAAGTCGGCACCATCACTATGGATCAATGCATGTGGGATGTGACCTCGGTGTCTAATGTAACAGTGGGAGATGTAGTTGAGTTGGTGGGTGGATCCTTGTCTGTGCAGCAGTGGGCTGACTATCTAGGTACGATTCCCTATGAAATCCTGTGTGGGTTTTCGCCTCGCCTGCCCCGTATCGGTTGTAAAGTAGGGGAGACAGAGGACACTACTATGGACTGGGAGCAGGTAGTATGACAGCCCTTGTGCTATTGATCATCGCGGGCATTGCTCTCGGCATCTGGTTAGTGAAGACAGGGCGAGTGCAATTACCGGGTGACCCAGACTACATCGATCCCACACTTTTGAACGCAGCAGGGGGTAACCGGGCCCTGGCTAAACGGTTACTAGAGCAGGTGAAGCTCCGTTATCCCGACAAATCTGAGCGCTGGTACACCGAGAAAGTGATTTATGACCTCAACCGCGATCATGGGGTTGCCAAGGGACGTGGCCACAGCTGGTTTGATCCTAGAACTATGACAGGCCGCGAAGCTCGTGATAAGCTAATCCTAGTTGGGGCAGTTTTGTGGGTTTTCAATTCAGTGACCAGCACCATCCGTAACCTGACTAACCGCCATTGACTAGCTCAATTTTGACCTTTTGACTCAGGTTCAATTGTATGGCTCGCGCTGTGATTCACATTTCAATGGTTGCCTTGGGGGTAGGTCTGCTAATTCAAAGCTGTAGCGATTCGGATACTGCTACCCTTGCCCCTCCTTCTCCTACACCTTCGCCCACCTGTCCACCTGTAGCCACTCCAGGCATCGTTACCTTCGCACCTCTACCTCCTGTCAGCGTAGGTGACTCTGTCACAATCGATCAATTAATCAATCAATTAAATTCTACATTCTCACCTTCATTCACGCTGATGTGGATTGTCTTCCCTGAAGAAGGAGTCAGTCCCTCCATGTCCACGGAGGCGTCCCCTACCTTTACGTTTAGCGAGCCAGGATCCTATGAGATTAATGTCCAGGTCTTTCCTCCCCCTCCTCCTCCTGGTTGTCTATTCACGCCTGTAGCTCTCGGCAGCACAACTCAAGTGGTCAATCCTCTAGTCAATCCTTAGTAGTGTCCCACTGTTGCAGATACATATTCACCGTTTAGATATCCACCTGTTTAGACTGAAACCATTGCCTGATAGACAACAAATAGGTAACAAGTAACGTTGCAATTGCATACACCCATGACTGCGCTGACCTGGCAAGAGCTTGAGCAAACCTGGATCCTGATGCCCTCTCAACCGCGAGGGATCCTGCATTTTCTGGGAGGGGCCTTCACGGGGTTAGCCCCTCAGATTGTCTACAGTGCCCTACTCGAAGACTTAGCTGATGCTGGCTATGGCATTTTGGCTCCTCGCTACACCACTGACACCCAACATCGCTTAACGGCTCACCAGCTCGCCCATACGTTTCTTTCGGTTCAGGATCGCCTGGGCTTACTGACCATACCCACCTTCGGACTAGGCCATAGTCTCGGGTGTAAACTGCACCTGCTAGCCTGTGTTGCTCACCAAGGACTGCAGCTGCGGCGACGGGGCAACATCTTTATCGCTTACAGTAACTCTAGCTATGCCGAGGCTGTTCCTTGGGGACCGGCGTTCCAATCATTGAGTCAACGCCTAGGATCCCCTGACTGGCTAGATCCTGGACAATGGATTGGCGAATTCGACCCGTCACCCGCCCAAACCCGGATCCTGATTGAGGTTGATTACACCATCAGCTCCCACCTGCTAGTGAAGCTAGACCAAGACTCAATTGACGACATGGCAGAGCTCCTCCCTCTTCTGCAGCAGAAATTTGGATCTGGGGTAACCTATCGTCAGTTGGTGGGCAATCATGGTACCTCTGCTGGCGGACCCTATCCCTTCAAAGCGGGTGATGTGTTTACTCCCCTAGATGCTCTGGGGCAGTTTGTGTATGAAACCCTCAATCAATCGAACCGGGCGTTGTTGTATGCCATCTTGGGTTGGCTCCACACAATGTGCTCCGTTTACGATGTCTAGCCATATGAGGGATCATTATTGATTGACGGGGTCTCAGATACCTTTCAAAATAGAGGCACTCTACGTCCTCAGCAGCCCTGATGAAGTAAATTCCAAGGAGCTCGAGCGTACAGTGGATATGCAAGTGGATATACAAGTGGATATGCAACAGCAGACCTGTAAAATTGGTTGTCTAGTCATCCATCCGAGGGAGAGTAGGATCCATGGCGGCTAAAGAATCCTATAGACACTCATCCCTGTCTGATCTGCCTCTGGGTCAACGCCTACTAGAGGCCGGACTTCTCACCCAAGATCAATTGGATCAGGCCTTGCGAGAACAGCAATCAAGCCAACTGAAATTTGGGGAAATTTGTCTGGAGTACGGTTGGATTTCACCGGCTGAGATGTATACGTACACCCCTAGTCAAGATTTAGCTTTGGGTGAGATTCTAGTTATTTTGGGCTATCTAGAATTTGATCAACTCCGCGTGGCTTTGGCTCAACAACGACGCTTTGGCCGCCGGTTGGGTGAGATTTTGGTGTGGAAAGGGTGGCTGCAGGTTGAAGATCTCGAAGAGGCGCTCCACATTCAACAGCAGGTTCAACAACAAGCGGCTCCCAATGCTTGGCAAGCTCTTCATACTGCCATGCCCACCAGCCAGCCCATGCTTGAGGACGTTGAAGAGGATCCAGAGTCCTTGTTACCAGCCTCTATCTCGGAGTTAGTTCCCCTGCCGGATCCTCCCTCGTCTCCGTTACCGCCTCCCATGCGGACCTCTCCACCCTTAGCTCCTCCTGTCGTACCTGTCGTAAGAGACCACACGCCTGAACCCTACAGTGCTGATCCTAAATCAGTTCCTAGGCCTCCTAAACCTAAGCTAGAGCCATCACCTTGGTCTTGGAGTCCCCAGTCGACAGGAGTGGATGAGGCTCTATCGCACGAAAAGGCCTATCAGGATCGAATTGCCGAGCTTGAACAACAACTGCAAGCCCGTGACCAAGAATGGGACGTGTTGCTAGCCGATATGAATCAGCAGATCCAAACGTTTCAGGACCAATACACCCGTCGGATCCATCAGTTGGAAGAGAAAATTCGAGCGCAGCAAGAGCTGATCCAGGATCAGACCCAAAATTCTAGTGTGGATCAGGCCGCGCTTCTGTCTCAGGTCACTACCGTGCGAGAGCAGCTAGAGCAAGCCCAGACTCAAGCCCATGAGGCCGAATCCGAATTGTTGAGCACACAAGCCCAACTAGCTCGGGTTGATGCTGAACTTCATCAAACTCAAACTCAACTTCAGCAAAGCCAGCTGCAACTCCAACACCATCAGTTGCAATCAACCCAAGAGATTAACCGTTTAAAAGTTGCCCTTGAGACACAATCGCAGTCCCAAGTGGAAGTGGAGAGCCAGACCGTCGACATGCTACACCACCAAATTGAGGACCTTCAATCCGCTCTAGCTCAAGCCCAAGCCCAAGCTCAACAAACCCTACAAGAGTTCCAATCCTACCGAGACCAAGTTACTGCTGATGCTCAGACCGCTCAGTCCCAGCTCAGGCAACTGCAACATCAGCTATCAGACGCCATTGCAACGCGGCGCTCAGCAGAACAGGATGTACAACAGTTGCAGGCGAAGGTGAAATCACTCAAAACGTCTTTGGCTGTTAAAACCTCTCAGTTTCTGGAGGCTCAACGCGAGCTATCTGTTGCAACAGGATCCTTACAGACCAAGACTACTGAGCTGGACCATGTGCAGAAGCAGCTTATCTCCCTCAAAGCTCGATATCTCACTCAAGATCAACGACGTGGGACGCTGTCTAGTGAGGTGGAACAGACACGGGAATTACTGGCCACCTATCGACAAACGGTAGCATCGCTGAGCCAAAACCTGCAGTCTCAACAGGTTCACAACCGGCTCCTACAAACCAGCTTAGACCAACACCGGCAGATGGTGGCCGCTGTTCGTATGGACTTAGGTGTCAATAGCTTGCCTATGTTACGGCTATGGCTTGCCCAACGCCAAGGTCAACCCTCAGTTCCGGATCCGTCTACGGCCATCTCTGACTCATCTCCGCCGGATCCTTCGAGCCAATCCTCAGCCACAGTATCGGATCCGGTCACATCCTCGCCGGTACCTGCAGCTGTCGTGACTCTCGATACATCAGCCCAAAATACTGGGGATCCTAGCTCAGTAGCTTATACTGATCTCACTCAGGTGTCTGGCTCAGAGCAAGCCAATCCTAACTCCAGAACGGGCTCACAACCCACTCAGACTCCAGTGCTGACGCCTTGGGCCCGAACCTTATTCTTCAATTTGCAAGAAGCAAGCTTGATTACAGATCTAGACATCGATCGGGTTCTAGAGGTGTGGCATGAACAGGGAGGTCGACTGACACACGTTCTAGCAGATGTAACCGGTCTGCAGCCGGCTACAGTGAAATTTTTCAGTGATGGTGGATCAGCCGCTCGATTGTCAGGGGGCCAGCGGTTAGGGGACTATTTGAAACTGGCAGGATTGGTGACTGAAGATGAGATTGTAACAGCGATTGAGCACCGGGAGCCGGATCAGCGTTTAGGTGAGGCTTTAGCTGCTCAAGGCTACATCCCCTCTGGAACAGCTAACTACTTTGTCCGCAACTTTGTTGACAAGGATCCGTTTGCTCTCTGACCCCAAGTGTCGATTGAGGCGAGTACCCCATGGTAAAGCAAGTTACTCTACCGTATTGGATCCAGGGACAATCCCTCGCCTTGAGATTGTTACAGGCAGCACTCGAAAAAGATCGCGTGACAACTGCTTATTGCTTTGCTGGACCAGACGGAGTAGGGCGGGCTTTAACAGCTCGGTGGTTTGTGCAAGCGGTACTATGCCAAGCGGTGGCCCAAGTATCTCTTCTCGAGGCAACTCCTGTCGTGACAGTGCCGTGTGGATCCTGTTTGAACTGCCGGCTAGTGGAACACGGGAATCACCCAGATGTGCTTTGGGTTGAACCGACCTACCTGCATCAGGGCAAGCTGTTGACCGTAACTGAAGCTACTGAAGCTGGACTACAACGGCGGTCACCACCTCACATTCGACTGGAGCAAGTACAAGGTATTGTGACATTTGCTGGACGAGCTCCTTTGCGGACGGAACGCTCAGTGATGGTGGTGGAAGGGGCAGAAACGCTAGCGGAAGCGGCAGCTAATGCTCTATTGAAAACATTAGAAGAACCTGGCCATGCTATGGTCATTTTAATCACATCCAGTTCAGCTGCTCTGCTAGCAACGCTGGTATCCCGCTGTCAAGTGATTCCCTTTCGCCGGTTGGCCTGGGAGGATTTACAACAGATCCTGATGGAGCAAGGGGTCGAATCCCTGTCGCCAGTGATGCTGTCAATGGCTCAAGGCAGTCCCGGTGTGGCCCTCCAGGCTCTAGACCAGTGGCAACAGATTCCAGTAGATCTAAGAGAAAGCTGTCATCAATGGCCATCGTCATTAGCTGAAGCTCTGAAGTTGGGACGACGAATCGCAAAAACCCTCGATGTGCCGGCTCAGTTATGGTTGGTAGATTATTTGCAACATTACTTTTGGGCCCAGCAGCAAACGCATTTAGTCCGGCAATTAGATACCATTCGTCAACACCTTTTAGGCTACGTTCAACCTCAGCTCGTGTGGGAAATTAATCTGTCGCTGGTTCGTTTACATCAATCTCCGTAGGCCCATCACTTCAAGACGAGAATCCATCAGTGCTTTTGTTAAGTATTAAACTTCCGATGTTCTCATGCTCTTTCCAATCCCATTTGATCCCTATTGCCCATTTGATCCCTATTGGAGTGTGTCCACTAACCTACTACCTGGCTTCAGCGAAAGCGAATGGCTTAACTAGCTAAGATTAGTAGAAATTCAATCTTCAACTGTCTCAGATTGAGGCACTTCAGTTCAGCGACCAATCATCACAGGATCCATTAGCCTCATAGCACCTGTTCAAAGATTGTTGTCATTTGACGTTCCGCCCCACAGTACATACAATTCGTATGCCGTTTGTTCAAAGTCCGACCACAGCTCTGACACTTAGCCACACGACTTTGAATTTTGCCATCGGCCTGACCATCTAGCATATCCAGTTCCTGAACTCGGTTGATTAGATCCTGTTCTGTTTTTCCAGTTGTTTCTTGAACGAAAGACCACAGGGCCATATTGATTAGAGCTAATCGACTGACCTTAAGTTTCAGATCATCAACCTCGCTTTTGGACTCAAAGTTAGGGGTCCGCGAATCTCGTTGCCTATCCCATTGGCCAGTGGTCATAGCAATCTCCAGATAGCTCCTCCACTGCTACTATGCGCTAGCGTGTAGATGGTTGTCTACTCTGACAAGGATCCTAACTCAGTGATTGCTTTCACTCGGATCAAAGGATCCTGATCTTTGCTCACCTGGTTCAGGACTGTGTGTATCCACTCTCGTTGAATCCCTCGGCGGTACAAATCCACTAGCCCACAAATGGCAGCATACCGCAGTCCCCAGTCGGAATAGTCTAGAGCTCCGATTAATTGCTCCATTGCAATTTTTTGATCAGACTCTGGTCGCTTAGACACCACGGATCCTAACCCTCTTACTGCAGCTCGTCGGACACTGGGAGCAAAATCCTCTTGAATTGACCGACTTAAAAACTCAAAGGCTCGCGGATCCCCAATTTGAGCCAGAGCCCTAGTGGAATAGGCCCGTGCTCCGTAATCGTAACTATCGATTGAGTTTAACAACGGATCTACCGCTGCCTCCCGAAACTGCAAGACTTCTGCTAGGGCAGCATCCGCAACAGCAGGCTGATTAAACCCAAACGACTTGATTAGATACGGCAGACTTTCCGGATTGTGTGAGGATCCTAGGGCTTGGACTGCCGCTATCAGCTCTTCTTCAGAACTGGCCTGTTCAAAATGGGCAATGAGCTCCGTGAAAGTCATCGTCATTGATCAGCTAGAGTAACGTTTCAATCCAAGGCATCACTGTGGCCGCCGCAACCTCTGGTGTTACATCGGGCAAGGTAACGGCGCTATCAAATAATAGTTTGAGGGCATTTAATCGTAAATTGACAGCTAATTTTGCCTTTGCAATAGTTTCAGCTCCCCCTAACCACCCCGAGCGAGCCAGGGCTGATAACACTGCTTGCCCCAACATCGACTCTTCCTGACGCATGAGACTGACAAGTGTAGTGGTGAGGGCAGGATCCTGCGTGAATCGGTACAGGACCCAGGCTGCCGCCGCTTGAACACGTTTTGAAGGATCCGTTAAAAAGGGTTGAATTCGCTCAGCATACTTCTGTCCATCTAACTGACCAATCGCGCTGATAATCGCTTCCCAGGGATGAATAGCCGTAGGATCCTGAAGCAGAGTTGCTAAGGCGTCTAGGGCTTGCGGATCCCCAATCTGACCCAGGGCATAAGCTGCTTCTTCTTGAACATGAGTATCCGAACATCTTAATGCCTTTATTAGTCCTGGTACGGCACGAGCATCACCAATACTCCCCAGAGCCTTGGCCGCATTGCGTCTGAGAGGATACCCTCCCAAGGCTGTGCGATCATCGTCATCCTCCAAAGCTTGGACCAAGGGATCGACGCTACGAGGGTCCCGAATCGTACCCAGGTACCAAGCCGCATAGTAGCGCAGTGATAAGTCAGGCCCCTGTAACTGAGCCACCGCATCCTCCCAGGAGAGTTGGACCGGCTCAACTGCAGTATTCGAGGCCATTGACTCCGATGACATAACGTACCTAACTTCATCCAATTCAATCGACGTCGCTCAAACCTAGTTCTGGCTAGGTGTCATATCTGTGATGGTAGTAATTTTGCCACCCATCCGTAGGATCCGCTGCACCTCACTAGACATACGAGGATAAGATACAGTCACCGATTGAGTGCTGCGACGAACCATGCTGGAGGTAGCCAAAGAAGAGACAGGGTTGAGCATACCGGTGTATTCAATCTTGTACACACGGCTTCCAGATTCAGTGAGAGCCTCGGAGCCCATAGCAGAATTTCCGTACATAGTTGTTCAAGGAGTAAGTTTACAACGCACTGATGAAACACACAGGTGAAATGCACTGATAAGCCATACGGGTGAAACACACAGGTGAAGCACATAGGTGAAGCACATAGGTGAACACTTAAGCTTAGTCAGCAAAAGTCAGTCAACTCGACCGTCAGTTTCAACTACAGAATCATCTCAAACCAAGAGAAGGCGAACGACTAGTCACTCTGAGCTGGCTACACAGATTGCGTAAACCCCCCATCATCACTGGCTGCTCGCCTTCCCCAAAATCTCAGCAATCAGTCAAATCAAGTTTGCATCCAAGCTGTGGCTTAGCTCAGAGCATTGATAGCGTAATCGAAGTAGATGTTAGCTTCGTTAGCAGCTTGGCCACTCAACATGCCAGTGGAACGAGTCTTCATTGTCTTCAGAGCTTCGATGTACCAGCTGGGAGACAAGTTGAAGGAACGGTTAACTTCACGCAAACCTGCAATCAAGTAGTCATCCATAGGACCAGTACCACCAGCAACTAGGCAGTAAGTAATGAAGCGTAGGTAGTAGCCAACATCACGAGCACACTTAGCACGGAACGTGTCAGTAGCCCCCATCTGACCGGGTTGGGTCAAGTAAGGGAACTTATTGAACACTTCTTGAACAGCTTCCTTAACCAAAGTCTCTTGGTTCTGAGTCAAGACGCGAGCAGCCTGCAGAGAATCAGCCGCGCGAACATAACGACCGTTAACCGCCTGCATTTCGCTAGCATTCAAGAAACGACCTTGGTTATCAGCAGAAGCAATGGCTTCAGTAATGACAGTTTTCACCTTGTAACTCCTGAATTTAGGTTTGTCTTAAAAAGGGATCTGATGGACTACACGATAGCTGTAGCCGCTTTGTCGAAGTAGCTAGCAATCTCGCTCTGGAGCGCACTGCAGTCGCCCTGACTGATGCCACTAGGATCCATAACCTTGCTCAGAGCCACTTTCTTCATCTCCTGGATACCATTAGCTGTGGAAGCTGCAGGTACACCCAGCGCTAAGTAAGTCTCACGAAGACCATTTAAGCAGCGATCTTCGAGCACAGAGGCATCACCCGCCAGTGTTGCGTAAGTGATGTAGCGCAAGATGATTTCCATGTCGCGCAAGCAAGCAGCCATGCGGCGGTTGGTGTAAGCGTTGCCACCAGGTGCAATTAGATCAGGCTCATTAGCAAACAAGGTGCGAGCCGCCTCGATCACGATCTCAGAAGCATTGCTAGTCAGACGGTTAACGCAGTCCAACCGCTTGTTGCCATCAGCAATTACGCTGGACAGACGATCGAAATCTTCGGTTGTCAAAAAAGCACCACGGGAATCCGCTTGGGCGATCAACCGAGTAAAGTAATCTTGCATAGTCATCTCCGTATGTCATCTGCTGCAGACACGTTAAAGTCAGGCTGTAGGGGCAGCGAAATCGAGGATTCACCCGTTTGGATAAACCCTGACTCAACAGAGTCCACCCGCACTTCACCTCTACTTGGGCGAAACCTGCCTTCAAGGTAACTTTATAGCTCGTCTTGACTGAGGATTTCATGAAGAATTGTAAGGGCACGCATGGGATTATGCAGTTTTATTGGCTTTTGGATCCAGCTCTTAATAAAAGAGATCTGCATCTCAAGCCTAGGTCAGGCCTCAAGTACAGAAAGGTACCTGCAGAGATCCTAGAGGTTGATTCCCGACTCCACAAACGCTCATCGCGGTAGGAAGGATATGCCAGAAAACATGCGGGCTATCTGTGAACAGGCTGAACCTTAGCCCTTGTTCTACTCACCCACAGACCCACAGAGTGGCTATTAGAGCCGATTAGCTTGGGAGAAACAATTTACTGAAGCTTACTGAGAGATGCAACAGAAAAGGTGTAGGTCAAGGATCTATTAAGCCATTAGTGCATATGATTCAACTTTCATTGACTAGGATCCTTATCTACAAAAACTGATTAAGTGCCAATTGCGACATATCCATAGCAGTTCAGATCTTAAAACAATCTAGAACTTGAGAATTTTTGTGGAATTAACTAGCTATTGTCCCAGTATTTCATTTGTATTTCATGTTGTTCATCAGTTGCACGCTTTAAAGCCTAAGTATTGCACTGAAATGTCGTGCTGACAGTGCTGCAAAAATAGAGCGGCAGTGCTCACGAATATCTCTTGTTGCCCAAGCCTCTACTATCTTGTTGCGAAGGATCCTGCTTTGTTTCAATAGCTTTATTTTAAAATATTACTTCAGCAAAGGTGGCTTTTTAGGGCTGGTTTGGTTTTTAGGGCTGGTTTGGTTTTTAGGGCTGGCTCGGTGTAGAAGGATCCGGCTCGTTCATCTCAATTGAATTGAAAATTTATTCCCGATATAGTTCAGCCAGCATATCCTGACCGACAGAGTTTTTCAAAAAGGAGGCAAATTGCTCCACGAGTTCCGGATCTCGCCAGCCTCGCTCCCGTTCCTCGATCAGGATCCCGAGTGCCTGTTCATTGGTCATGGCACCTTTGTAGGGCCGTTTAGAGCGGAGAGCATCATAAATATCAATCACTTGAAATACGCGTGCAATCAGTGGAATGCTGTCTCCAACTAAACCATCTGGGTAGCCACTGCCATCCCAGCGTTCATGATGTGACCGAATAATGGGCAGTACGTCCCGGGCAGAGCGTAGCGGCTGACAAATCTGCTCACCGATCAATACATGCGATTGCATAATGACCCATTCATCGGGTGTATGCTTACCCTGCTTGCCTAGAATACGATCTGGGATCCCAATCTTACCAATGTCGTGCAGGTACCCCCCCCACCGGAGAGCCTTCACCCCCTGACGAGGTAGATGCAAAAATTGACCGAACATCTCACCAACACTGACCAAGCGTTCGCAATGATCACCCGTAGTGGGATCCCGACTCTCTACACTGCGAGCAATGGCGAATAGAACTTGTGCAGCATTATCGAGGTCCTCATTTAGGCGCTTCTGTTGAACGAGTGAACGAACTCGAGCAATCAACTCTGTCTCATCGAAGGGCTTACTGAGAAAATCATCGGCCCCAGACTCAATGCCTCGGACCCGATTGATGTGATCGCTAGCAGCTGTTACCAAAACAACTGGGATCAGACGGGTTAGCTCATCTTTTTTCAACGCACAACACACATCAAACCCACTGATCTCAGGCATCATCACATCGAGTAAAATCAAGTCGGGCTGCGAGTCTCGGACCTTAGCTAGAGCCTCTAAACCGCTCTCAACCTCTGTAACTTGGTAGCCAATCAATCGCAATAAATCAGCCAGTAGACGGCGGCTATTCGGCTGGTCATCCACCACCATCAAATGTCCTCGGCTAATATCCGAGCCATCAAGATGACTACCTTGGTCCCAATTCTCTTCAGGCTTGATTGAGAGTGTGAATAAAGACTCAGGCACGTGCAGCAACCTACCATCTAAGCTCAGCTGTTCATACTCTAAAGGGTAATCCCAATGCCAGCACATCCGGCTAACTACGGAAACGAGGAGCGAATAACGTTTACTGCGGACTCACTTTCAGTCTAGATCCCCTGAGTGAAATGCCCCTAGAATAAAAGTATCTCTTTCGAGAACTCCCAAGGATCCTGTCCTTTATTCCCTTAGCATTATGGCCTCAGTATCTACGCTTCCTGGCTCAACTTCCTTTACCTGGGTCTCTGTTTTAGCAGACATGACGGCCGTTTTAGATCCATCTCGGGTGCTCCATCGGCGGGAGGAACTGTTAGTTTACGAGTGTGATGGGTTAGCGAGCTATCGCCAGGTTCCGGCCATGGTGGTTTTGCCTCAATCCACAGAAGAGGTCGTCAGGATCCTACAAGTTTGTCAACGGCATCAAGTCCCTTTCGTGGCTCGGGGCTCAGGTACAGGGTTATCGGGGGGAGCACTGCCTGTTGAGAACTGTGTTGTTATCACAACATCATTGATGAAGCAGATCCTATCGATTGACCTGGAGAATCAACGCATTACAGTACAACCGGGCGTTATTAACACCTGGATTACCCAAGCGATCGCAGCGGAGGGCTACTACTATGCTCCAGATCCATCCAGTCAGTCAGTGTGTTCCATCGGTGGCAATATTGCGGAAAACTCAGGTGGGGTACATTGCCTCAAGTATGGCGTAACGACGAATCATGTGGTGGGGTTGACGGTGGTACTACCTTCGGGTGATGTGGTCCGTATGGGTGGATCCGTGCCTGAAAACCCGGGATTTGATCTAGCAGGGCTATTTGTCGGATCTGAAGGGACGCTGGGCATCGCCACCGAAATTACCCTGAGAATCTTAAAGTCACCGGAACATATCCAAGTCCTCTTAGCGGATTTTGAAACTGTCGAACAAGCGGGATCCACGGTGTCTGATGTGATCGCGGCAGGTATTATCCCCGCTGGGATGGAAATTATGGATAACTTCAGTATTAATGCGGTTGAAGATGTTGTGGCAACGAACTGTTACCCTCGTGATGCCGGATCCATATTGCTGATTGAAGTGGATGGCTCTCAAGTGGATGTAGACATTTGTACGGAACGGATCACGGCATTGTGCTATCGGAATAAAGCACGCTCAGTGCAGGTAGCAATGGATCCAGAAGAGCGATTACGGATGTGGAAGGGCCGCAAGGCTGCATTTGCAGCAATGGGGAAAATGAGCCCGAACTACTTTGTGCAGGATGGTGTGATCCCTCGAAGTCAATTACCATTTGTGTTAGGTCGAATAGCTGAATTAAGCCAGATGTTTGGATACCCAGTGGCAAACGTCTTTCATGCAGGAGATGGCAATTTGCACCCCTTAATTCTATACAATGAGTCCGACCCTGGTGCATTAGAGCAGGTTGAACAGCTGGGTGGGGAGATTTTGAAGCTTTGTGTGCAAGTCGGCGGCAGTATTTCCGGCGAGCATGGAATCGGAGCTGATAAGCGCTGCTACATGCCCGAGATGTTTTCTCACACTGATCTGGAGACAATGAAGTGGGTTCGACATGTCTTTGATCCTCACACGCTAGCTAACCCTACCAAGGTGTTCCCTTCTCCTCGCACTTGTAGCGAAGCAGCCCATGCTCATCACCATATTGATCTAGACGATCCTAAGCTAGCTTCTATGGAAGTCTATTGAAGTGGCGTTTGCCGAACTGAGGTCTAATAAGCAAAGGTTTACTGAACTAAAACAATGTTACGGGCATCATACGTGAGCATTAATTGTTTCTGAGCTGCTGTTGCCCGCCAGCAGTTCGCTGAGATGTAGTTATTGAATTGGAAACTATGCACATCAAGCGCTTCAATGTTACCCGGACGCACTTCACCAAAAACCTGGGCAGGGACAACGGGACAGTACAGCGATTGAAGATGTTCACTAAGCAAAGCCCAAGTCATACCAAAGGATCCGTACCCAATGACTAAATGGCTTGCAGCTAGTAGGGTCGCAATATCTGCTTCAAGATCTTGAAGTTGGAACTGAATAGTAGGATGGGCTTGCCGTAGAGCTTGAATTACAGGATTCTTTAGATCTTCAGAGACTAGCGTAACCTGAGACCAGGGTTGACTCTCGATGATGCTCAGATAAAAGGCTAGAGGAGGTTGGACAAAGGCCGCATTTACGCGATGAGTACCTCGAATGAGTCTCACAACACCTCGGAGGGGATTCTGTGCCTGCTGAAAGACCTCTGCAGCAGACAATCGTTGGAAAATATCTCCCGAGCGAATGTGAATAACCAGTCCTGCTTGAGGGGTCTGCGGCAGTAATTGGCTGGGAAGCATGGCCTGGATATATGTTTTAAGGATCCGTCTTCGCTCATTCCACTCTAGGTATTTAGCTTCGAACAGCTGAGGGTTGAGCCAGAAGAAGTCATCAACCAAAACATCCTGGCTTGAGGATCCAGTTGTAAAGTCAATATCGTAAGTCTGCAGTAGGTCGTGAGGCGGGACGCTCAAGTATGAGTGGGTGCGCTCAGCATAGGAAATTGCATGACACAACTGCACAATGTTGTTACACAAACGGCCAGCCCAATTTGCAATCGTTACCCGACCAGGCATGTAGGGATCCTTAGCTCAAAACTGGATTGATTTTACTACCACTGAGTGAGTTTGACTTACTATGAGCCGTAGTTAGTTTGACTTTCACTATAGTAGTGTACCTACGACAGCGGCTGACTCACTTATCTAGTCAGTCTAACTTTTCACCACTGAGCACGAAAACCGGATCCAAGGCTACAAAGGATTGCCCACGGCCACGATGTTCCAGTCGATTGACAACAGATTGAATAACCTCCACATGTCGAGCGCGGACTGAAGCAAATGCTGCTGACAGGGCGTACAAACTCTCCAAAGAGGTGGCTGTCGCGACTAGGCGGCCACTGGGGCGTAGCACCTGCCAACTTCGTTCCAAAATCGTCTGTAATGGTTGCCCCCCTTCCAGACAGATGCGATCTGGGGAAGAGGGCAACTGGTCAAAACAAGCGGGGGCTGTCCCTTGAATAACCTGAACATTGCTTACCCCAAACTTTCGACAGTTCCGTTGAATGAGTTCAACCACATCCTCGTCACGCTCAACAGCTAGAACCTTCCCTTCTGAGCAGAGTAAACCTGCTTCAACGGTAATGGTGCCTGTTCCTGCTCCAATATCCCAGAGGATATTATCGGTAGCTAAGCGCAATTGACTCAAAATCAACACTCTGACTTCACGAGGACTTAACGGGATGCCTGGGATCCGTTCAAAGGCTGTATCTGGGATCCCTGGAGTCCTGTAAGGCCAGGGGTAAGAGGGGTCATCCATAGGTCAGGAGACTCCTGCTACAGCCGTCAGTTTCGGCACGTTTTCTTCCCACTTCCGAGGTTCAGAAGCCCGGCGAATGTTGCGCCAGATCTTGGTCGCGGCCAGAGTACCATCAGCGACTGCAATTGAAACCTGGTTAAGACCTTTTTTCAGGTCACCCACAGCAAAGATACGGGGATGAGTCGTTTGAGCCCATTCATCGGTCACCAAATTCTCACCATCCCATGTCAAACCTTCAATGGAGTGCAGATAGTGGTTGTGGAAGCGAGATCCCATATTGACCAGCCCAGTTGAGGCTTCAATCATGGTGCCATCTTCTAATTCCACACCCGACATTCTGTGCTTTTCACCCAAGAACCGAACAATGGGAGACTCATACAAAGGATAACCATGTTCCGCTAGTCGACGCTTCATGGCATCACTGACCTCAAACAAGCCATGCGTTAGAACAGTGATGTAAGGGGTGAACCAGCTCAGGACAAAGGCAGCCTCAATTTTAGGCTCGGTACTGGCGATGAGGATCGCCTTTTGATCCCACATATCAAACCCATCACAAATCATACATACATGAAGGGTGTAGCCCGCATAGTCGTAGACATTCTGCATCTTCTCAAGCTGGGGTAGATAATCGATCAGTCCCGACGCCGCAATCACATACTTGGTCCGGAACACAGGGAAGATACTGTCAGCTTTACCCACCTTAACTTTAACGGTCAATCCATCTTCGCCCTCATCCGTGACCTCTTCGACATATCCCCTGAGGACGTCAGCACCCCAATGCAGAGCTTGCTCAATTCCGTGACTTTGAATTTCACGCCCTGGTGTGTCAGGACTAACTCCAAGATAGTTGCGCAGATCCTGCATCCAGAACGAACGGCCCTTACCTTTCTCCACGACGAGACATTTAAGGCCATACCGAGCTAAGTAAATGGCGGCAGACAGTCCACCAGCTCCTCCTCCCACAATGATGGCATCGTAGACGGTGTCCAGTCGTTGGTCTAGGTTTTGGCTAGTTAGTTTCATAGGATCCTCCTTCAAGATAGCCAGAACTGGCAATACGGATCTGGTGATGCAAGTCTGGTGATGCACTGCACCATTAATCCCAGCTTACTCGTCGTGTAGACCAGTTGACGTCACAATATCAGGTGAATCAAGATTCATCGGCAACTCAGGATCCTGATCCCATTAGTGGTAGCTGACTCTGGTCCTAAACCCATTCCATTGACATGACATTTCACCCAGTGGATAAGTCATCAGTTGGATAAGTCATCAGTTGGCTGATACTACTAGATTCAAGGATGCGGTTGAGGCAGGTCCTGTCTGGTTGAACCAAAACGTATAATCGCCGTCGGGAAGAGGTCCTGTAAATCCGATAGCACCCGGGAGTGTGCCTATGTCGTCCAGGATGTCAGTGTCTAGCTCGTTGAGCCCAAAGGTGATCCCTCCCAGCAGGTTCGTAGCTGTTGGGAAGATGGGATTGGTGATGAACGTGGTTCCCGTTTCAAGTCCTAAGAACGCTTGATTCTGAGGATCCGCTACAATGTAGTCTTCTAAAACGACCTGAGATAGAACGGATCCCTCCGGGACCTGAACCGTGATGAAGTCTAGATCGCGAGGGCTCCCTTGTTGTGTTGCTGTGAAGCGGTTATTGCCAATTTGCAAAACAAAGGCATCAGGATTGCTCGGGTCATCAGATAAATCACCATCAACAGCCTCGTCATAATTGATGAATCCCTCAGAGCCTGGTAGTGACACGCCTGGAATGGCCTGAATATCGGTAGCTTGAATATTGAAGCCTGGCAGCAATACGTTGACGGTCTGAGCTAGAGTTTCAGCAGTCCGAAGTTCAGGGGCAAGGGAAATAGCAGCAAAGACAACAGCAGCATCAAGAATATCTGGAGCAGGACTGGTCCCTCCCTGAATAAAGTCTGTATTAGTAGCCGTAGGTAGTGGCTCCAATTGATTGGCGGAAAAGTCATTGGAATCGGCCAGAGTGTTGGCGATTAGGGCTACATTCTGAGCGGTACGAAGGGAGACTGGGAGGGAGCTCAAGGCCCGAATGATCACGAAATCTTCAAAGGTAACAGCAGTTGGATCCTGTTTATAAATCAGTGCAGTTGGATCGGAGGGCACACCATTTGAAGGATCCGACGCCGC